>JABTTW010000001.1:3000000-3300000 GCA_015075745.1 Planctomycetia bacterium
CGCCTCCGGTGCGCGAAAGGTCGCAATTGTCGCGCCGCACAGAATCGCCAGCCACACCGCCATCGCCTGAGGAGCGACCCACAAGGCAAGGCCCGTCGCCGCCCCACTGAGAACGGCCGCCCGCTCGGATGGAACCGCGGGTGATCCATCCGGCGTACGCCTGGGAAGCCACAAGAGCGCGCCGACCATGAAGAGCAACTCGAGCAGACAGTGATGGTCCGGATGGCCCAGGGCAAACGGCCTGTGGAATGCGGGCGAAACAAGGACCACCAACGATATTGCCAATGCGATCGGCCAACCCGTGGCCCGTTGAAGCAGCAGAATCAACAGCGAAACATAGATCGCCCCGACGATGACCGGCAGCCAAGCCGCCGCACGGTCGAGCCGGGCCTGCGGATTATCCGCCAGCAGCGGGCCGATGGATTTCGCCGCCGCGACGACGAGGTAGTCCATCGGCGCGGTCCAGTGCAATGTCGTGCCCACCGGCCAATTGATCTCCGGCATCTGCCTGACAAGCGATGTCCGGCCCTCAAGAATCTCGCGGGCCCGATACAGGCGCATGTAATCATCTGGGTCGGTGAAGAGGACGCCGCTATCGGTAAAGACAGCCGGAGCGCGGCGGGCTTCAACGGCCACGCCCAGGGCAACAATAATGAGGCCGATGATCGGTCCCGCCACGCGACGCACAAGCACCTCCAAAGGTCGGCGGCCTCCCCGCTCGACCGCGTAGAGCATAACGCATGTTCGCGGCTCCATCAGCGGCGCTTGCCTTAACCATTGGAATCTCGGTCAAGGCACACGGTCGGCCACGAGCGCGCAAAAAGAAAGCGTCAGGATTCACTGGGAATGCCCGACGCTTTCCGGAGGGGAAAGAAGCCGATTGCCTCTGCCCGGCTCCTGATAAATCATCGAGGGCGAACCCTCGAAGCATGAACGTCTTTTTTAGAGGTTCATTTTTATTATTTTTATTTCAGCGGCCGCAAGACGGTCGATGAAATCACTTATGAACTACTTTCTCAAGCTTTTTCTGCGTTTTCTTTAATCCACTTCGGACCTTTTTAATACTCTCTCTTGGTTTTAGGTCCTCTGGCGCGGCGCCGCTGATTTCAATCATCGTGTCCCTGACAATACCACCTACCTCACGAGCCGCGGTCTCCAGAGGGAGCTGCCCCATGATCTTGTCTCTACGGATTTTTTCTTCCGTCTGGGTTAAGCGAAATACATTTGCTGCAAGCTCAGTCCTACCCATGTGGTCAATCAAGGAATCCTTTTTTGATATGCCCTTGTGCTGCTTGATTTGCCACAGGCTCATGTTGTACATGCCTCTGTAGCCAGCATCCTGGAACCTCGCGTAATTTTCGATCTGTCCACGTCGCGCAACGCTACTGAGACTCTTTTCCCGTTCAGCAATATCGCGACGAAGGATTACGCGTTCAACATTCTCTGATTCCTCAGAAGCCTGCCGAACTGCTTCAGCGATAGAGATGAAGTACGCTTGGGCTTTGGCAACTGCGGGCTTCTTGACGTCGCCATTCATGACGGTCAAGTAGCATCCGAACCGTGAAAGCCAATAGTCGTTTCCGTCTGAACTACGTCGAATTACTTCAAAATTGTCATGAACCGAGATGTTCAATGTTGCGCAAGCCGCGATCGCTCGATTGATGGCACCGTTAAATGAGACAGCATCCGAGTAGCCGAGTAGCTTCATTAGATCCGATGCCAGCCACCGGGATTTTTCTTCCTCGGGATTATCTACCCCGAGGCTTTCGAACTTTTGAATCTCAAATCCTTCGATAACTCTCATAACGATGCCGCTCCCTTAGTAAGCAACTACATATTGTGGCCCATTCCTTGGGTGTCAACAATATTTTGTAGTTTTTGCTTGACTTTCGGTTCTGCAAACCGATATAAGCACATCTCTGATATGGTCCACTCAACACTCAAACTATTTGAAGTCAACGCGATTAAAATATCGCAGGCCCCGGTGGGAATTGAACCCACTAGTACGGCCATGCAACGGCCGCCGTCTAAGCATTTGACTTCGGGGCCCGCAATCCCGGCTGGGGGGCTTTCGCCCTCCAGCCCACTTATTCCTTCCCAGTCCGATTTGGACACGTCAGCTTCTCCGTTTCCGGAGAGCAGCAAACGCGCGCTTCAGGGGAAGCCGTAGTCGCTTCGTGGCTAGTAGATCAACCGGCCTAACGACTTTTCTTGCGGTCAGGAGCTTGGGTCAGCACTGACCCGGCAAGCTTTTTCGCCGCTTTCGAACTCGTCTTCCCTTTTAGCACTTTGCCAGCAAGTGATGCTAGCTTCTTTGAAGACTTCTCATTCTTAGCCATATTCTCTCACCTCCTTTCGCTCATTCAAAGTAGGTTTAGAGGTCAACTGCTAACAGTTAGCAGTGCGAGTACCCGCATCCGTGGCACTTAGTGCATCCCTCACCGAAATCGAGCACCCCGCCGCACTCCGGACATTTCAACTTGTAATCGTTGCGATGCGAGGCCACCTGAACAGCCGGCTCAGCGAGTCGCCCGGCGGTAATGGTCACATCGGCGTCGTGTTTGTCGCCGCCGTTGCCGTTTCCGTTCTTCGGCGATGCGCCGGCATCCGCATTTGAAGGATCGACTTCGCCCAGGAGCAGGGCCCGCAGGCCGAATCGCTCCTTGGCCTTGGTGTACTTCTTGAGCCCTTGGGCCAGGCCGTCGCCGAGCGACATGATCCGGCCATCGCGCGTCGGGATCTGCATCGACGAGCCGATGCCCGATAGCTGCTTAATGACGTAAGACAATCGCCCACCGGCACGCAGCCACAGGCTGATCATCCGGCAGATGGCCTCCAGATCGCTGGTGGCGATGTCGCCGCCCTTGCCAAGCTGAGCAAAAACTTCCAACTCACGCTCGGCCTGCGGGTCCACGGTGATCTGAATGTGCATGTTGCCGAACGGCGTCTGCTGTCGAACGCGAATGCCGCTGGTGATGGAGGGCAGCTCGCGCGGCTCAAGCGAGGGCGAGGTCTTCTTAACCTCGGTGATTCGCTCGCCGAAGAGATTCCGCTCGGTGGTGATTCGCATTCGCTCGCCCTCGGCCTTGCGCTCGATGACTTCACGATCCAGGCTCGGCGCGACGGCAGCCGAAGGGCTCCCGGCGGCCTTGGCCTTCATCTCCTCATGCTTCTTCTCCGAGTCGGCCAGCGCCATCGGCTGACTGGAGCGGCATCCATCTCGATACACGGTGACCCCCTTGCATCTCAGGCTGTAGGCCATCCTGTAAATCCCGTCCACGTCGGCCGGGCCGGCTTCGCTCGGGAAGTTGATGGTCTTGCTGATCGAGGAGTCGCAGTGCTTCTGGAAAGCTGCCTGCATCTTAATATGCCATTCCGGCGAGATGTCGTGGGCGCACACGAAGACGGCTCGTACGTCCTCCGGAATGTCATCAATATGAGCGAGGGTGCCTTCCTTGGCGATCTGTTCCATCAGTCCCTCGCTGTAGAATCCCCGCTCTCGAGCCACGTGAACAAACGTCTCGTTGCTCTCGATCATCGGGGTCTTGCCTTCTTCCTGCCCCTTTAAGACGTTGCGGAAGAAGGCAAGGCTGAACATCGGCTCCACGCCGCCGGAACAATCCGCGATAATGCTGATGGTTCCGGTCGGAGCGACCGTTGTCGCACAACTGTTGCGCATCGGGCGATGATGCTGCGTGTCCCACGCGCTGTTGGTCCAGTTCGGGAAGCTGCCGCGCTCCAGGGCCAGCTTCTCCGAGTAATTGTGGGATTCATCATTGAGAAACTTCATGAAGCGCTCGCCCCATGACACGCCGGCGTCGGAGTTATAAGGCACGCCGAGCTTATAGAGCGCATCGGCGAAGCCCATGACGCCCAGGCCGATCTTGCGATTGGCCTTACAGACGTCGTCGATCTGCGGCAGCGGGTAGTTATTGGCGTCGATCACGTTATCAAGAAAACGAACCGACTCGTGAATCGCCGTCCGCAAGGCGTCCCAGTCAACTTCCGCGTCCGCCGTACAGGCATCCTTCACGAACAAGCCGAGATTGATACTGCCGAGGTTGCACGCTTCGTAGGGAAGCAGCGGCTGCTCGCCGCAGGGGTTCGTCGCTTCCATCCGGCCGACGTGCGGCGTCGGATTCGCCTCGTTGATGCGGTCCATGAAAACCACGCCCGGCTCGCCCGTCTGCCACGCGTGTTTGATGATGATGTCCCAGATATCCTGCCGCGTGTAAACCGGCGTCAGGCCGTCGTATTTCTCCGTCGGAATCAGATCCTTGACCGAATAGTCCGCGATGCGCACGGACTTGGGGACGTAAAACTCGAGATTGTTGCGGGGGTTTCGAGTGAGGTGCGGTGAATGGGGGTCCTTCAGGAAGGCGTCCATCCATTCGTCGGTCATCTTCACCGAGATGTTGTAATTCGTGAACTGGGTTAGGTCCTGCTTGGCGTGCAGGAACTTGATGATGTCCGGGTGGTGGACGTACATCATGCCCATGTTCGCGCCCCGGCGAAACGCGCCCTGTTGAATCGCGTTCGTCGCCTCGCTGAAGGCTCGCCAGAAGGAGATCGGCCCGCTGGTCGTGCCGCCGCTTGACTTGATGTAGTCGCCCGTGGGACGAAGGGCGTCAAAGGCGAAGCCCGTTCCGCCGCCCGCCTTCTGAATCAATGCCGTATGCTTGATCGAATCAAAGATCCCGTCGATTGAATCGGGAACCGGCAGGACAAAGCATGCGCTCAACATGCCCATCGAGCGGCCCGCATTCATCAGGGTCGGGCTGTTGGGCATGAACTTGCGTGACGCCATGAGATTCTTGAATCGCGCCTTCCACTCGCTGCGACAAGACTCGTTACCGCCGTAAGTCAGTTCGACGTCGGCCATGACCCGCGCGACCCGCTCAAAGAGGTCGTCCGGCTGCTCCGTGCATTCCCCGGACTCGTTCTTCTCCAGATAGCGCGCGCGCAAAACCCGCAGGGCATTTTCGGTCAGGCCGAACTCACCATAGCGAGCCGAGGGTGCGACATCCTTGTCGCCGACCTTCATTCGATCCGTCGAAAGATTCACCATACTTGTCACCCGGTTCCCGATATGGGCCGCGGCTTTCCGCCGCCGGCCGCGCCTGATCAATCGATTGCGACCGTCGCCACGAACGGCCGCCACCGATTGAGTTTGATTCCATCTGACCGAGGTCGAACTCCAACGAGAGCAACGCGAAGCGGCGGGCTCCCCTACGGGTAGGCCACATCTGGTCCCGCTTCGCTGCAGGCTCGATAATCAACTTCGGATTGCCCTCTACGATTGCTTGAGGACAATCCGTTTAATACCCCAATATGTAGGGGGTGTCAACGAAATCTTATCAAAATATTGTAGTATTCCTAAGGTTTGAAGGCATTTCGGTTTATGGAGTGAATCTGCAAACTGCCCATATTATTGACCACTTCGATTACAACTTGTCGCTCCTACGCGGACTTAGAGTCGCACCCCACTCGACAGGTCCGAAAAAACCTCCCTACCAGTTTACTTAACCCAACAATTCACTGGCGGATTCGTCGCCCCCAGGTAGCGCGCGAATGCCTTGACCGTTCGCGACTGGATTCACTCGTGGGCCGATTGGGCCGTCAGAATGGCGCCCGTCAGCCCTCGCGCTAACCCGGGAAGCCGCGATTTCACCGCGCAAACGGTCGCCATTTCACGGCTAAGACCCAGGCGTCCCGCCGCTAAGCCAACGAAGATTTAGGGACTTGCAATTAAATCGGTCGGGCTGATTTCGTAACATCGAAGCAACTGGTTTTCGGAAGGGAATACTCCCTAAACTGGGTAACCCGCTTCGCATCAGTGAGATCCAAACCTTTCCGAACTGGAGAATACCCGCCTCCTCGTCAGTTCTCGCGGCGTTAACCTCGAAAACATCGACGGCTTTGAGAATCCGCCGGTCTTCCGCGGTTCGCCGGCGTTGGTCAATCTCCAGCTCACCGCGCCCTACGGCCGCAGCGGAGAGCTCACATCACTCCGTGCGTTTTCCACCGGCGCCGCCTTGCAGCACATGCCCAGGACGCTCGTCCGCAATACTGACCCATCGGCCGGGCCGCATGAGTCGTTTGATTCCTGACGTGAGCTGGTTATCCAATCAGGCCGGACTTGCATTGATTGCGCCCGCAGCGCTTGGCTTCATAGAGGAGCTTGTCGGATTGCGCAATCAGCGTTTCTGCGGTCAGCGTTTCCGTCGGCATGGACGTAGCAGCCAGGCCGATGCTCACCGTCGGCGAATACGATCCTGAGGCGACGCTGATTGAGATTCCGCTGATCGCGATGCGGAGCCGTTCCGCCAGAGACGCGGCTGCCGGCAGTTCGCTCTCCGCGGCGATCACGGCGAATTCCTCACCGCCATATCGAGCTGCGTAGTCACACTTTCGGACCGTCTCCTTCAAAACCCGGCCCACCTGCTTCAGGACTTCGTCTCCGATCTGGTGCCCGTACCCGTCATTCACCTGTTTGAAGTGATCCAGGTCGAGCATCAGCAGCGCGAGCGGGCGGCCGTGCCGGCGCGATCGCTCCACTTCCGCGGCGAGCCTCGCGTCGAACCCTTTTCGATTGGTCAATCCGGTCAGGCCGTCGGTGATCGCCTGGCTTTCCAGTTTCTTCGCTTGCTTGACCAATTCCTGACGCTCCAGACCGCCGGCCACGTTCAACTGCTCCGCGAGATCGCGCGCCTGATCCTCGATCACCTCTGGATCGGGCAGTTCATCCAGCGAGATACCCAACATGCCGGCAGTTTGCCGAAATTGATCTTCAATCACGGAAATCTCAATCACTTGCTGCGGCCGATTACCCTCGAAGCCCTTCGACAATCCGCAGAGTACGTCCGCGATCTTCTTGGCGTGGAGAACGGCTTCGGCGATCTGCCTGGCCTCGGCGGTCGGGGCTGCCGCCGGATTCAACTGATACCGCACGGAATCTACAAGCAGGGCAGGCAACTTCCACTGGCCCAGAAGCTCTGCGCCGATCTCAATGTGAGATTCCCCGAGGACCGCCTTCTCCTCGTCGATCCCATCCGCCATGAGATTGGGCAGTCTTGCCAGAACGCCGTCATACTCCTCGGGCATCGCCGTCACAAACGCGAGCCTGCCGATTCGCGCAAGCAACCCGGCGGTAAACGCCTCATCCGCCCGCGCCGGACAGCCGACCGCCATGATCCCGCGGGCAGCCGTGGCGATGGCCGTCGCATGCGCCCAGAAGACGTCATAATTAAAGTGAGGGCATTTGGGCTGGTGGCTCTTTCGTACAAGTGAGAATCCCAGCGCCGTCACTTTGACGCTGCGGATACCCAGCATCGTGACCGCCTGCTGAACGCTGGTGATTTCACTCCGCGGACCCACCATGGGAGAGTTGGCGTACTTGAGCAGGCGCGCCGACATGGCCGGATCCGTCAGAATTAAATCCGAGATTTGTTTGACGGTGACATCCGGCGACTCGGCCAGCTCAAGTATCTTCAGTGCCGTGGTCGACGGGCTCGGCAGACGTTGAGTCCGGGCAAGTTGAGCGTACAACGAAGATTTCAAGAAAGGAGCCTCCATCTCATCGCGGCGGCTCCGCTATGAGGGAAGGCACAACCGTCGATGGCTCTAAACAAGCTTGGCGCGAGACCCTGTCGTGACCAACACCGGATTAAAGACCCGGCTTGTCACGAATTTGGGATTTATCTAGAAAGTATCGGCACCATCAGCGGCGTTGTAAATGAGATTTGGAACCAATTGAGCGAAAATGAGAGTGGCGATTTTTTCCTCACTCGAACGACTGATTCTTCCGAGTGAGGCTGTCCCTTGAGCGCAATTTGCGCAGGTATCGTAATGTCGCAATTTGAGATCAATCCACGGTGTAAGACGGCCTTTTCGTGCTTGCATGGTCGTCGACGTTGACTAATCGAATTCGAGGACGCCCTTGCCGAGGTCGTAAATCAGCCCGACCAGCAGCAGTCCGAAAAAGATTGCCATCTCGACAAAGAGAAAGTTCAGAAGCGGAAGGTCACCGGCCGAGTGGGCGCTCATGAAGTTCACCGCCCACGGATACAGAAAAATAAGCTCCACGTCGAACAGCAGAAACAGCATCGCGACGAGGTAGAACCGAACGTTGAACCTCCGTCGCGCATCGCCGACGGTCGGCATGCCCGATTCGTACGTCGCGTCCTTCCTGTCGCCGGTGCGCTTGGCCTTCGGGATCAGGTGAGTCAGCAACATGATCACGGTCGAGACGACCATCGTGAAAACGACCAGCACCACGATCGGGCCATAGCCGAGATCGGACGCAGCCATCATCAAATCACAGTTTCCAGCCATAACGGCATCCTAATCAGGATTCGATGGATGAGGAAGGGCGCCGTGACCGCCCGGCCCGGCCGCCGCTTCCGCCTGATCGGTGGCCCCTGCCTTTGACAACGAAGCCACCCACTGGGATGCTGTTGGGCGTTGTGGACTGCGTCCGCACACTTGGGGTATCGGCCCGATGCTTGGTCGTGACATTCCGATTGTTCGGGGGCTTTCCGCGATAGACGCTGGGATGATGCGTTGAGCAAGCGGCGCCCATTTTCGATCCTGCCTCAACCGGACGGCACCACATGCGGACCGACCTGTCTGCACGCCGTCTACCAACATTACGGTGACAGGCTCTCCCTTGACCGCGTCATCCGCGAGGTGCCCGCGCTGAAGCAGGGCGGCACGCTGGCTGTCTTCCTCGCCTGCCACGCGCTTCGGCGTGGATATCACGCCAGGATTTACACATTTAACCTGAAAGTGTTCGATCCGTCGTGGTTCGACGGACGTCAGCGCGTCGATCTCCGCGCCAAGCTGGTCGCCCAGGCGAAGCAGAAACACTCACCCAAGCTTCGCAGGGCGACGAAGGGGTATCTCGAATTCCTGGATCTCGGCGGCGAAATCCACTTCGAAGACATCAGCAGGTCGCTGATTCGCGATGCGCTGGTCCATGACCGACCAATCCTGACCGGGCTCAGTGCCACCTATCTCTATCGCATGCCCCGCGAGCACGGAGAGACAGGGCGGGAGGACGATATTCGCGGTGTGCCCTGCGGGCACTTTGTCGTCTTATGCAGCTACAACCGCAAGAAGCGGGAAGTTTTGGTGGCCGACCCGCTCGATCCGAATCCGCTGGCCAAAGGCCACGTTTATTCAATCGGGGTTGACCGCGCGATCGGGGCGATCCTGCTCGGCGTGCTCACCTATGATGCAAACATGTTGATCATTGAACCGCGAAAGATCGTTCGGGGTCGCAAGGCGGCGAAATAATGGCGCACGTCATTGTCGTTGAGAATCCGAAGCGCTGGCCGCTGCACGTCCCGGGCGCGCCGGTTGTTGCCGCCAAGTCGTACTTGACCGACATGCACTACAGCGACATTCGGAATCTGAAGGTCTACAACCTGTGTCGATCCTATCGATACCAGAGTGTCGGCTACTACGTTTCGCTCCTGGCGATGGCCCGGGGCCACAAGCCGCTGCCCAGCATCACCACCATTCAGGACATGAAGACCCTGACGATCACGCGCATCGTCGCCGAAGACCTTGAGGCCATGATTCGTAAGAGTCTGCGGTCGATCAAGTCCGCGACGTTCACGCTCAGCATCTACTTCGGTCGAAACACCGCAAAGACCTATGACGAGCTGAGCCAGCGCCTCTTTCGATTGTTCGAAGCCCCGCTCCTCCGCGCCGAGTTCCGGCATGAGGACGATCAGTGGGCCCTGCACTCCATCCGCCCGATCGCCGCCAGCGACATCCCCGAGTCGCACCAGCCGTTCGCCGTCGAGGCCGCGACGGAATACTTCGCGCGGAGTCGCTCGCCCGCGCGACGGCGTCAGCCGACGCTTTACGATCTGGCCATTCTTCACGACCCCGCCGAGCAGCATCAGCCCTCGAATCGGGGCGCGCTTCGCAAGTTCTACGCGGCGGCGCGGCGACTGCGCATGGGCGTGGAGTTCATCGACCGCGACGACTACGGACGCATCGCCGAGTTCAACGCCCTTTTCATTCGCGAAACCACCGCCGTCAATCACCATACTTATCGCTTCGCCCGTCGGGCCATTGCTGAAGGACTGGTGGTGATCGACGACCCGGAGTCGATCGCCAAGTGCAGCAACAAGGTGTACCTCGCCGAGTTGATGAATCGATACGACGTGCCGATTCCCAAGACCCTCATCATCCATCGCGACAATCGGGAGCTGATCCGCGTGGCCATGCGTCTGCCCTGCATCCTCAAGCAGCCCGACAGCTCGTTCTCGCAGGGCGTCATGAAGGCAGAGACCGAGGCTGAAGTCGAGGAGATCGTCGATCGCCTCCTGGAGAAGTCCGACCTCATCATTGCACAGGAATTCCTCAAGACCGACATGGACTGGCGCATCGGCGTGCTGGATCGCAAGCCGCTCTTCGCCTGCAAATACTTCATGGTCAAAGAGCACTGGCAAATCGCCCAGACCCAGGGCGCCGAGACGCGCTTTGGAAGCGTCGAGGCCGTGCCGCTCGAAGACGTGCCGCCCGCCGTCGTTGACACGGCCCTTCGCGCCGCCCGGCCGATCGGCGACGGGCTGTACGGCGTCGATCTCAAGGTGGTCGGCAACCGCGTGTTTGTCATGGAGGTCAACGACAACCCCAACATCGACGCGGGCCAGGAGGACAAGTATCTCGGCAACGAGTTGTACGACCGGGTCATGGGTTCCATTCTGGCGCGGCTCAAGGCCAAGACCAACGGCGAGGGCCGCAAGTCGTCATGAGCGGGCCCCATCACCTGTTTCAGCGCTTCGGCGTCGAGCTGGAGTACATGATCGTCGATCAGGCGAGCCTCGACGTTCGTCCGATCAGCGACAAAGTGCTGGCGGCGCAGGCGGGGGAGATCACCGGCGATGTCGACTTCGGCGACTTGAGCTGGTCCAACGAGCTTGTCCTGCATGTCATCGAGCTGAAGACCGGAGAGCCGGTTTCGTCTTTCGATCGGCTGGCGGATTCGTTTCAGTCGGGCGTGGGACGGATCAACGACATACTTGCGCCGATGGGTGGGCGGCTGATGCCCACGTCGATGCATCCGTGGATGGACCCCCATAAGGAGATGCGCCTCTGGCCGCACGACTACGGCGAGGTGTACGCGGCGTTCGATCGCATCTTCGATTGTCGCGGACATGGGTGGGCGAATCTTCAGTCGGTGCACCTGAATCTGCCGTTTTGCGGGGACGAGGAATTTGGCAGGTTGCACGCGGCGATTCGATTGCTGCTGCCAATCCTCCCGGCGCTGGCGGCGAGTTCTCCGTTTATGGATGGAATGCCCGGCGGTTTCGCCGATGCGCGGCTCAACACCTACAAGTCGAACTGCAAGCGAATACCGTCCATCACCGGCCGGGTGATTCCGGAACCCGTATTCACGATGCAGGCTTATCGGGATCAGATTCTGCAACGAATCTATCGCGACCTCGCGCCGCACGACGCGGAGGGGCTGCTTCAGGATGAATGGGCCAACGCACGCGGGGCGATTCCGCGTTTTGACCGCGACACGATCGAGATTCGCGTGCTGGACATTCAGGAGTGTCCAGCCGCCGACATCGCCGTGCTGAGTCTGATCTGCTCGGCGCTGGAGGCGTTGGCGGGCGAGCGATGGTCGGACGTCGGGCATCAACAGTCTTTCTCGGTCGATGCCCTGGAGCCGATTCTGACGGCGACCATCCGCGAGGGCGATCGGGCCGCCATCACCGACGGCGAATATCTGCGATCGCTCGGCATGGGCGACCAGTCCGTCACGGCCCGCGAGGTCTGGTGTCACTTGCGCGAAGCCTGTTTGCCGCACACGGGGCAAATCGCGGGTGCGACAGCGCCGCTCGATGTGATTCTCGGCGAGGGCAATCTGTCGAGCCGGATCGTTCGGGCGGTCGGCGGCGACTTTCGCCGGCAGCGGCTGGCCGAGGTGTATGCGGAGCTTTGCGACTGCCTGGCGAAGGGCCGGATGCTGCGTGCGTAAGTTTGACTGCATCATCTTTACCTGCGAGCACGGCGGCCATCGCGTGCCGGCGGCGTATCAGTCTCTCTTCGCCGGGCGGGGGCGGCTCTTGCAATCGCACCGGGGATACGATCCCGGCGCGCTTGAACTTGCGCGAGGGCTTTCTCGAAACGTTCGTGCGCCGCTGATTTTCTCCGATGTGACGCGGCTTTTGGTTGAGTTGAATCGCTCCCCGGACAGCGACGATTTTTTTTCGGCCATCACCCGATCCGCCTCGCAAGCGCAGAAGGGTCGCATCGTCAGCGACCACTACCTTCCCTACCGGAGAAAAGTCGAGCGACGCATCGCAGGCTGGCTTGATGGCGGCCGGCGCGTGCTTCACCTTTCGATCCACTCCTTCACGCCGGTCTTTCGCGGGCGACGGCGAGACCTCGACATCGGTCTGCTCTACGACCCCGCCCGAAAGTTGGAGGCGGCGTTCTGCAGGGCCTGGCGCAAGGGCCTCGTGAAGTGTGACCCGTCGCTCACTGTCCGGGCGAACCAACCCTATCGCGGCACCGCCGATGGATTCACGACGTACCTGCGCACGCTCTCCGGGGCGGCCGCGCGTTATGCCGGCATCGAATTGGAGGTCAACCAGCGATTCTGCCGGGGCAGCGCAAAGCGATGGCGGACCCTTCAATCGAATATCGCCCAAGGATTGGCGCAGGCACTTGTGGCGGTTTCGTGATCGCATTCGAGATTTCACGCGGAGTTCAGTTAAGATATTCGCTGGTTCGGGAGAAAGGCCCGAGACGGCTCGCGGGCATTGTCTAAAATCTGAAGGAGACAGCAGATGCTTCTTGGCTCTCGTGTTGCCGCATTGAGGCTGCGGCTTGTCGCCATTCTCGCCGCGGCGGTTTGTTTGACCGGCTGCGACGTCCTCAATCTCATCAGCTTTTCCAACTCGCCGCCGGGCACCACGACGACCCTTGTCCTGGTGCGCCATGCCGAGCGCGATCCCGGTCTCGACCCGCCCTTGAACGCCGAAGGCCAGAACCGCGCCCAGGTCCTGAAGGACGTTCTCTCGGAGCGCGGGGTCAACGCCATCTTCGCCCCGGAGCTCATCCGCAACATGCAGACCGCCGAGCCACTGGCCCAGACGCTGGGCATCACCGTCAAGCCCTGGATCGTCGCCAACTACGTCAACACCGCCGCCTTCGCCGACGCCGTGGTCGACGACATACTCGCGAATCACGCCGGGCAGACAGTTCTCTTCGTCGGGAACATCGGCTCGACCAGCCTCGGGACGACCGGCATCAACGAGGAGCTTTACAAGCGCCTGGGCGGGACGGGCCGGCCGCCGAATCGCTATCAGGACATGTACATCGCCGTCATTCCGGATTCGGGAGAGGTTCGCTGGATCAAGACGATTTACGGTTCAGAGAGCAGCCTCGACACGCCGCTGTAGCGCGGACCAGTGGTTTGAAGTGCGGCATCGCGGGCCGACAAATCCATCCGCGCGCCCTTGTTTTGAATGGGCCAGGGGCCGCAAAGGGCTCAATTTCGAAGGTGACATAAGGTGACACAGCCGAATTTTTTCGCTTGCAACTCTCGTGGCGGGCATGGGTTGGGGCGGTTCGTGTTTTGGGCGGTTTGGGGGGAAACGTCGAAAAGTCGAAACGTCGAAATTTTGAGCGGCGGCGGGGTTGCGTGGGGGCATTCGAGAGGGTCCAGGTGAATGCAGAAGCGGCGGTACTGATTGCGTCGGCGATGGGTGTTGATTGCGTTTGGGAGTCCGGATTTTCTGGTACCGCTTGCTGACGCGCGCGGCTCGGATCGGGGGGCGGCGGCGTTCGCGTAAGTCGTGCAAAAGCGAAGGTGACATAAGGTGACACAAGGGCTTTGGGAATTGTGCCAACGCTTGTGGCGGGCGTGGGTTGGGGCAGTGCGCGTTTCAGGTGGTTTTTGGTGAAACACCGGTCCGGCGGCGTGACAGTCAGAACTCCCGGTGGGCCGAGGAGCGAGCCGGCGGCGATCGGTTGCGGGATACACGGGATGAATCGTGCGCAGAGCATTTCATTGTTAATACCTGCTCAGCGCTCGCGCGGATTTGGGAGGGATTCCGGTATGTCGGCCGATGCGCAAGGCGACACTTGCACTGGTCCGAGCAACTGGGATGAAGGGCTGTGCCTGGTCGGAGGCACGCGGGAGATTCAGTGCCTTACGGCCCCAGCAGGTCGGCGGTGAAGGGGGCGATGTCGAGGGCGTCGATGGCGAGGTCGGCGTTGACGTCGGCGCGTTCCAGCCGGCAGGAGTCGACGGACTGATCGAGGAGGATCGCCACCAGGGCGTTGATGTCGTCGAGATTGGCGAGGCCGTCGCCGTCGATGTCGGCGGGGAGGGGCGAATCCTGATCGTTGGGGCAGCCGGGGGTTCCGCCGACGAGGCCGCTGGCTTCCCAATTCGTCGAAAGGTTGCCGACCCAGGTCGAGTCGATGCGCTCCAGCGAGAAGCCATCGCCGTCAGGCGAGGTCGGCCACGCGCCGCTGTCGGAATACTCCACATCATCGACGAGGATGTACGGCACGAACAGCTCCGGCGGAGACTGCGGCGTGTCGGGCTTGAGCAATTGCACGCGCTCGCCGCCGTTACTGAGCTGGCCCGAGTAGGGGCCGATGACCTGGACGTCGTCGGCAAGGCCGTAGGTGGCGCGGAAGTCGACGAGCTTGGCCGGCTCAGCGATGGGATCAAAGCTGACCACGAGGAGGTATCCCTTGGGGGCGATCGACACGGCGAGTGAGAAAACGTGGCTGATGCCGCCGGTGAGCTGCCAGGGGTGTGTCACGCCGGGGCTTGGAAAGAAGGTCGAAAGGGCGAGCGGGGCGTTGGTGATGTTGCGCAGCTCGACGTATTCGTGGTCGGTGTTGTCGATGTTGCCGGGCAGGTCGGGCGGGTGGTACATCAGCTCGTTGAGGACGATCGGTCCGACGAGGGGCAGGGAGTTCGCCTCGCCGGGGGTGCGCGAGACCATCGCATAGAGGGGGCCGGTTCCGTCGGGGTAGCGGCCGATGGAGACGCCGTTTTCGGCGGGACCGAAGGTGATATAGTCGCGGCCGCCGGTCATGACGCCGAGGCCGTCAGCCTGTGACAGGACGACGTCATCGCCCTGGGAGGAGTTGAGGCCGAAGCCGAACTGGGTCTGGTAAAGGACGAGGTAGCCGTTGGCGGGGATCGTGGTCAAATCGGGGATCTGATACTGGGTGAGGTCGTTGAGCGAGTCGGAGAGGTACCACTTGCTGATGTCGATGGGGCTGCCGGTGGTGTTGTGCAGCTCGATGTAATCCTCAAGCGGGGGGTCGGTGTGGGTGAGGACTTCGTTGATGCGGACGGAGGTGAGCGGGGAGTACGGCAGGACGCTGCGCAGGGCGGAGAAGCTCTGCACGCTCGCGCCGCTGTTCCAGAGATTCGGGGCGCCGAAGGAACTGCTGCCGCCGTCGTTGTAGGCGGAGAGCGGCGTGATGGCGGCGGAGGGATTGGCCTCCAGCTTGCAGACTTCGTTGTTGCCGACGCCGCTGGGGGGGGCGATGCCTTCGCCGGCGGGGCCGAACTTCACCGCGTTGAGGCTGTCGCGAATGGTGAGTTGCCAGTTGTCATTGTTGACGCGGAAGTTGGAGTTGGTGATGTAGCTGCCGTTGGTATCGTCGGCGGCCTTGACGTTCAGCCACCACTTGCCGAGGGCGGGCTGATAGTCGTCGACGTTGTTACCGAGCTCCTCCGAGACGGTGATGATGGTGCCGCTTCGCAGGTCGGACCAGACGTTGTCATTGGTGAGGGTCAGGGTTTGCGGGCCGGCCAGGCTGCTGTCGTTGAGGGTCAAAGTCCATCCGCGCATGTCCAGATGGTCGGTGATGACGACCAGCTCAAACCAGTCGCCGCCGTTGCCCAGAACGGTGCCCCAGTAAGTGTCGGCCGAACCGTTGGCGAGAAACTGGGTGTCGCCGACGGCGTTGTATTCGTTGAGGATGACATCGGCCGCCCGCGCGGTCGCGGCGGCGCTTAGAAGAATCATAGCCGTCGCAACGGTCGTGATGAGTCGCATCTTTCTCTCCTCCGCCGGATGGCACGGCATGTTGAAGCCGCCGAATCGGGCGCATCTTGTTTATTCTTCGAATCTGAGCGTCACCGCTTCGCCGGGCATGAGGGTGGCGTCGTTCGACAGGGTGACGATGACCTCTCGACCCCAGATGGGCCAGGAGGGCATTTTTCGGAAACGAATCGGCGCCTCGGTAATGGCGTCGGCCACGCTCAGGACGGCGCCCTGCACCTGACGACTTTGTTCGTTGGTTGCGGCAACGGGAAAAACGCGAACCGGCTCGCCGAGGTAAACAAACTTCGAACGTTCCGGCGGGAGAAACGCGACGACGCGATTGGTGGCTGTGGGGGAGATATTGACCAGGGGTTCGCCGGCCAGCACGCGGTCGCCCGGCTCGACATAAATCGCCGTGATCTGGCCACGCGCCGGGGAACGAATGACGTACTGGTCGATCCGAAAGACGAGTTCGCGAATCTCCCTTTCGCGAACGTCGGCGGCAAGGCGGATCGGCGTGAGAACGGATTCGTAGTCGACAGGATCCTGCTGTGCGTCGGTAAAGGCGAACCAGCGCTCGTCGGCTTCCTTGAAGGCCTTCTTCATGCGCTCCAGCGCCTCGTCGGCCGTCTTGACGCGAGCCCGCAGGGCGTCGACCTGCGTCTTCATCAGGTTCAGCTCGCGGAAGTTCGCCTGATCCTCTTCATACAGGCGCTTCATGATGTTGTATTCGACCAGGGTTCCGTCGAGGGTGGCCTGATCACCGGCCCTTTCGATGATCTGGACCATGTGTTGAATGTGGGCGGATTCGCGATCGACCAGGAGCCGGCGTGCCAGGTCCCGGGCGTCGAGATCTGCGCTGGCCTGAGCCATCTCTATCTGGCTTCGCTCGGCCTCGACCTCGTATTTCAGCCGTTCCAAATCCTTGGAGATGGTCGAAAGGCGAAGCCGATCGGCGCGATCGTCCATCTTCGCCAGGAGCTCGCCCGGCTCGACGATCTGGTGAAGCTCGACCCGCAGTTCACGCACCATGCCGGGTTCGAGGTGGGCGATGGTTATGGAACGTTCCTCGCCATAGGCCACAACGCTGCCGGTGTTCGAACGTCGCGAGTAAAGCACCAACACGGCCGCGAGGGCCAGGAGCCAGACCGCGATGGGCCCGTAAGTCTCAAGCATTTTGCGGAGCAGGCGCTTTAGCCAGCGCGCCAGCCGGGACGAAACCGTTGATGATGCGGGCGGAACCATGTTGGTCTACGCCACCTCCTCGTGCTCCGGATCGACCAGCAGGTTGACGAACCGGATCGGTTTGGCGCCACGAAGCGTTGAGAGAAGGTCCGGGGCGGTCTCGGGGTCGCGGAGTCGGACACGGTAGACGCATTGATAGACGTTGCCGGCGCCGCTTTCCATGGCGGGGCCCTCGTCGATGGAGACGAGCGTATGTCGTTTGCAGTAACGAGCGAAGACGGCTTTAAGGTCGGACTCGTCGTATTCGCCGACGCTGATTTGAAAGCGAAGCACGCTTTCGAGTGAACGCCAGCCGCCGAAGCCGGTCATGTGAAGATACCAGGCGATCAGATTCGCCCCGAGAGCCCCGATCGCGGCGATTTGAATGAACCCCAGGCCCATCGCCATGCCGCAGACGAGGCACAGGAGAACATAAACATTGTCGCGCGCGTCGCGGACGATCGTACGGAAGCGAATGATCGCCAGGCCGCCGAGCAGACCGAAGGCCGCCAGCGGCGCCGAGGCGATGAGCATCATGCTCAAGGAGGCGATCATGGTGATGAGGACGAGCGACTGGGTGAAACCGCGGGAATAGGAAACGCCGCGGTGTGTCCACTTATAGAACCATGCATTAAGCTGACCGATGAGAAAGGCGGAGAGCAGGGTCAGCACCAGCGACCCGGCGCTTGACACCGTGGGCTCCTGAAGGGAGTACATGATTTCGTCCATGAAGCTGTTCATGCGATTCGAGTCTCCTTCATGTCCAGCGACACGCCCCGGGCGGCCTGCAGGCAGAGCGTGTACTTGCAGACGCCGCGACGAACGAGATCGCTCGATGCGAGCAGGTTCTTCAGCCAGACGGGGTATGTGTCGGTGAATTTGACTTCAAAAATCACGCCGCGAATCGGTACCGGCCACCAGGCGCCCGGGTCCGAGACCTGATTGGAGTCGACCGGCTGAAAGGAAAGCCGGCGATCAAAGCTGAGCCGGACGCCTTTGCCCGCATCCTGTTCGTAGGCCTCCCGCGTATAGAAGACCGCCACCTTCGGCGTCGCCCGAAGCTGATACCGAAGCCACTGAAACTTCGCCAGCTTATCGTTCGCTTCGGTTTCCGTAACTGTGCCTGGACAATGGGAGTTCGCGCCGTTTCGCAGCAGCCGGACGGCATCGGCGCGATCGACGATCGAGCGTTGTTTGTAGATGATGCCCATGACCTTGCGCTTGATTTCGAAGAAAGCGGGAAGGCCCTGGTCGGCCTGAAGGGCGTGACGATAAGTGCGAACCCGGAGCTTGAAGCGGTCCGGCTCGCCCGCTTCGACATTGCGCGCCAGTTGAAGGTCCGGAGAGTCGAGATAGACGGAGTGGATCGGGTACTGGCGATCGGCGAAGGGCTGGCAATTTCGGTCAAGTCGCAGGTTTTGGACGCAATACCTGCGGATGCGAAGCGCGAGCGCTTCGTCAATGAAGTACTTCACCTCGTGGCGCTGCCAAGATGTCCGAATCGAAGGATTCGTCATCGAACTCCCCGCTCAAATAACAATCGACCCTATTACAATGCTTAAAATGCGCCGGAGGTGAAATGGTCGAGCGTTGCACAACCCGCATTCTGCATTTCGACCGCTTCATACTGCAGAAATGCGAAGTCGAACTCAGCAGCACTGAGTGCATACCCAACCGATTACCTTGGCTTCTTATTCCGGCTGACCCTGGTTCGCTATCTTAGCGAATCCTTAACGCGAAGTGCAATCTCTTTCAAAAAAAGGTCGAACAGGGCAATTTAGGGATTTAAGGCTTGTTTAGGAATCCGAAATTGAATCGCCCCTTTTTAGCGAACTCCCCATGTGATCGCCTCAGTAGCCCGCATATTTCATCAGTGATCTTCGAATGGTGATGGACGGAGTTTTTCGGCTTTGTGCGTGAGCGGAGGGATGAAGGTGGAGGTTGGGGCGCGCAGGGCCCCCTTACCCCCAAGCGGTGATCAGGTTGTTTTTCGGGTCATGATGGGGCGGGCGGGATCAGGCGGAGTCGTGGAACCAGGGATCGCCACAGGTCCTGCAGGGGGCAGCTGCTCGACAGTCGCAGTACGACGCGGCGCACGGAGACGACCACCCGCGCGGCGACCTTGAGGAGTTTCAGGCGAATGGTGTTCACCTGGGCCTCGGCCAGTTCGGTGCCGGCCAGGGCCGTGCGGCGCAGCGTTTCCACCAGGACGTAGGCCGCCGAGGACAACAGCAGCCGGAACTGATTGGCCAGGAAGGCGTGGCAACTGGTGCGATCGGCGAAGAGCCCGAGCTGCTGCTCCTTGATGCGGTTCTCCATGTCGCCGCGGGCCGTGTACAGACCGTCGTAGATATCGTTCGGCGTGCGGTCGGTCAGGTTGGTCACCACGAATCGAACGTTGGGCCCCTGAACCAGCCGCTCGGCCTTGACGATCACGCGGCGCGGGCGATCCCAGGTCTGCGCCGCGTACTCGATCTCGTGGAAGTTCCGCACCTTCTGCTGCGTGGTGGCGAACTGGGCCTCGGCCGCCTGCATGAAGGACTCGGCCGCTTTCTCCAGGACGGTGTTGCGGGCCAGGCCCAGCACGTACTTGACGCCGTGCCGGTCGCACCATTTCATCATTCGCCGGCGGCAGAAGCCGGAATCCCCGCGGACGATGATCCGCACCCCGGGCCACGCCTGTCGCAAGCGCTGCACCAGCAGCTTCAGGATGGGCCAGGCGTGATGGGCCCCGTCGATGTTGCTGGGCCGCAGGTAGGAGACCAGCAGCCGCGAGCCGCAGAACACATACAGCGGTAGGAAGCAGTGGTGGTCGTAATAGCCGTGGAAGAAGCGGCCTTCCTGGTTGCCGTGGATCGGATCGTCGGTCGCGTCGAAGTCGAGGATCAATTCCTCCGGCGGCGATTCATAGGACGCGATGAACTGCTCCACCAGCACACGCGACATTCGTGCCAGGTCGCCGCGCGTGACGCGGTTCTCCAGCCGGCACAAGGTCGGACTGCTGGCCAGCGGCTCATCCGCGCTCGGCGGCCGCCCGGTCAGGACCGCCAGCACGGGATCGCTCCGCAGGGCTTGATGGTCGTTGAGATCTTCGTAGCCCATCGCAATGGCAAAGATGCGCTGGGCCAGCATGACCCGCTGGTCATGTTGAATTCGGGCCGGATCACGCGGGTCGTTGATGACCCCGGCCAGTTGATCGACCAGGCCCAGACGCCGCTCGACCTCCCGAAGCAGCAGACCCCCGGCGTCTGAGGTGAGCGTTCCGCCTGTGAAATCGGCCACGATTTTCTTGCGGCCGAGACTGGAAAAGAACATCGGTTTGCTGTTACAGTCTGTCACGAAAAAGCCTCCCTGCCTATGGACCGGAATGTTCTTAAGAAACCCCAGTCTACAAGGCTTCGAGGCTTTTTCTATTCCTATTCAACGCCGACCTGATGAAATATTCGGGGTAGCCCCCACGTGGCAACCGGAGGTCTCACGACTTGCCTGCGAGCGTCGTGCGGGCAGCTTGAGGCTTTTGCGGGGGGTGAGAGTGGGATATAGGCCGGCTTTATGCCCTGGGTGCCGGGTAATGGCAGATTGCGCGTCGCGGGGCCGCCTGGCGGGCTGGGTTTGCTGCCTCATTTCGCGATCCCTAAACTGGTATGCATGAGTGTGAAGCCGAAAGTGCTGGTCGCCATGAGCGGCGGAGTAGACAGCAGCGTCGCGGCCTGCCTCCTTCACGAGCAGGGTTACGACGTGGTCGGCGTCTTTATGCGCCTCGGCGCCGCCGATCCCGAGCCGGTCGGGGCCTGCAAGACAGGCGGTTCGACCGAGAGCACATTCTCTCTGCCGATTCGCTCGACGACGCCGGTCGAGCCGCGACATCGAGGCTGCTGCTCGGCGGCGGATGCGACCGATGCGCGCGTCGTGGCCGGAGAACTGGGCATTCCCTTTTATGCCCTGAACTTCGAGGAAGACTTCAGCCGCCTCAAGCAGTACTTCGCGGATGAGTATGCCGCCGCGCGGACGCCGAATCCCTGCGTCATGTGCAATCAGTGGCTCAAGTTCGGAAGGCTGATCGATTATGCGAACGCCATCGACGCCGATCTGATCGCCACCGGCCATTTTGCCCGAGTGGATAACTCCGGCGATCGGCCGCGACTTCTGCGCGCCCGGGACAGCGCGAAGGATCAGTCCTACGTCCTCTTCGGCGTTTCGTCGGAAATTCTCCGGCGAACGCTCTTCCCGCTCGGCGATCTGACCAAGGCGGAAGTCCGGGCACATGCCCGCAGGCTTGGCCTGGCCGTTCACGACAAGGCGGAATCGCAGGACATCTGCTTCGTGCCGGATCGAGACTATGCCCGCGTGGTTCGAGAGCGCCGACCCGATGCATTCATCGAGGGCGAGATTCGTCACGTTGATGGCCGCGTGCTCGGGCGACATGCCGGCCTGCCGAATTTCACCATCGGCCAGCGACGCGGGCTGCGCATCGCCACGGGCTCTCCCGTTTATGTCTCGCGGATCGACCCGGAGAGTCAGACGGTGACCATCGGCCCGGCGGAGTCGATTTCCCAGGCAACGACGCTTGCTTCGCGGATGCAGTGGATCGGCGAAAGGCCCACCGCGCCCTTCCAGGCGAGCGCGCGCATCCGCTACAACCACGAGGCCGCGTCGGCGACGATTGAGCCGCTTACAGGCGATCGCGTGCAGGTCTCGTTCGATGAGCCGCAGTGGGCGGTCACGCCGGGGCAGGCGCTGGTGATTTATCACGATGAAGAAGTGCTCGGCGGCGGCTGGATCGACTGACGCCGCGCGCTACTTGTGGGGGTTGTCTTTGCGGGCCATCTCGACGATCGACTGCGCCTCTTCGTCCGACAGCCAGTCCACGCGCATCCCTTCGAGCGTGTTGAAGAGCACGTGCCTTCCGCGCGTGAACAGGTCCAGATGCGCGTCGGCGCATACGGCGAGCGGTACCTTCTCACCGGCGGCGGGGATCACCGCCCAGTTTCGGGCGATCAGGTCATAATGGCGCGGCGAACTGCCCTTGGACGGAATGTCAAACATCTGCCACTGCTGCTCGAGGATGCTCACGTGTTCGTGGGCGAGGTCCACCTTCTTCGCCAGTTCCGCGTTGTAAAGCAGCGTGTCGCGGCACTCCCGGCGCCGTGTCTCATATCGATTCCACACCACGGTAAGCAGGATGGCCGCGGCGCCGAGGATCATCCACACCACGCGACGCCAGAAGACAACCTTCCGACGAAGGGCGATGGCGTCGTTCGCTATTTCTCGCTGGCTGGAATCCACTCGACACCTTGCTCCCGTCTTTTCCATCGGCCGGATGGCGCCTTCTCCATCCAACACCGAGTTTTATCCCTTGATCCGTCTAGAGACAATCCGCGTTTGGGCCACCCCACAGGATTCGCGTTTCTGAGAGTCCCTGCCGCATCCTTTGAAAAAACAGCGGTTTATATTGCAAACCCCCACATTCGAGGCTATCTTCCTCAACTTATGGAACT
This sequence comes from Planctomycetia bacterium, assembly GCA_015075745.1. Classification (NCBI taxonomy): domain Bacteria; kingdom Pseudomonadati; phylum Planctomycetota; class Planctomycetia; species Planctomycetia bacterium. The sequence continues at coordinate 3,022,775 of JABTTW010000001.1, forward strand.
ACCGAAACGCCCTCTGGGCGACGAGTACATCAGGCCGGGGGGGTATCGGGAACTCAGCCAGCGGCTCGCCGCCAATCCTAAGATGCGCGGATTGACCGCGCTGATCATGTACGCCTTCGATAACCGGACGCGCCTCCTGCCGTTCCTCTTTGCCGACTGGCGGATCATTCCCGCGGGCGTCCGGGCCGTGGCCGACTCCCTCGACGGCGCCGGCCTCACCAAGGCGCGCGTCGTCTTCCAGCTCTGGTCGCCGAATGTCAGGCCCTCCCATGCCCTCATGGAGAATCGGCCGCCGGATATCCTCCTCGTCAGCAGCATGCAGATTCACGCCCAGCGCGCCTACGACCTCGTGGCCGACGCCTGCTCCATTCCCGAAGACAAGCGGCCGCTCATTCTGTGCGGCGGCCCCAAGTCCATCTATGAGCCGTGGGACTACTTCGGCCGCGGCGAAGGCGGCAAGATCAACGCCGACTGCTGCGTCACCGGCGAATCCTATGTGATGCTCCAATTGATCGAGACGATCCTCGCCCACATGGGCACCGGGGATTCGGCGCGGCAGGCCTTCATCCGCGCCCGTGAGAGCGGAGCCCTGGAGAACGTGCCGGGCCTGGTCTATCGCATCGACCCGCCGGGCGGGCGCGAGGCGCACCTCGTTGACACCGGCGTTCAGCGGCTCGTTCAGTATCTCGACGAGTTGCCTCTGCCGCTGGCGGCCTATTCGCGGGTCGAGCCGCCGCACAAAAAGAAGACGCTCGCCCCGGCGCCGCTGTCGCGCGAGCAGATCACCAAGCGCGCCCGGATCAACTCGCTCATCATGACCCAGGGGTGCAAGTTCCGGTGCAGCTACTGCCCGATCCCCGCCTACAACCAGAACACCTTCCGCTTCAAGAGCCCCGAGCGTCTCGGCGACGAGATGACCCTGCTCAATCAGCAGTACGGCCTGCGCAACTTCTTCGGCACCGATGACAACTTCCTCAACCGCCGCGAGACCGTTGAGGAGATCGTCAATCACCTCGCCACGCGCCGCATCGACGGCCTGCGCTTCCACAAGAAGGTCCGCTGGGCCACCGAGGCCACCATTCACGACGCCTACAAGTGCATCGACCTCATGCCCAAGATGCGCCAGTCGGGCCTGCGGGCCCTGTGGTTCGGCGTCGAAGACCTCACCGGCACCATGGTCAAGAAGGGACAGGCCGGCACCAAGACCGCAGAGGTCTTCGCCGAGATGAACGCCAACGGCCTGTGCCCCATGCCGATGATGATGCACCACGACGGCCAGCCGCTCTACACGCCGGGCAAGCTCTACGGCCTCTACAACCAGGTGCGCTACCTGCGCAAGCACGGCGCCATCAGCATTCAGATCACCGTGCTGACGCCCGCCGTCGGCACCAACTACTTCGACACGCCCTACAAAGAGAAGATGGTCTTCAGCGAGGTCGCCGGCCATCGCGTCGATGAGGCCCGCTTCGACGGCAATCACGTCGTCGCCACCAGCGAGGGCAAGCCCTGGCGCAAGCAGGCCAACCTCATCCTCGGCTACGGCGCTTTCTACAACCCGATCAGCCTGCTGGGGGCGATGATTCGGCCCAAGCAGCGCCTCGCCGGCGCGGACATCGGCATGCAGATCATCGGCATGACCGCCCTGGCCAAGACGACGCTCGACTCTCTCATCTGGGGCTGGCGGCTGTGGCGCGGCCCGGTGAAGCGCTGCCAGGAAGTGCCCGGCTCGAAGCTGCCGATGGTCAAGGCCCGGCCCGACGAGATCGAGACCAAGCGCCCGACGGCCATCCCGCCGGACTCGATGGAGGCCTACGGCATGCACGTCGGAGACGACGGGGCGAAGAAAGGGTTCGCCCTGCCGATCCTCGCGGCGGGGTGATTTCGATTCAATTGCTCATTTTCGCCGCTTCTTAGGCCGCGTACGAGGGCGGGCAGCAGCCGCTTCCTCAATGCGTTTCTTTACGCGAGCCATGAACCTCTCACCATCAACAAGCTCGCCGCGCCGGGCTTCGTCCAAGCCTTCATCTATCTTTGCTTTCAAAATGTCGAGTTGCGAGTTCATTTGACGTTCAATGATCACCGATTCCACGTTGGTGCGAGGTAGGAATCTCGCTTTTGCCATGTCTAGAAGTGTCCATGATTGCTTTGTTTTCATAATCAGAGTTATTCCGCCTTATATGGTTTGTCGGTCTCGTCTCAGGTGAATGACCAATTAGTGCCATTGGGCGGGACAAGGAACCATGTCAAATTGGCATCGTAGCTTTCGCCAGACTACCCATTGAAGGTAGCGATCGTGAGGGCTATTCTACTGTCACTCGCATCGCCAATGCGCGTGCCCTAGCCTGCGGACGCAACTGGAATGGGAGCGGTCGTTCCTGAGGCCAGCAAGTCGAGTTAGTAGTCCAACATGATTGATCGCCCTTGTGATACATGGAAGACCTTCGAGTTACGGCTCGACGGATTTTTTGAGAAGAGGCCGATCGACCGTGATCGGTTTGTGTTTCGAGGCCATGCGAATGCGGAGTGGCTGCTCACGACGACACTTGATCGGTACCTCGAGAAATACGGTTTGAAGGACCGATAGCGAGCGCGGCTACTCTTGCTACAGACTTTTGGAGAGCAGGCTTCCGCACTTGGCGGCATTCCCAGTGAACCGGGAGAGGAAGCTATACCCCTTTCCGCCCGCCATCATGGCCTGCCGTCGACGATCATGGACTGGACACGATCGCCGTACGTTGCAGCTTTTTTTGCATTACGCGACGAGATACACGATTCTCCGGAACCGCCTAGCAATGTTGCGGTGTGGTGCCTTGATCTTCAAGAGGCCATTGGTCCATTTGGCGACGATGTGGAAATCATTGACGACCACCGTGCAATTCGATTGATTCCTCGCGCTATCGAGCAACGCTCCGTGTTTATTGACGTCCGGTATCCCTTCGACATGCTGACCCTCCCAGACGAAACGATTCGAAAGTTCATTCTTCCTGCGAAGGAGCGGAAGACGGTTTTGGCCCGGCTGGAAGGCATGGGACTCAATGAGCGAAGCCTTTTTCGGAGCTTAGAAGGGGCTGCAAACGTTGCCTCCTGGCGGGCCCGTGCTATGCTTATGGAGGAGTCATGAGCACACAACCTTTAGATTTCGACGAGCAAGGTGATTTGGGGAGGCTGGACCAACTCCTGATCGCCCTCTATGTGCAACACGCAACGACCGTGGATGCGCTGGCGTATTCCGAGACATTCGATCAGATATACGACGAGTTGCTGAAAGCGGGAGAAAAGCGATCAAAGGGCGAGGTCTTTCGAAGGATGCTTATGCTCCGCAAGTCCGGCCGTTTACCCAGGCTTGATCTCGACTTTGGTGGTCCAAACGAATCATTAAGTCAGGAACGGCGAGCAGGCTAACAGCAACTTGCGCAGATCAAGTCCTTGCTAGTGCGCGATTCTTTGCTCGCACCGTTTACCTTGGAATTCTCTTCCCTTCTTCTAATCAAGATTTCGGCGTCGCCGCGTCCCTAATTTCACTCTCAAAGGCGCGGGCGCTGAGCAAGAATTCACATATAGAGCCCAATTCACTTGCACCCCGCGAGGAAATGCTCGATGCCACTGGCCTGCCCAGACCAATTCTCAAGCCCCGGGCCTCAAACCTCAGGCCCGATTTCCAGCCTTCGACCCCGCCGCGCCGCAGGCCCCAGGCCTCAAGTCTCAGGCCTTTTTCTCAAAAAACCGCCGGAAAATCGAAGCGCCCCAACCCTTGCCCGCCACAAGTGTTGGCACAATTCCCGCGAGGCTTGTGTCACCTTATGTCACCTTGGATTTGCGCCCGCCCGAATCCCGATTCCGGCCCCGGCATCGCCGCCATGCCAACGACCCGACACCGGCCCCGCACTCACCCTGCTCTCCTGCTCTCCTGTTCTACTCCTACTCTCTGCCTGCTTGCAGGCCCCCCCGACTGGGAGAATCCCCAATGCCCCAGCCCCTAATACAGCGGGTTCACCACCATCCCCGTCGCGAGCTTGGGATAAAAATACGTCGACTTCTGCGGCATAAGTTCGCCGGCCGTGCAGATGTCGCGGAGTTGCTGCATGGTCGTCGCCGGCATGAGGCAGGCGATGCCGGACGAGACGGTCGCGTCGTTGACCGCCTCCATCATGGTCTTGTGATAGTGGATCGCCGGGGCCGTGCCGCCGCAGAGCTTCGGCGTGATGATTTCGTCGATGATCAGCCGGTGCAGGACGCTGTACGGCAGGGTTCGCCAGGCCGCCTTGCGCTTCGGTTCGAGCTCGGCGAGCAGGTCGGCCTTCGTCGGCGCGATCGTCGCGCAGACGTCGCCGGTGCCGATGTAAAGCGCCATCGAACCGGGCCCGGCTGAGGTCAGCAATGTTGCGAGGGCGTCTTCGTCCTTGGGCCGCTTGACGACCTCCCAGTTGAAGAAGCCGGCCAGCGCCTGCCGCAGCGCATCCGGCGTGATCTTTGGCACGCCGGTGATGGTGCGGAAGTAGGGCATGATCGTCGCGCCGGGGTCCTCCATGCCGCCGAGGACGGCGAGGACGTAATTGACCGGGTCGCTCTCGGGCGGCTCGCCGGACTCGGCCACCTGCTGCGCGCGATACATCAGCGCCGTGCCGTAGCGGTGGTGCCCGTCGGCGATGAAGACGGGCTTGTCGGCCATCTTGGCCATGACCTCTTCGATGATCGCGCGATCAGTCACGGCCCAGAGGACGTTCTGAATGCCGTCGAGAATGCCCGCCTGATCCGGCTCGCGATGGTCGATGGCCTCGCCGAGCAGAGCGGCGACCTCGTTGGCGGGATCGGGATAGAGACCGAAGATGGGGCTGACGTTGCAGCGCGTCGCGGCCGTGAGCTTGAGCCGGTCTTCCTTCGGCCCGCCGAAAGTCTGCTCGTGGGCGAAGACCTGCCCGCGACCGAACTCCTCGAGGCGGAGTCGGGCGAAGAACTTTTTGCGGGTGAGGGTCTTCTTGCCGAGTTTGTAAGACTGATGGTAGACGTAGAGGCCGGGCAGCTCATCACGAGCGAGGCAGCGAATGTCGAGCCAGCTCGTCATCTCGCCGGCGGCGCGCTGATAGACTTCGTCCGGCCCGGCGGTCTTCGGCGGCACATGGGGCAGGTCGATGGCGACGATGTTATGGTCGTCCTTTCGGAGCAGGGCGGCCTTGTCGGTGTCGTCGAGGATGTCATAGGGCGGGGCGATCAGGTTGCTGACGTCGCGTTCGGTGAATCGCAGCGCGGTGAAGGGTTCGATGTGTGCCATGGCGGACCTCGGGTGGATGGGCGTGTCTCTTTATGGACTCATGATCCGACGAATGACCGGCCGTGTCCAGCGATCACCCTTGCAGCGGGGGGAGGCGTCGGCTTTCGAGTCCACGGACGATGCGGTATCGTGCCCGGTTTGCGAGAAGGCGGATGAGCAGCGACTGGACAATTCGGCGCGAGATGTGCGAGGTCGCGCGGCGGGTCTACGACAAAGGGCTCGTCGGCGGCACCGACGGAAACATCTCCGCGCGCATGACCGGCGACCGGCTGCTGATCTCGCCGAGCGGCTCGTGCCTGGGACTTTTGGAGCCGGCCGATCTTGTGCTGATCGATCATTCCGGAAATGTCATCCTCGGGCGCGGCCGCCCATCGAGCGAGCGATGGATGCACATCGAGGCGTATCGCGAGCGCCCCGACGCCCAGGCCGTCATCCACGCGCACCCGCCGGCGACCGTCGCGTTCACCGTCGCGGGGATTGAGATGGACCCGTGCGCGCTGCCGGAGGTGATTCTGGCGTTCGGCCGGGTGCCGGTCACGCAGTACGCGACGCCTGCCACGACGGAGGGGGCGGTGGTGGTGCGCGAACTCATCCGGCAATACGACGCGCTGGTGCTCGATCGACACGGGTCGATTACCGTCGGGAAGTCGCTGAACGACGCCTTCTTCAAGCTGGAGAAGCTGGAGCACGGGGCCTATACGATGGTGCTGGCTCACCAGCTCGGCAGTGCCCGGCGACTGCCGCCGGAGGAAGTGGCGAAATTGGCGGCGCTGCGCGAGTCGATGGGGATCGGCCGAGCGAGCGATGTGCCGCCCAGTTGCACGCCGGGGGTTTCGATTCCGTCGATCAAGCCGAAGAGCAACGAGCGGTACTAGTGCCGTATCGTTGGCACTCTCCGCCGTTACTCGCCCGACGCGACTTCGATGCCCGCCGCGTGATGCTGCTGCCACGCCAATAGCGAGACCAACGCCCACAGACAGAAATTGTGATCGGCCCGGCCGGAGGAATGCTCGTTCAATGTGGCCATCGCGCCCTCGCGCGACAGGAGTGGCCCGAAGAAGCACTTGTCATCCGCGATGAGTTGTCGGGCGAAGTCATTCAGCGGGCCGCGCAGCCAGACGCCGACCGGCACCTCGAAGCCCTTCTTCGGCCGATCGTGCAAAAGCGGCGGCAGCATGTCCCTGAAGGCCTCGATGAGCAGGTGCTTCTTCTTCCAGCCGGCCAGCTTCCACTGCCAGGGCATGGCGAAGACGCTTTGCACGAGGCGATAGTCGAGGAATGGGGATCGCACCTCGAGGCCATGGGCCATTGAGGCGAGATCGACCTTGGTGAGCATGTCGTCGGGGAGCGACGTTTGCCATTCAACGGCGAGATGGGCATTCAGGTCGCCGTCGCCAGAGCCGGGCGGTCGATAGTGCCAGAGTAACTGCACGACGGCCTCAATGAGCTCCGGGGCGGTCGATTGGTCGGCGAGCAGACGCGTGAGGGTGCGGTCGTCGCTGGTGCGCATCCAATTCGCCTGGCGATGCGCCGGGCCCGGGTCCATGGAGCGGATGGCCCGCTTGGCCTGGGAGAAGATGCCTCCCCATTTCGTCTCTCGCCGCGAGGGCAAGCGCTCAATGAGGCTTCGCAGCGGGGCATAGAGGGGCGTTCGAGCGAGCCACCCGATGCGCTGATTCAGGGTGGCCGAGGCGTAGCGGTTGTAGCCCGCGAAGAGTTCGTCGGCGCCGTCACCGCTGAGGGCCACGGTGACATGCTCGCGCGTGAGGCGGGAGAGCAGATAGGTCGGCAGGACGGAGCTGTCGGCGAACGGCTCACCTACATGATGCTGGACGGTGGGGATGATGTTCTGCACGTCGGACAGTGACAACGGCAGCACAGTGTGATCGGTGTCGTGCATGTCGGCGACGGCCTTTGCGTAGCGGCTCTCGTCGTAGAAGGGATTGTCGGGGAACGACACGGAGAAGGTGCGTACGCGACGGTCGGAGGTTTTGGCCGCGACGGCGGTCACGATCGCCGAGTCGATCCCGCCGGAGAGGAAGACGCCGACGGGGACATCGGCGAGAAGCCGCTGACTAACGGCGTTGGAGAAAGTGGAGCGAATCTGAGCGCAGGCTTCTCGGAAGGATGAAGCGGCGTCGGGTGCGGCGGACCTTGCAGGCGAGATCGGCGGCGCCCAAGCGCGAATCTCAATTCTGCCGGATTGGTATCGCAACGAGTGGCCGGGTCGCAGCTTTTGAACGCCGGTGAAGATGGTGCGCGGGGCGGCGATGAAGCCGAGCGTCAGCAGTTGGACGACAGCCGTGGGGTCCATTACCAGATTATTCGTGGCCGGGCGAAGTGCGTGCAATTCCGATGCGAAGGCGATGCCTCCGCCGGGCAGCTCGGCGTGCAGAAGCGGCTTGACGCCTGTTCGATCGCGGACCAGGGTGAGCGTTTTGTCGTCGCTGCGCCAGAGGGCGAAGGCGAACATGCCGTTGAGATTGGGGAGGAATGACAGTTCCGGGTCGCGGCGGCACAGCTCCAGCAGGACCTCGGTGTCGCCGGTCGATTTGAAAAAGGCGCCGGCGGCGCGGAGCTCGTCGCGCAGTTCGCGGAAGTTGTAGATCTCGCCGTTATAGACCAGCGTGACTTTGCCATCGGCGCTGGTCATCGGTTGATCGGCGGCCGGGGTCAGGTCCTGGACCTTGAGCCGCGTATGGGCGAGGCCGAGACCGGCTGCGCGATTGACCCAGATGTCGTCGCCATCGGGTCCCCGGTGCCGAAGTCTTGCGCACATCTCGCGCAGCATCGCTTCGTCCGGCGCGGCGTCTGGTCGAAGGTATCCGGCGATTCCGCACATAGGGCGCAGAGGAACGGCAAATGCCACAAATGTCAAAACGACTTTCGATCCCGGCTGGGCGGCCACCGCGTGCGCTTGCTTTCACGATCCGGTGTCCTGAGCTACGCTAGCGAGCGATGAAGATTCTGCATGTGGTTCAATCGCTCGATCCGGCCTGGGGAGGCATCGCGCGGGTGCTGCCGATGCTCGCCGCCGAACTGGCGAAGGCGGGGCAGACTTGCCGCATCGCGACACTCGCGGGCGGGCGCTACGGCGCACCCCCAGAAGTCAAAGGCGTGGAAGTCCTACGGTTTGCCTCGCTGGACGGTTCGCGATTTGGAAAGTCGGCGGACTTTTCGGCACGGGTCGGCGAGCTCATCCAAAGCGCGGACGTGGTTCACCTGCACGGCCTGTGGACCGGTCAGAACTGGGCGGCGGGGAAGGCGGCTCGCAAGATCGGGAAGCCTTACATCATGACGCCTCACAGCATGATGATGCCGTGGGCGTGGCGCCGCAGCCGTTGGAAGAAGCTTCCCGCGGGCTGGCTTTTTGAGCATGCCAACCTGCGCGGGGCCAAGTTTCTGCACGCGTTGGCAGACGGGGAGGCGCGGGCCATGCGGGAGCTTGGCTTCAACGAGCGTATTGAGGTCATTCCCAACGGGCTGAATGTTGCGGAGTTCGAGCAACTGCCGTCGGCTGAGGCGATTGAGTCCCGATTCCCGGAGCTTTCGGGGCGCAACCTGCTGGTCTTCATCGGGCGGATTCATCCTCAGAAGGGTATCGTTCAGGCGCTTCAGGGGGCATTCGACACGTTTGCGGCGGCGAAGGATTGGCACTTTGTCATTGCTGGGCCGGACGAGGTGGGGATGCAGCGGATGCTCGGGGCCGCCGTTGCCCGGAAGAAGATGACGGATCGCGTCACGTTCACGGGTCTGCTCTCACGGGAGGAGGTTCGGTCGCTGCTCGGCCGGGCGGGCGTGCTTTTGCAGCCGAGCATGAGCGAGGGGCTCTCGATGTCGATCGTTGAGGCGCTGGCGGCGGGGGTGCCGGTGGTCATCTCGGAGGCTTGTAACATGCCGGAAGTGGAAGCGGGCGGGGCCGGCCGGATTGTCGAGGCGGATCGGGGTGCCATTTCTTCGGCACTTAAGCCCATTGTTGCATCGGAAGACGCCCGGCGGGAGATGTCGCGTCGCGCTCGGGAATTGGCCCGGGAGCGATACGATTGGCGGGGATTGATTCCGCGGTATGTCAAACTCTACGAGCGGGCGATCCGTGAATAAGTATTAGTACTCATCTCGATCAATGTCGCGAACGGCCGCTTTGCGGCTTGGGTGCGGGTGATCCTCGTTTCAAGTTCAGCCGAAGCATTGCCGGGGACCGACGCGCTCGAGCGAGGGATTGGTTTATACTGAAAGACTTTGATCTCGACCTAACGCTTTTTCTCTTCTGCAATTAACGATTGATATGGACATGGCATGTCGCACTCAGGGCCGGCGCATGTCGATCGCGGCATAGGACATGCTAGGAAAGTGGCACTGGCCGACCCCAAAAAAACCTTTGCTCGCGCCCACCGTGCGTAGGTACAATTGACGCGAGGCTCGATTCCCACTTCGGTCCCCATCGGGTCTGGGCATTTATTTTCACGCGCCGGCAGCAATGTGCCGTTCGATCAAAGGGAGGAATACCATGAGACAGAGCACAAGTTCGGTCGCAGTCTTTGTCTGCGCGGCATTGAGCATCCTGGCGACGTCCGGGCGCTTGATGGCTCAGTGCGAAGCAGAATGGAAGGGCACGCACATATTGGGTATCGATGGGGCCGTATACGCCCTTGCATCGTACGATCCAGATGGGCCCGGTCCTGAGTCTTCGCATTTGATCGTGGGCGGGCTGTTCAGCATGACAGATGAAGCCCCGGCATCAAATATTGCGATGTGGAACGGGTCGCAATGGTTGCCGATCGGCGCACCCGGCGATCCTGATGGCACCAACGGCAAGGTCAACGTGATCTTAAGCGTCGACCTGGACGGCGCTGGGCCGAACAATCCGGTCCTTATCATCGGGGGCGAATTCACGTCTGTAGGCGGTGTGTGGGCGAATCATATCGCGATCTGGAATGGGACAGCATGGTCGTCTCTACCACATGGTTCGGGGAACGGTGTGGACGGTGTCGTCAATGCATTGGCGATGTTTGATGACGACGATGCGGGCCCGAACCCTCCCGCGCTGTTCATCGGCGGGAGTTTTACGTCGGGAGGCGGCATCACTGCGAATAACATTGTGAAATGGGATGGCGTGAATTGGTCGGCTCTCGGCTCGCCGGAAGGCGTCAGCGGACAAGTCAACGCGTTGAAGGTTTTCGATGCGGACGGCATCGGTCCAGGATCACCCAAGTTGATCGCAGGAGGCGAGTTTGCCACCACCAGTGGCGGAACAACGGTGAATCGCATTGCCTCCTGGAATGGAGCGAGTTGGTCGGCACTTGGACAGGGAGTTAATAGCAGCGTTTACGCCATGGAGGTCATCGATCTGGACGGCGAAGGCCCGGAGCAGCCTGTGCTCATTGCGGCTGGATTGTTCACCAAGTCGGGCCTTTTCGTGAATGGCTCAGTCCTCAAATGGAATGGAGTAAACTGGAGCTCGATCGTGCCGGCGGGGGAGACTTCTCCTTTGGGTGTGCGGTCCTTTTTGTATGTTCCGCCTGATGGCGAGGGATCACCGCCGATTCTCTACGCAGCCGGGGACTTCGACCACATCGGCTCAACAGTCGTCAACTATTTTGCGAAGTGGACCGGGACGACGTGGACAGCGGTTCAAACACAGGGTCAGGTGGGTTTCTCGGGGCCCACTCGCGCCATGTTGATGCACGATGTGGACGAATCCGGTCCCGCCGGCCCGACGCTGGTATTTGGCGGCGCATTCGACCGCGCTGGTAGTGTGATCGCCCCCCATATCGCACAGCATGATGGCCAACTGTTTTGTCCGTGGCCGAATCCGTCCGGCAAGCTGGGCGGCGCCGGGGGCGATATCACCACCATGACGTTGTACGATGACGAAGGCGGGAATTCCTACCCCGAACTGTACGTCGGCGGCACCTTTCACAATATCGGGGAAGCAAGCAGCTACAACGTCGCGAAATGGGACGGGAGTAACTGGGTCAGCATCTCCACAGTCCCGCCGGGCGACTGCGTCCCTTACTCGATGGTGTCGATCGACATCGATGGACCCGGACCCGAGCCTCGTGTACTCGTTGTTGGAGGGTTCTTTACGAGGCTTGGTGGCGTCTCAGAGACCTCCGGCATTGTGAAATGGGACGGCGCTTCGTGGTCGGCGCTCAATGGAGTGCCGTTTTTGGGTTCCGGCGCCGTCGACGCCATGGCTGCATTCGATGAGGACGGCGACGGGCCCGGTCACGAGAAGCTCTTCATCGAATGGGGTTGGACAGGGGGAATCGCGCGATGGAACGGGACAAGCCTAACCGCGATGGGAACGATTGCCGGCGCCGCCCCTCGTCGTGTGAATTGCATGATCACATGGGATGACGACGGTCCGGGTCCGAACCCTGAGGCGCTGTACGTCGGCGGTAAGTTCGACAGCATCAGCGGCGTCCTCGTCGGCGGTATCGCGAAGTGGAACGGCACGAATTGGTCCGGCCTGCTTGGACCCCTCGGGCTCGGCGTTACCGGTGAAGTGATGTCTCTCGCGGTGCATGACGAAGACGGCGACGGGCCGGGCCTCCCGGTACTATTTGTGGGCGGCAGTTTTGCGCAAGCCGGGGGAGTAACCGTGAACAACATCGCGCGGTGGAATGGGTCAGGGTGGTCAGCCGTGGCCGGCACGAACGGGACCGGCGTGAACGATTTCGTCCGGGCCATGGCTTCGCTTGATGACGACGGGCCAGGTCCCAATCCGCCATCACTCCTGATGGGCGGTGGCATGTCGTTGGCGGGAACCGTACCGGCGTATGGCGCCTGCCGCTGGGATGGGCAGCGATGGTGGGCTCTCGAAGTACTTCCCGGTTATGGCGTCAATGCAATTCGCCAGGGCTGTCTCATTGCACACGATGACGACGGCCCGGGTCCGCGGCCGAAAGTCGCTTTTGCCGGCGGCTGGTTTTCGTCGGCGGGGGGGGTTACTGCACTGCACATCGCCAAGTGGGGCCGAGATTACGCGTTGGGGGCCGGCAGCCTCGATGGTCAGATCAACGGATCTGAGATTCAGTCGTTTGTCGATGCGCTTCTATCCCCGCCCGCAACCGAGGCACAGCTTTGTATCTATGACTTCGACCTTGATAGCGAGGTGAACATCAGCGATGTTCCCTATTTTACATCCATTCTCGTCGGAGGGTGATCGAGGGGCGTATTGCCGAAGTTTGCTAGTCTGCCCGTCAGACATTCGACGGTTGCAATGGGTGCGTCCCACTGCTTAGCCTCAGGCCAGCTTGGTCGTCAGCTTCATAGGCATCGTCATCTCATGTGACGAAGTGCCACTCGTCTCTTTTACTTGTCAGGTGTAATGCCCAATAGGAAGGAATTTCCATGCGCTGGCGGCGCGAACCAACTTTGCGGCGGGGCGTAGCAGGATGATCGGGCGAAGGAACGCCCGGCGCATTGGGGTCGGCGTCAGGGAGGAATCTCGGTGGAGTACAATCTTCGATTCAACTTTGCCATAACCGCGGCCGTGGTGGTGGTCGCCGGGATTTTGAGCGTGACCACCAGCGCGGTGATTGCCTCGCGGGCTTACGTGGAGCGCGGGGCGCAGGCGGTCAAGACAGAGCAGGTCATTTCGGTCAAAGGCTCGACTCGCAAGAGGATTCGTTCCGATCAGGCGGTGTGGCACATTGCCGTTCGCGGAGAACACAAGGACCTCAAGGAGGCGTTCGCCGTGCTGGACATGGGCGTCCGGGATGTGGCGGAGTTTCTTAGGGAGCAGGGGTTCTCTACTCAGCAGATCGTGCAGGACGCCATCAATACGGTTGAGCATCACGTGCGCGATGCAAAGGGAAACGAGACGCGGGAGATCAGCGCTTACTCGTTGTCGCGCGGTTTCACGATTACGACGCCGGACGTGGACCGCATCTTTCGCGCGGCCGGAGAGGTGACGCAGCTCATCGAAAAGGGGATACTCGTGATCTCATGTTCGCCGGAATATTACTACACGGACCTGGCGCCGCTGAAGGTCGGACTGATGGAGGAGGCCGCGAAAGACGCGAGGGCGCGGGCGGACAAGATCGCGGGGGCGGCGGGTTGCCGGGTGGCGGAGGTGATGTGGGCGAACATGGGCGTGCTGCAGGTGACACAGCCGCACTCGACCGACGTGAGCGACTACGGCGTCTATGACACCGGGACGATCGACAAGGACGTTCAGGCGGTGGTGTCGGTGCGATTTCGGATTGAGGCGGATTAGAGCTTCCTCGACATTTCCGGAGGATGTGTCGCGCTAGTTGGCGGCGGCGCGACTGGAGATGAGCGAGTCGAGGAATCGGCGTGACTCGGTCGTTTCGGCATGGGTGGGGCCGAGGAGTTTTTCGCGAAGGGCGAGGGCCTCCTCGCCGAAGGCCTGTGCCGCGGAGATGTCACCTCTTGCCAGTTTTACCTGAGCGATGCTGGAGAGGAGCCGGGCAATGTACTGATGATCCTCGCCGTAGCTGTGGTCACTGCGGAGGATGCGCAGGGCGGTCTGGAAGCACTGTTCGGCGGCGTCGAACTCGCCCTTGCTCTGAAAGAGCTTGCCGAGATTGTTGTGTACCTTGGCGACCTGAGGATGGACGGGGCCGAACGATTCCTGCTGGAGTCGCAGGGCTTCGCGATAGCTGCGCTCGGCGTCTGCGAACTCGTCGGGCGTGTGCCGGATGCGATAGAGGCCGCCCAGGATGCTCAGAGTCTGGGCGACGTCGTCGCGGGCCAGCCTGATCTCTCGTGAAGCGGCGGAGTCGGCCTGAACGGCGGCGAGGACATTGCGGCGGATGCGGAGGGCCTCCTCCAGGTTCGCCTTCGCTTCCTCGAATCGTTCGTCATCGTGGCTCTTGACGACGCCGAGATGATTGAGCGTCTCCGCAACGTCGGGGTGGTCGGGACCGAGGACGTTTCGACGAACGGCGACCGCCGCCTGCCATAGATTCTCAGCCTGGTCGGGCTCTCCCTGGAGAAGGCGCAGCACGCCGAGGTCGTTCATGCTTTTCGCGGTTTCGATGTTGTCATCGCCGAGCAACTTGCGGCGCGTTTCCAGTGCGTAGGTCAGGTGAAGCGCCGCCGAAGGCAGGTCGCTGAGGCTGCGGTAGGTGTTTCCGATCGTGTTGCGAACTGCCGCGGCGACCAGAGGATCATCTTCCAGTTCCTGCGTGAGGGTCTTTGCCTTGGCATCGAGCGATTCGAGGACGGTGACGTCGCGCCGCCCTGAGCGCTCCGGGTCCGGCGCTTCGTAGAACGACTCAAGAATCGTTTGCACGCGCTGCCCTCTTGCCGCTTCGGTCGAGATGCGGCGGGCCTGCAGCAGCGTCGACACACCGGTTCCGACGAACGTGAGGAGCAGCGTCGCGGCGAACCCGACAGACAGGCGATGCCGGGCGACGAGCTTGCGAAGCTGGTAACTCGTGCTTCGCGAGCGGGCGAGAATGGGCATGCCTGACAGAAAGCGGTCGATGTCGTCGGCGAAGGCGGCAGCGCTTTGGTAACGGCGCTGCGGTTCGTTCTCCATCGCTTTGAGGATGATCGATGCCAATTCGCCGGGTACCGCGCGTTTGAGGCATTCAGGTTTTATTGCCGGGTGAGGGTGAGCAGCGCCGAAAGCTGATCGTCGCGAGTTGCGGCCGGCGTCATCGGGCAGAGAACCGGTCAGGAGTTCATAGAGGACGACCCCGAGCGAATAGATGTCGCTGCGAATGTCGATCTGATCCTGCTGCCCCTGGGAATGTTCGGGGCTCAGGTAGGGGATTGAGTCGAGGTAGCGGTCGTCTTCGGCGTGGGTAGGACGTGCGGCTTCGTCGCGCCCCAAGAGCCGGGCGTGTCCTATATCGATCAGCTTCGGAAAGGCGGGAAGATCGTCGCCGTGCGAATGGCCGGCGGCCTGATCCGAGACGAGGACATTTGAGGGTCTGATGTCGCAATGGGTGACGCCGCGCTGGTGGGCGTAGCTGACGCCTTCGCAGACGCGACGGAAAAGGACAAGACGCTCGCGAAGAGTGAGCGGCTTTTCGTCGGGCCCTTCGAATCGTTGACCTTCGGCGAACTCTCGCAGGCCGACGCCGCGGACCAGCTCCATGGCGAAGAAGAGGCTTCCGTCGTCCAATCGACCCGCTTCCAGCATCGCCGCGATAGCCGGATGATTGAGGCGGGCAAGCGTCTGCACTTCCCGTTCGAAGAGGCGGAACTGAAAATCGCTGACGCGCGGGCCCGTGCCGATGACTTTCAGGGCGACCGGAGTTCGGGTATCGCGCTGCTCGGCCTGGTAGACGACGCTCGATCCGCCGCGGCCGATCTGCCTGATGATCTGGTAGTCGCCGATTACCCGCGGCGCTTCGGCGGTTGCGACCGGTGCGCAGCTAACGGCGACATTCTGCAATTCGCCGATCAGGTCGCGCATGTCGGAGACTTCGCTCTTGCAGGAGAGACAAACCTCCAGATGCTCGGAGATCTCCGCGCGCGAGGCTGCGTCGTCGTCTTCGCCCTGGACCCAGGTCCAGAGGCGATCTCGGGACATATCACAACTCATGAGATGCTTCCGGATTGATTGCGGAGGGCCTCACGAAGGTGCTCGGAGGCGCGAACGAGCCTTCCCTTGATGGTGGGCTCACTGACCTCCAGCGCTTCGGCGATCTCCGCGCGCGATAATCCTTCAACGTGCTTCAACATCAGCACGCTGCGATATTCTTCGGGCATGTTGGACAGCACCTGTCGCATCAATTCCTGTCGTTCGTTATAAACAGCTCCGGTTGGCCGGCCTGCGCCGAGCCTCGCGGCGTCGGCGAAGCCGCTACGGCTTAGGCTCTGCTGCCGCCTGCGCATGATGTCGAGGCAATGGTTGCGGGCGACCTTGTAGAGCCAGGGGCGGAGGTCACCTGAGGGCAGCTCCCTGCCGTCGCTCAATCTGGCGAAGGTTTCGCGGGCGACTTCCTCAGCCAGGGCTTCATCGCCCAGGTAACCCATGCAGAAACGATGCAGGGCTGCCTTGTACTTCTCAAAGATCGCATCGGGCGCGGCGACATGGTCTTCGCGCACGGTCCCGATGGGCCCGGAAACGGAGAGTGAGTTTTCAGATGTCAGGTCCATATTCCAATCGCCTTGCCGCGGGGACGTAATGGTCCCCGACTAATACTAAAATACGAACCTCCGAAACGTCATGACGTAATTTAATTGCCTAAAGTGCCGGGTAAATGCCCGTACAGAGGCCTGTAAATCGGGTTGGAGAATTATGGGGAGTTGCCCGTGACCAGATATCGGTCCGGTTGGTTGAGGGTCGATATCATTGGGGTCGTGATTGCTGGATGTCGCCCGGGCGGGTAGACTTGTGGCGTTCCCGGCCAACCGGCGAAAGGAAAAGGGTCTCCGTACGTTTAGTGCTACGAGCATGATTGATTTTAACAGGCAGTACAGCCGAGCAATTCGGCGAGTGATTCTGACGAGGGCCTATGCGGGCCTGTGTGCCTTCTTGCTTGTTGCGTCTCCCGCCATCATGCCTGGGAACGGGCCCTTCGGCTCCCGGGGCATCCCGGTCAACGAAGAAGAGAAGGGGGCTCCTGTCGAAAAGGGGGAGTGTCGGTCGGCATCGTCGGTCCTAGCCGCGGAGTCGTCCATTGCACACTCCGCAAGCAAGCGCCGCAGGGACCCACTTAACATTCTGAATTGTCTGGTCGGCGGCATTCGACAGTCGTCGTCGGGCAGCGCCGAGCGACTTTCCAGGCGATTTTCAGCGGCGTCCCTTTCCGGCTATCCGGCCGACGCGCCCAACATCCCGCTGCGGACCTGATCCCCCGATCGAGAACACGTCACCCGCAAAGCATCGCATTGTCATCGAATGGCTAAACCAGAATTAAGCCGGCGATTACCCAGGTTTCCGTGATAGGATACTTGGCCGTCCGGTCTGACCCGGCACATCGTGCCGCGAGGAGACTTCCGTGGAAAAGATCCGCAAAGGCGTCAGTTGCTTTCACGAAACGATATTCCCCCAGCAGAGGGAACACTTTGAACATTTGGCAACACAGCAGCGGCCCAATGCGCTGTTCATCACGTGTTCCGACTCGCGCATACACCCCAACCTGATCACTCAGACAGACCCGGGCGATTTGTTCATTCTCCGGAATCCAGGCAACATTGTTCCGCCGTACAACGCCACCGATCCAGGCAGCGAGGCGGCGACGATCGAGTATGCCGTCGCGGTGCTGCGGGTCCCCAATATCATCGTGTGCGGCCATTCGAATTGCGGCGCAATGGATGCGCTTCTGAGATGCGGCGAGCTCAACCAGCTTCCGGCCGTCGTTTCCTGGCTGCACTACGCGGAGACGACGCGACGGATCATGCAGACCTGCTTTACCGATCTCAAGGATACCGAGCGCATGGATGTGACGATCGAGCAGAACGTGCTCATGCAGGTTCAACACCTCAAGACGCATCCGTCTGTTGCCGCGCGGCTTGCGGCGAGTGATCTCCAGATGTTCGCGTGGGTCTACGAGATCGGAACCGGGAACATCCGCGAGCATAACTCGGCGAGCGGTCGATTTCTCTCCCTGACGCGTCCGCCTCCCGCGGATCGGGCTTGATCCGAAAGCGGTTGCTCATCCACCAATTCGAGTTGGTCGCATGCTTGGGCGGCGGCAATCGCGCTTGCGTTTTGATTCTTGATCTTGCACGAATGACGTTTCGGGAGTCATCCGAGTGAATACTGACAGGGCCACCACTTACTTTCCATCGCTGTTCAAGGGCGATTTATTAGCATCCATCGTCGTGTTTCTTGTGGCGTTGCCGCTGTGCATGGGCATCTCCATCGCCTCCGGCGTGGGGCCGGCGGCGGGTCTGATCACGGGAATCATCGGCGGCCTGTTGGTCGGCTCGGTGTCTGGATCACCACTTCAGGTGAGCGGTCCGGCGGCAGGTCTGACGGTGATGGTCTATGAGATCATTCAGCGGGACGGGCTCGCGGCATTGGGCCCGATCGTGCTTTTGGCGGGAGCGATCCAAATCGTCGCGGGTTTCCTGGGGTTCGGGCAGTGGTTTCGGGCGGTTTCGCCGGCGGTGATCAAGGGGATGCTGGCGGGGATCGGCGTGCTCATTTTCGGCAGCCAGTTTCACGTGATGGTTGATGACGGGCCGCGTGGGAGCGGACTTCAGAACTTGATCTACATCCCGGAAGCGATTCTCAAGGGAGTCGTCCCCAATGATGATTCGACCCATCATTGGGCCGCGATGACGGGCCTGCTGACGATCCTCATCATAATCATGTGGAAGCCGCTCGTTCCTCGCAAGCTGAGGATGATTCCCGCGCCGCTCGTGGCGGTCAGCATCGCGACGGTGATTGCATGGGCGATGAATTGGCCGGTCATTCGTATTGACCTGCCGGACCAACTGTTCACGGAGATCTCTCTGCCGGCGGGCGGGCAATTGGCCCGACTGCTTAACGGCGAGATCATGCTCGCGGCGCTTGCCCTTGCCTTTGTCGCGAGCGCGGAGACGCTGCTTTGCGCGACGGCCGTGGATCAGATGCACACGGGGGCTCGAACGCGCTATGACAGGGAATTGATGGCCCAGGGCGGGGGGAACATGCTCTGCGGACTGCTGGGCGCTC
Organism: Planctomycetia bacterium; assembly: GCA_015075745.1. Lineage (NCBI taxonomy): Bacteria > Pseudomonadati > Planctomycetota > Planctomycetia > Planctomycetia bacterium. Next base: position 3,041,638 of record JABTTW010000001.1, read on the forward strand.
TTCCCATGACGGGCGTCATCGTGCGCAGCTCGGCGAACATCGAGGCGGGGGGCAAGACGCGGATGTCGGCGATCATGCATGGCGCCTGGCTACTCTTGTTTATCCTGGTGCTCTCGAATGTGCTGCGGCTGATTCCTACGTCGAGTCTGGCGGCGATGCTGGTCTATACGGGCTACAAGCTGATTGACTTCAAATCGCTTCGAAGACTGTCGGACTACGGCCGGGGCGAGGTCGCTATCTACATTGCGACGGTCGTGATGATTGTCGTTTCGGGGCTTTTGACGGGTGTACTGGTGGGGGTGGCGCTTTCGGTGGCGAAGCTTCTGTATGCTTTTACGCATCTGGAGCTGAAGCTGACGGATGTTCCTGGCGCGAACCGGACGGAGCTGCGGCTTCGCGGAGCGGCGACCTTTATTCGGCTTCCCGCGATCGCCGTTGAACTCGGCAAGGTGCGACCCAGCACGGAGTTGCACGTCCGCTTCGAAAACCTCACTTACATCGATCATGCCTGCCTTGACCTGCTCATGAACTGGGAGAAGCAGCACGAGGCGACGGGCGGTCGGCTAATCGTGGATTGGGATGACTTACATGGACGATTCCGTCCAACGAGAGAGGATGAGGAATCGGCCGACGACGACAACTCGGGAAAAGTCGGGAGGCCGGCGGCTCCGGCGACCGCGGGGGTGACTTGAGTTGCCGATGACAGGCGGTAACAGATGAAACGGGAATTCGCCCCCCAAAAAGCCGAAATTCGGGGCCGTCGCTTGACGGGAGAATTGCTTCGTCCTTATGATGGGCGCGGTTTCATTAAGGACTCGCTCAATGCCCGCGAAACGATCGTTCTTGTTCGCTCAGCCTTACACATCGTGATTGCGCCAGTGGTTCATCACTGGCATGTCGGCCTTTGCGCATCCTCCGCGCAAATTCGGTTTCGTAAATTATTCGCGAGGTTTCAGAGGACACGCGATTTTCCGGATATACGACCCGCATGACTCGAATCACGCTACCAGACAACTCGGTTAAAGAGCTTTCCGATCGCAGTACCGGTGCTGATGTAGCCGCGGCGATCGGACCCGGCCTGGCGAAAGCCGCGCTCGGCGTGATCGCCGACTTTGGTCACGGACCGGTGACGCTCGATTTGGCCACGCCGCTTTCGGGCGATTGCCGTCTGAAGATATTGACGGACAAGAGTGAAGAATCCCTGACGATACTTCGGCATTCGACGGCGCACGTCATGGCCGAGGCGATCTGCCGTTTGTGGCCGGAGACGAAGCTGGTCTATGGCCCGCCGGTCGAGGAGGGATTCTATTACGACATCGACCTTGCCCATCGCCTCAAGCCTGAGGACTTTCTCAAGATTGAGGAAGAGATGGGGAAGATTGTGGCCGAAGACCGTCCCTTTACGCGCTACGAGATGAGCCGCGATGAGGGTCTTACCAAGGTTCGCAAGGAAGGCAATCCGTACAAGGTTGAGAATGCTGAGCGGGCCAAGGGTGATGTCCTTTCCTTTTATGTGACCGGCCCTGAACCGGGGGCGTATTGGGAGGACTTGTGCATGGGGACTCATGTCCCCCGCACGGGGCGCATCGCAGCGTTCAAGGTGCTAAGCGTTTCCGGCGCGTTTCTGCATGGGGATGCAAGCAAGCAGCAGCTTCAGCGCGTCTATGGCACGGCGTTTTTCTCCAAGAAGCAGCTCACTGAGCATTTGACTCGACTTGAGGAAGCCAAAAAGCGAGACCATCGGAAGATCGGGCAGGAGCTGGGTCTCTTTTCGGTTGATCCGCTGGTGGGAAGCGGGCTGATATTGTGGAAGCCCAAGGGGGCTACGATCCGGCTTCTCCTGGAAAACCACCTTCGCGACAAGCTTCGGGAGCAGGGGTACCAGCCGGTTTTCACGCCGCACATCGGACGGCTGGAGCTCTATCGCACCAGCGGGCATTTTCCTTACTACCGCGACGCACAGTTTCCACCGCTTTACGAATCCGACGCGGCGCGGCTGCTGAATGAGTTGTGGGTGGTGATTGCCGAGGCCGTGCCCGCGGAGGGGTGGCCGGCCGAGGCGGATCGACTGCTCAGCGAATTGAAGCTGGCCGACAAGAACATCTGGACGCAGATTTCCGGCGCCGACGAGGGCGTGCCGCCGAACAAGCGATTGCAGCGTTCGCCCGAGGGCCGGGCCGCAAACCTGCAGATCATTCGGGAGCACCTGGCTACGTCGGACGGCTTTCTGCTGAAGCCGATGAACTGCCCGCATCACATTCGTATCTTCGCAAGTGAGCCGCGCAGCTATCGCGACCTGCCCGTGCGACTCGCGGAGTTCGGCACGGTTTATCGGTATGAGAAGTCGGGCGAAGTCTCGGGATTGACGCGCGTTCGCGGATTCACGCAGGACGACGCGCACCTGTTCTGCACGCCCGAGCAGTTGCAGGACGAGCTGGTGAGTTGTTTGAGCCTGACGCGATACGTGCTTGAGATGCTCGACCTGAAGGACTATCGGGTCCGAATCGGCCTACACGATCCAAATGACGCCAAATTCATCAAGAATCCGCAGGCGTGGGCGGAGGCCGAGGCCGCCGTTCGCGCTGCCGCGGCACGCAGCGGCATGACCGCGACGGAGGAGATCGGCGAAGCGGCCTTCTACGGGCCGAAGATCGACTTTGTGGTGAAGGATTGCATCGGCCGCGAGTGGCAGCTCGGCACCGTTCAGGCTGACTATATTCAGCCAGAGAATTTCGGCCTTGAGTATGTGGGTCGCGACAACCGAATGCATCGACCAGTCATGGTGCATCGGGCACCGTTCGGGAGCATGGAGCGATTCATCGGCATTCTGATCGAGCATTTCGAGGGCGCGTTTCCTTTCTGGCTATCGCCGACCCAGGTGGTCGTGGCGAACATCAGCGAAAAGAGCGCCGAGTATGCCGGCAAGGTCCATCAGCTTCTGAAAGTGGCGGGGATCCGTGCTGAGCTGGATGACTCGCCGGAAAAGATCGGGCCGAAGAAGCACAAGGCCCGGCAGATGAAGGTTCCGTACATCGCCGTGGTAGGCGAACAGGAGCACGCGGCCGGCACGGTGAACATCAACGACCGCGATGGTCGTACGCTGGACAATATGGCCCTGGATATGTTCCTGACGATGCTCGTTCAGGAGAACAATCCCGGGGGTCGGGAGTTCGCGGCTCGAAGGTCGCGACCGGCCGAATGATGAGCAGGGTCCTTATGGAAAGGAAGGTGGGCGCCTATTAGCAACCTAAGATGCAACGAACAGATCCGCTTGTCGCCGGTGCGGGTCATTGACGAGAACGGCACCATGCTGGGAGTCGTCTCGACGTCGGATGCCATGCAGCGCGCTCGAGACGTTGGCATGGACCTCGTGGAGATTTCTCCCAACGAGCGGCCTCCCGTCTGCAAGATCATGGACTACGGGAAGCACAAGTACCTCCAGTCCAAAAAGCACAAGCAGAAGCACCACGAGCAGAAGCTCAAGGAAGTCCGTATCCGTCCGAAGACAGACCCGCACGATCGCAACATCAAGATGGCCCATGCCCGGGGATTTCTGGAGCAAGGGGACAAGGTGCTCTTCACCATGCTGTTTCGCGGTCGCGAGCGGTTCCACCAGGATATCGGGGACGAGAGTTTCAACGATATCATCACCAACCTCGTGGACATTGCGAAGGTTGAGCAGCCTCCCAAGACGTTCGGACGGCGCATGACGATGGTGCTTGTGCCGCTGAAGGTGCCCGCGCCCGGAAAGCCCAAGCCCCCGGGTGGTGCTAAGGCCGCCAAGGCGCCCAAGGCGAAACCTCCCCAGGCGGCTCCGGCTCCGGAGGCTGATGCCGCGACAGGTGAGACCGCCAGCCAGACTGATGAGGCCGCGTCCCCGGCATCGTAACGACCGATATTGTGATTTTGCCGCGATGCGGGCGTTGGCGGGTTGTTTAACGAGGGGGGCGGGAAGCTTGCAGGTCCGCCGACGGGCTGCTAGACTGCTGGGCTTTCGATCAGCAGGAGCAATTGAATGGCCGCAGAAATCAGCCCGGGCACCGTCATCAGCGTGACAGTCACCAAGTCTCCGACCAATGAGGCGGCGGCCAAGACTTTGTCGCGCATCTTCGCCAAGGATCCGGAGAACAAGCGCGAGCGCGGTCGGCGCAAGAAGCTGCTCGTGGCGGCTGTGGAAGTGCGTCGGCGCGGCGGTCGGCCGTGGGAAGTTCGATCGAAGGCGCCGCGACTGGTTCAGCCGATCAAGGGCGACGGCTGCCGCATCACGGCCAGTTCGGACGTCCTGCGAGACCTCGGCAGCGTTCAGCGCTTCGTCGCGGTCAAGCCTGTCTGATTAACCAATTTGTGACGAGTTCATGGGACTTGCCCCGCGTGCAGCAGGTAGGCTGATCACGCGCGTCGATCTACTGCGCCGGTTGTGAGCCTGGGGGCGCGACTTCAAAGGGCCGATCGAGATACCAAGCCATTTGGGGAGGCGTGATGTTTCGAAACTCGTAATCGCCGAACTTCTCCGTTCTAAATGGGGTCCGCGATAATTGGATGCGGTCGTTCATGGGCGTCGCGCGGTTCAGGTCTTTCCAGGCTGCGATGTATTCGGGCGGGATCATCAGGCTGTCGAAGAATGCATCGCATTGCCGGTGTGATCCCAGTATTAACAAGAGCAGGGAAATGACGAGTGAGCCGTCGGAGGCGATCCGTCCCAGGCGGACAGTGATCTGCCTCAGCAGGCATATCCCGATCGCGGTGAACAGCGCCAGGCTGGGGCCAAGATAAAAGAGCCAATAGTGATGCACGCGGTACTGCCGCCAGAAGAGGGCGACCCACAGGACACCGGTGGCCAGGAGCACCATCGCCGCGGGCAGCCTGTAGATGGGCACAAAATGTCGGAATCGTCGGCTGCACAGGCCTAATAGGCCGATCAGCGCAAAGACAATCGTTACGAGAGATGTGTTGTCGATGGTGTGGTTCCAGGCATTGCCGATGATGATTCGGTCGTCGGCGCCGCTGCCGGTGCGGGCGGTGAAAATGGACCAAAGGCTGTGCCAAGATCCGTCGAGGCCCGCGTACACGATGTGAAGGGTGACCGCCGCGCAGGAGAAGATCGTCGTGGCCCAGACAAATGCGCACAGTCCGCCGCTGATGCGATTGCGTCGCCATGCGTAAGCAGCGTAGAGGCTGAATAAGGCTGCGAAGAGAAAGCCGGGCCAGTCGATCGCGGCGCAAACGAAGATCGCCAGCGCGAAGCCTGCCAGGTGTGAGAGACGGTGCGTGCGGGGAGTGGGCGGCGCCTCCAAGAATTGCCAACACCACAGGGCGAAGAGCATCGCGGCCATGCAGAATGGCTCGTGATTGACCATCCTGCCGAAGAACACGTTGAGCGGCATGATCGCGTAGGCAAAGCCGGCCAGCAGGGCCATCGGCAATCCCATCCATCGGCGAACCAGATCGAACAGGAGCGCCAGGGAGAGAAGCGAGGCGGCGATGGCCGTTAGGCGCGCGGCGAATTCGCTTTCTCCGAACAATTTGAATGCCGCGGCGATGACCCAGACGAGTCCGGCGGGATGGGTGGCGTAGATGCTGCGATCCTGCGGAGCGGCGTTTTCGCCGACGGCGACGAGGGGCATGCCGTGATGGATGTCGAAGGGATATCGCAGGGCGTTGCGGGCGAGCTGCGAATAAAAAGCGCCGTTCCAGTCGTGAATGCGAATCCAGGGCTCGTCAATCTGCCGGCAGAGACCGACGGCATAGGCCGTCAGAAGCAGCGCCAGGCACAGGAGGGTTCGGCGGCGGCGCAGCGGCCCTGCCGACGGATCACCTGAGGCTGCGGGAATCTTTACACACTCACTCACGCGGGGCATACTACCACTGATCGCCCGGCAACTACCACGAATTGAATTCTGATGGCTACCATCCGGCAACCCGACCGCCTCGTTCTCGCCTCGACCAGCCCGCGGCGCGCGGAGTTAATGCGCGAGGCTGGGTACCAGTTTCGGGTGGTGCCCCCGCCCTTTGCCGAGCCGGAAGAAAAGCACCCTCACGTGGACCCGGCGAACTATGCCGAGTCGCTGGCATACTTTAAGGCCCGAAGCATCGCGGACACGAATTTCGCCGACACGATCCTTGCCGCCGACACGATCGCGGTGATGGATGACGAGATCTTCGGCAAGCCGGAGGGTCGCGAGGATGCGCGGCGCATCCTTTGCAGGCTGTCGGGTTCAAGCCATCGGGTGATTACAGGGGTCGTGCTGATGCATCCGGAGACGGACGCGCGGCAGATGGGTCATTCGATCAGCGTCATCCGCATGCGCAAGCTATCGACGGAGGATATTGAATCCTATCTGGACACCGGTGCATGGGAGGGAAAGGCGGGGGCGTACGGCATTCAGGACCACGGCGATGCATTCGTCGAGCGATACGAGGGGAGCTTCTCCAACATTGTCGGACTGCCGATGGAACTGGTGAAGGACATGTTCGATAAGTGGGTGTGAGGCGCGGCGTGCTGAGATGCCGGGTACGATGCAGAGATGATCGATCTGGGGCCGGTGCTTCCGGTTGTCATTGTCGCCACGATCGCGCTGATCGTCGCGATCTTCGCATATCTCGCGGCGGAAAAGCGGCGGAAGGAGCTAGCCGCCTTTGCCATCGGAATGGGACTGGATTTCACTTCCTCGCCGGGTGACGTGCATGGAAAGTATGAATACTTCACGCCGTTTGGCAGCGGGCACAGTCGCCGTTCGAGGAACCTGATTCACGGCCGGCGAAACCGACTTGTCTGGGAGATGTTTGATTATCGCTACACGACGGGCAGCGGGAAGAATCAGCAGACTCATCGTTACGGCATTATTGCGGCGCAGGTATCGCTGGCCTTCCCGGTGATGCGGATCAGGCCCGAGGGCATATTCGACAAGATCGCCGCCGTGGTCGGTTTCGACGACATTGACTTCGAGAGCGACGCCTTCAGTCGACAATATCACGTCAAGTGCGGCGATCGCAAGGAGGCGTACGACCTGATTCACCCGCAGATGATCGAGTATCTGATGGCGATCAGGCCGTATGACTGGCAGTTCAGCGGACCCTGGATTCTCATTCACAAGAGCGGTAGGTTCTCCGTGGAAGAGATGGCCGCGGCCATGGAGGCGATTGAGGGCTTCCTGGAGCGTGTGCCGGAGTATGTTCGAGAGGACATCGGCCTGGGCTAGGGAGTGATTGTGCAGATCGATTTCGTCGCCAGCGGATTGCCGGACAATGTGCCGATCGGGCTGATCGTCGGCGGGGCCGTTGTTCTGGTGCCGGTGATCTGGTTCATTGCGACGCTGAATCGGTTCGTGCGGCTGCGGAATCTGATCCACGAAAGCTGGGCCAACGTGGACGTCGTGCTGAAGCGGCGATATGAGTTGATCCCGAATCTCGTTGAGACGGTGAAGGGGTACGCCGCCCACGAGCGCACGGTACTGGAGCAGGTCGTCGCGGCGCGCAATCGGGCTCTGGCCTCAACGGGTCGCGTGCGCGAGCAGGCGGATGACGAGCGCCGGCTGGTGAATGAGGTGAACCACCTGTTGGCATTGGCCGAGGCGTATCCAGACCTGAAGGCGAGCGAGAGTTTTCTGCAGCTTCAGCGCGAGTTGGTGAATACCGAGGACCGCATCGCCGCCGCGCGGCGGTTTTACAATGCCAACGTTCGAGAGAACAACACGCTGGTGCAGCAGTTCCCGTCGCTGATTGTTGCCCGATTGATGGGGCGACAGGCGGAGGATTTCTTTGAGGTCGATGAGCTTGCGATTCGCAAGGCGCCTGCGGTTGGGTTTTGAAATGCGGTCCGGCGGCCGGCCGACACGCGTTCAATCGAGCGTGATAATCGTGCCCGACTTAAAGGATTCAGCCCACGACCATTCCGGCCCAATGGTGACGCAAATACAGCCGTCATCCGCGGTGCTGAGATAGCCTCGGTCTCCGACAAGCCGGTCGATTCCGTTGGTCGTCAGGGCGCGGCGCTGGCCGGTGGATCGGACGCTCACCTTGGGATTCACCGCATCGACAAACGCCGCGGTGTTGCCGACGACGCTGCCGTGATGCGGCAGGGCGAGGACCTCGGCGCGGATGCGGGGATCGCTCGCCAGCGCTGCCATGGCCGCTTCGGTGATGTCGCCGGTGAGCAGGATTGAGCGATCCCGATAAGTCAGCTTGAGGACCATGGACGTATCGTTGGCATCTATGATCCGCCGCGATGAGGCCGGCGGGGGCCAGAGCATCTCTACCCGGACGGATTTGAATTCCTCGAAGGCATTCGGCGCGGATTGAATCTCGATGGAAATGCCCTTGTCGCGCAAGGCGTCCAGGAGGCGGCCGGGGGCCGAGTATTTCGGGGCGAAGCGTTCGAAGTGGTCGGTGATGATAACGCGTGAGAAGGCGACATCTTCGGCGAGCCTCGCAATGGCGCTGAAGTGGTCGAAATCGGTATGCGACAGGAAGACGGCGTCGAGCCGATTGATGCCCCGGCGGCGCAGAAACTCGCGCGCGACTGGCAGGACGTCGAAGGATGACCGGGTGCCAAAGTCATAGAGTAGCGTCTGGCCGTTGGGCAGCTCGATGAGGGTGCCGGTGCCGTCGCCGACGGCCATCATCCAGACCTTCAGCGCGTGACGATCTCGCTGCACCCAGCTTGTTGGAACAAACCACCAACCAATGAGCAGGACCGCGGCGATCTTGAAGCCGTGACGCCGAAGCACGGTCGTGTACCGCACCGAACGGGGGGCGGTGTTGTCGGCCAGTGAGTCCTTCTGAGTCTGTGCGCTATCGCGACTGGCGGCAGCGGTCTTCCAGTAACAGAACAGCCCGATTGTGCCGTAACAGGCCATCACCCAAAGCAATGACGGCGAACCCCCACTGATCACCGAGCCGGGAATACGCGCCAGGGTATTGACGACCGCGAGCATGGTGTTCGTAGTGAAAGCCAGGACAGGGCCGAGAAGCAGACCGGCCGATGGAAATGCCAGGCGTGCGATGACGGTGAGGTATCCGACGATGTTCGCGGGCATGGCGAGGAAGGCGATGACGAATGACCCAAACCAGCCCCAGGGCATGAAGTTGTTAAACAGATAGCAGGATAAGGGGGCGGTGATGATCCACTCGGAAATCGACAGCGCGAACAGTTGGGCGACGGCGGCTCCGAGCCAGAGCAGGATGCGGCGATGCCACCGCGGGGGAGCGGCATCCACGTCGAAAAGAGATAGCGCGAACGACCGGCCATCGAAGGCCCGGGCGAGGCGAGTCAAGCCGCGCTGAAGGAGAAAGTCGGAGATTTTTCGGCTGACGATCGGACAGAAAAAGAGCAGCCCGACGGTGGCGAGAAACGTGAACTGAAAGGCGGCGGAAAAGATATCTCCGGGGCGGAACAGCAGAATCACAACGGCCGCGGCGGCGAGGGCGTTGACGGAGTTGTATCGCCCTCGGAAGAAGGCAGCCGAACAGGAGAACACGCCGACGATTCCAGCGCGGAGGATCGACGGGCGTGGCTCGGCGATCAGCACGTAAGAGATGATCACGAGGCCGACGATCAGCGCGGTGTGGCGGTAGTAGAGGCCCGCGAATCGGGCGATCGTCCAGATGACGAGGGCCAGCCACGCGACCTGCATTCCACTGGCTGCGAGGAGGTGGGCGTTGCCGGTGCGAAGAAACGCCTCGTTCATGGCACGCGGTACGGCGGAGCGGTGGCCGAGGACCATTGCGGCGAGGACTCCGGCGGCGGGATCGTCCTGGGTAAAGGCATCGTCGAGGAGATATCCGCGCAGTCGCGTTCGGATCGGGTCGAGCCATTGAGCGAGTTGTGCGGTCATGCCGACTTCGTCGCGATCTTTCTGTTCAGACGATAGGGACTCAGGCGGGTCAATGATGACGGACTCCGCGTGATCGCAGGAGAGACCGGCGAAGACGCCTTCGTGCTTCATGAAACGGGACCAGTCGAACTCGTAGGGATTGGCCGGACCCTGCGGGCGGTAGAGCCATCCCGTGATTTTGACAAACTGCCCGACTCGCAGGTCGAGGCGCGGCGCTCTGACGTTGATGGCAACGAGGCCGGAGACCGTGAGCGGGCCGTCGATTCCCGTGAGTCGTCGGGCAATCAGCGTGAATTTCGTGGAGGGGCTGCGCGGGTAAGGCGTGGGAACATCGGGATCAGGCTCGCGGATGATAGGGGCGGTGGCGATTTGGCCGGTCAGGGTTGTCAGCATGGGATCGTCGTCAAGATAGTGGGCGATGTGGTCGGAAGAGAGGAATCTGTCGGAGGCGGCATGGCGGACCATGCCGAGCGAGGCTGCCGCGAGGACCAGGGTCGCGTAACAGATCGCGCGGGTTGCACGAGCTCGATAGGCAAATGCGAATACGACGCCACAGGCAAGGAGCGCGATCGGAACAGCGAGGCTGGGGGCCCATTGATCGTCGATGATGATGCCAAGGCCCAATCCTACGGCCACGGGCAGCAACGGCTTCGGGGCCGCGTGCCTTGGCGGAATGAGATTGCCGGCCGATAGCTCGGCGAGATTCATCCGTGGATTTCCGACCAGAGGGCCCGATGAACGGCAAGCGATGCGATCTGGGCGATCTGCGCCGCGGCGTGGAGCGAACATCGGGTTTGGCCTTCTCCACGGCGAGCCATGATGACGGATGCCATATACGTGACACCAAACACCAGTAACCCCAGCTTCAGCCCGACAAAATAGTTGCCCCCCTTGGCGCAATAGATGACGCTTAAGACGAGGGGGAGTATGGCGTGGGTCAGGAGGTGAAGCGGTCGGGTGGATGCCACGAAGGCTCTGACTTTCGGCTCCGCGTCGCGGCCGGTCCGGCCGACGCATGCGGCAACGATTATGCCCCATCGTCCCCAGAGCGGGGCAAGAATAAGGGGGCGGTAAATCGGCGCAGGATAGAGCCAGTTGAATTTTGATCTCCAGCCGGTGGAAGGCCACCAGGGGGTCTCGGGGCGAATGCTGAGTATGAGGATGAATTCGGTCAGGATCATCAGGCACAGGGCGAGGGAGGCGATTTGTGAGAATGGGGCAGATCGGTTGAGGGGGCGCATCGCCGGAGTTGAGCCGGTGAGGTTGTCGACGGTCCGCGCGAAGCCGAGAATAAGAAACGTGCCGGTAAAGCAGCAGTCGAGAAGAACGATGGCCAGAGCGGGAACGGGGCGGAGGCTGCCCGTCTCGCCAAAGACGCGCCAGGACATGCGAAACAGTCCGGCCCATGCCAATCCGACAATGAGCCCCAGCGGCACGATCCAATGAATGCATATTCCGTATGCATTCGTGGGGAGGTCGCTACCGAAGCGCCCGACCGGGAACATCATGCGCAGCGCGGCCATCAGGCCTTGCCAGGGCGTCGCGGCCGTCGATTCCGAAGGACCTGGTGCAGGCGCGTCACCGTTCGCGTGGGATTCGTCGTCAATCGGATCGCCGGCATGACTAGCCGCGGTTCTGCGAGTGTCGAAGTCTGAATCCATGAAAGAGAGGCCCGTCCTGGGGTCGTGATAGGACAAAAAGCGATCGAGGCGTGAACGCATGCGCTTCTCGACGCTGGTCATTGTATACTACCCGGGACGCTGCGAGGATAAAGAATGATGAAGCGTGAGGACATCGAGTCGCCGAGGACCTGCCGATTTGTGCGGCAGGTTGCAGTCGCTTGCGGGTGCGGTCGTCACCTCGCCGCAGGTGGCTTTCGCGTCGGGCCGGTGACCGTCATTCGACGGGTCATTCTCACTGTTCTGCTGATAGCCCCCGTCACCGGGCGCGCCGAGGCGTTTCAGCAGGTCCAGCAAATGATTCAAGAGCTCACCGCGAAAAGGGTGGAGCGAGCGCCGGCTGACGGGATGCGGTTGACCCCGATCGTAGATCGGGATGCCGAGGCGTGGCTCAATCGCGGAGCGGAGGCGGCGGAGCGGGGCGATTGGAAACTGGCCGCCGATACGCTTTCGCGGGTGATCGACGAATACGGCGACCGCACGATCTCGGTTGACGACGGGCGGCGATTCATTTCCGCTGCCAGGGCCGCGCGCTACGCCATTGCGGCCTGGCCGCCCGAGGGCATCGAAGCTTATCGTCTGCTATACGATGCCGAAGCTCGGCAAATGTTTGAGCAGGCGAAGGCCGACCATGACATGGACGGGTTGCGTCGGATTGCGCGGAGATTCGCTCTGACATCCGTGGGACCGGAGGCGATCGACCTGCTCATCGACTGGCTCATCGACGCGGGGCAGGGCGCCGAGTCGATCGATCACCTCCAACAACTCGGCGAACTTCGAGCGGGCCGCGCCTCGTGGAAGCAAAAGCTCCGCCTGGTCATTGCGCTGACCCTCAGCGAACAGCCGCAAAGGGCACGGGAGATCATCGCCGAGCTTCGCACTCTGAAGGGACAGCCTGACGCCCCCACGCAGGAGGGACTGCCCGATGATTGGGCAAAGCGCGTGGAATCCGTTGCCCAGTTTGTTGAGGCGTCGGCGACGCCGGAATCCGGCGGGCTTCAGTCACCGGTCGGACCGAGTTGGCCGCAGATGCTCGGTGCTCCATCGACCGGTGGGCGGATGTCGGCCATCAATCCGGCGGTGACGCCCGAGGATGCGTGGCGAGATTCACTGCCGGGTACACAGCGGTTGAACATCTCGGCGGTGCACCAATTGACGGTGATGACGGGTCGTCCGCCGGTGTGGCAGTGCGTGAGCGACGGTCGCAATCTGTTCTACTCGGGGCCGGAAGGGGTGATGGCGCGCGATCTGGCCACGTTCGACCTGCTGTGGCGGTCGGTGCCGAAGTCGAGTCCGCGCGATCCGGCGCTGACGCAGTTTCGGGTGAACGTCGGCATGACTGAGGCGAACAACGACGACCGGCTTGACGAGCTCACGACGATCAGCCTGTTTCACGACTATCGCGGGGCGCTTTCGTGCGGACTGGGAATGGTCTTCGCCGTCGAGCAGTTCGGCACAGTCAACGAGCGATTTCCGACGCGGCAGGGCGTGGCGGACCCGAACGATTCGTTCACGGTGACGACGCAGACCGAGGCCAACTCGATTCGCGCCTTTGAGGCCGACACGGGCCGCGCGGCATGGACGCGCGGGCGCGGCGGTCCGCCGGATGACGAATTCAAGTTCGCGCACTTCTACGGCCCGCCGATTGTTTCAGAGGATCGCCTCCTTGCCGTCTGTCAGGTGGGGGAGGATTTGAATCTCGCCGTTTTCTCGGCCGGTGGAAAGCTCCTGAGAAAGACCCTGTTGGGCAGCGGCCGGGCGGGCATGTTTCCGATCAACGGGGTGCTCCAGCCGACGGTGCATGATGGAACGGTGTTTGTCCCGACGGGGGCCGGCGTACTGATCGCCCTGAATTCATTTGACTATTCGCTGCGCTGGCTGGCCGCCTACGATCGCCACGAAAGCACGGGGATGTCACGCCGGCGCGGAGCGCCGGCCGTATTTGTGGCGGGCCGGGCCTTTACGCAGCCGGACGAGTGGATCAGCAGTCCGCCGGTTGCGGCCGGGGGATTTGTCATTCTCGCGCCGCACGACAGTGACAAAGTGATGGCATTCGACCGGCAGACCGGCGTCGCGGCCTGGCAGCGCGATCGCGGCAGATCGAGGTACATCATCGGCGCCGACGCCCGGCGCGTGCTGCTCGGCGGACAGGATATCGTCTCGGTCGACACGGCCACCGGCGAGGAGCAGTGGACCCAGAGCGGCGTTACGCCGACGGGTCGGGCGATCTACTGCGGCGAGCAGGTCCTCGTACCGACCGGCATGGGGCTCACGCGGCTTTCCGTTGCCGACGGGCAGGTACAGGAGCCGACACTGTACTCGCGCGATCCGATGGGAAATCTTTTTGCCATCGATGGGGCGCTCTACAGCCTTAGCGCCGAGTCCATCTCAAAATATGCCGATCTGGAGCAAACACGAGGGGCGGCGAAGCTGGCGCTGGAGCGCGATCCGAACGATCTGTCCGCGGTCCTTCGGCTCGGCTGGCTGGCGACGATGGAGCGTCGATGGAATGAGGCGCTCGAGCTCCTGGATCGCGCCGATCGACTGTGCACCCGGGAAAACGCCGACGAAATCGGTGCGAGAATCGCTCATCAACGCGTCAAGATACTCTTGAGCCTCGCGGCGGAGGCGGACCTGGAACATCGGGCGGAGTTCATCGTCCGGGCGGCCAAGGTTGCCCGGCGTGCGGATGATCGGGTTCGCGCGGGGCTGGCCCACTGCGATTTGCTCATTGAGCAGGGTTCGGCGGAATCGGCGATTCTCAATGTCCTCGATTTGGCGCGGAACGACGGCGATGAGCCCGTTTCACTTGAGGCGCAGCTCGATGCGCGTGCGACGGTGATGATTCGCGATCGAATCGTGCGGGCGTGGCGTAAGGCGAGTGAGTCCACGCGGGCCGAGGTTGCCGCGGAGATTCGCGAGCGTGTTGATGGGGCGCTGGTCGATGGTCGAATTTCCGATGCCGTACGAATGGGCGACGCCCTTGATCTCTTTGCCGATGAGGATGTCGACTCAGATCTGAGGGACGTCGTCGCGTCGCTGAAGACGAGGCTCGGATCGTACTTCCACGCGCAAGGCGATCCGGAGAGCGCGATTTACTATTGGGAGCTGGCGTACCGACCCACCGGCTCGGCGGAGGCCGATCCGACTGCCGCATTGCTGCTGGCGCGCACCTATCTGGAGTCCGGCGACGGGATCGCCGGGTCGCCGGCTGACGCATTGCGCGTGCTACGTTCGATCAGTCCGGATTGGGGGGATCGTCGTTTGCCGGAGCAGGCTACAAAAGCTGGATTTGACAGTGACCTTGCGACCGTGGGCGAGGCTGTGTCATCCCTGGAGCGTCGTCTTCCGGCCGGGCTTCTTGAGTCGGATCATCACTTGCCGCGCATCTTATCCGAGGCGAGTTCACTGGCTATTCAGCGGCAGGATGACGTGCCGATGAGCATTGGACTTCGCGATACGGTTTCGTTTCTCGATTTCACCGCGCCGCCCGACGTGTTCGCGGAGGTGATGCCAATCGTCAAGCTCAGCCAGGTTCTGGGTATTCGGACAAGCGGTGATTCACCGGACATGACCGTCTGGAGCAACGACCTCGGGCCGATCGTGGAAGATCAGGGAGCGGTGTTGAGGGATTGGATGATGCTCAACACGCGACCGGCGGCCGTCGCGGGGCGTGTCGGTGTGCTGGCGGCTGGAGCGAGGATATGCGCCATCGGCTTGATGACGGGCCGGATGATGTGGCCCAGCATTTATATTGAGGGCGACGGTGGTGATCTGCCCCAGCCTCCGATGGTTCATGTTGCGGGAATGGTCATCGTCGCGACGCATGCGAATACGCTCGTGGGTATCCCGGCGCGGCAGGGCGCGCATCCGGCATGGCGTCGGCAGTTTCCCGGGAATCCGCTGGGCCGCCTGGATACGGTGGGCAATCGGCTGGTGGTGACGGACGCCTCGGCAGAAAGCATGGTCGTCCTTCATCCGACAAGCGGACGTGTCCAGCGAAAATTCAGCCTGCTCGTACCGTCGACGAAGCGCGTCAAGGAGATTCAGGTCCAGGAAGCGCTGCGAGACATCCTGAAGAACGCGGCGGGGGTGACGGGCGTCGATGAGGGCGCGCTGGATACGGAGGCGAGTTTTAACCACGTGGGCATCACGGGCGGCGTCGTTTGCCGCTCGGGAGAGTCTCGCGTGGTCGGGCGCGACGTTCTCACCGGTCGGACGCTGTGGGAGCTTCCATTCACCGACCTGATTACGGGAATACTGCGTCTCGATGACTCGCATTTTGGAATTTGCCGTGGCCGGCATCGCATTGCGGTTGTCAGCTCGGCGACGGGGAGCATCGTCAAGGATATCCACGTGCCGGGCCTGCAGATTCCCCCGCTCGACGCCGTGCTTGACCCTCCGCCGTCCAGTTTGCCTTCCGGCGGTAACAGATTGCTGATGTATACGCGGACCAGCAACGACCCGGTGCGATACGTATTGACGTCGTATCCGATGAAAGAGGGCGATTTGCCGTGGCAACAGGAACTGGGGCCGCTGGCGACGGTGAGCCACCGCATGATGCGCGCCTCGCCGGATTACATCGCGGCGGTGGCGTATGAGTTCCCGCCAGAACGCGATCGGATGCAGCGGCCGTTCCTGGCGCGCGGCCTGCCGACGCTGGCTTCGGCGAGGCTCTTCATTTTTGATAAGGGCGGCGAGCGGCGGCTGATCGAGAGCCCGTTTGCTTTTCCCATCCTTTCGAAGCCGGATGATCGGTGGTACACCGGTTTGATCGCCGACGTGGCGATCTTCGATAACCGGATCGTTGCGGTCGGACCGGACGGGTACTATGTTCTGGGCGTTGAGGAAGCGCGCACGGCGCTGGATTCGCAGAGGCGTAAGTGATGAAGGATCAATCCAAATTCGGTGCAGGTTGGCTGCGGAGCGCGGCAGTGTGCCTGGTCGTGGTCGTATCCGGCCAGACTGCGCACGGTCAGCTTCCGTCGAAACGCCCGCCGATGATGTCGGAGAAAACGGACGAGGCGATCGAAAACGGGCTCAGGTTTCTGGCCTCGCGGCAAAGCGCCGACGGATCTTTTCGTGAGATGGGCGGCATGGGCAGCTATCCAGTCGCGATGACGGCGCTGGCGGGCCTGAGCCTGATGGCATCGGGCAATACGTCAACGCAGGGTCCCTATTCGCCCCAGGTCAGGAAGGCGACAACATTTATTCTCCGCTCGGCCCAGCGCAACGGGCTCATCTGCCGGGCCGGCGAGGAGGAGTCGCGGTCGATGTATGGGCACGGCTTTTCCATGCTGATGCTCGCAGAGGCGATGGGGATGGAAGAAGACCCCGAGCGCATGTCGCAGATTCGGCAGACGCTTCAGGACGGCGTCAAGATCATCGCCCAGTCGCAGAGTCCATTGGGCGGCTGGCTGTACACGCCGGACATGAACGGCGACGAGGGCTCGGTCACGATTACGCAGGTGCAGGCCCTTCGAGCTTCGCGGAACGCGGGCATCGCCGTGCCTAAGAAGGTCATTGATCATGCGATGAAATATCTTGAGAAGTCGGTGCAGCCGGACGGCGGCATTGCCTATCGCGTGGGGATGACGGGATCGCGTCCTCCGATCACCGCGGCGGCCGTAGCGTGCTGGTTCAACGCTGGAGAGTATGACAACCCATTGGCGCTGAACGCCCTGCGCTTCTGCAAGAAGAACATCGGCATCGGTAATTCGTCGGAGGGCACCTGGGGGCACTGGTACTACGCCCACCTGTACCTCTCGCAGGTGATGTATCTATCCGGCGAGAAGGATTGGGCCGACTATTATCCGAAGATGCGTGATCGATTACTGGCGACGCAGGAGCCGGACGGTTCCTGGCAGGGGGACAGCGTCGGCAAGGTGTATGGCACTGCGATCGCGCTGGTGATCCTGCAACTGCCGCTTAACAATCTGCCCATCATGCAGCGATAGTCGGATACTTGGCGAAATCCGGGGGGATCGCTGTCGCTCCCGCCGAAACATTGAGTAAGGGGATAATGGATGTCAGACATGAACCAGCAACAACCGGACGGCGCGGCAGATCTCGCGGCCGCGGAAAAGCTCCGCGATTGTTACAAGCGAATACGCGCTGAACTCGGCAAAACCATCATCGGGCAGGACGCCGTCGTCGAGGAGCTGCTGATCGCTCTTTTTTCAGGAGGGCATTGCATTCTCGAAGGCGTGCCGGGACTGGCAAAGACGCTGATGATCTCCAGTCTGGCGCGATGCCTGTCGCTGAGCTTCAACCGCATCCAGTTCACGCCGGACCTGATGCCGAGCGATATCACCGGCACGGAAGTCATCGCCGAGGACAAGGCGACCGGACATCGGGCCTTCAAGTTTCTGCCTGGCCCGGTGTTCGCCAACATCATTCTCGCCGATGAGATCAACCGCACACCACCAAAGACACAGGCGGCGATGCTCGAGTCGATGCAGGAGCGTCAAGTGACCGTCGGCGGGGTGCGGCATCTCGTCGAGTCGCCGTTCTTTGTGCTGGCCACGCAGAACCCCATCGAACAGGAAGGAACCTATCCGCTTCCCGAGGCGCAGCAGGATCGGTTCATGTTCAAGATCTACATTGGCTACCCGTCGTATGAGGAGGAATACGAGATTGCCATGCATACGACCGGAGATGAGTCGCCGAAGGTCGAGAAGATTCTCAGTGCCGAAGACATCCTGACTTTGCAGAAACTCGTCCGACGTGTCCCCGCGGCGCCGCCGGTCATCAATCATGCACTCGATCTCGTTCGGCGTACGCGGCCTTCGGACGCCGCCGCGCCGGAGTTCGTTAAGCGACACGTGGCCTGGGGTGCGGGGCCGCGCGCCGTGCAATTCCTGATTCTCGGGGCGAAGGCGCGGGCAGTGCTTCGCGGCAATTATCACGTATCCACGGAGGATCTTCGGGCCCTGGCGCCGGCTGTTTTGCGTCATCGCGTGATTACCAATTTCGCCGCGCAGGCCGAGGGCTACGACTCAGACCGGCTCATCCGCGACCTTCTGGATAAGACCCAGCCTCATGCCGGCGGACTGCTCGCCGATGATCGCGTGAACAAGGCCATCAATGCCTGACCATGCCGCTTCAAGGACAAATTACCTGCGCCCCGAGATTCTCTCGAAGATCGGCGGCCTTGAGCTGCGCGCCCGCAGCGTGGTTGAAGGCATCGTCAGCGGAATGCACCGAAGCCCATACCAGGGTTACTCCGTCGAGTTCGCGCAGCATCGGGAGTATGTGCCCGGAGACGACTTGCGGCACCTCGACTGGCGCGTTTATGGCAAGAGCGATCGGTTCTACGTCAAGCAATACGAAGAGGAGACGAATCTTCGAGCCTACCTGATGCTCGATTGCTCGGCGTCGATGCGCTATCCCGAACACGAACGGTCGTCGGGACGCATGACCAAGTTTGAGTACGCTGCCACGCTTGCGGCATCGCTCGCCTATCTGCTCGTCCACCAACAGGACGCGGTTGGGCTGATGCTTTTCGATAATCAACTCCGGGCGAATCTGCCGGCGATGTCGAATTACGCCCACCTGCACTCGATCCTGGGACGGCTTGAGCTGGCCCGTCTGGATTCGCCGACGGACGCCACCGCGGCGTTCGCGCAGCTCGGTACGCAGCTACATCGGCGCAGCCTGGCGATCCTGATATCCGATCTGCTGGCAGACGGTGATGACGTCATCCGAGGCATCGAGCGCCTGGGGCAGGGCAATCACGAAGTCATTGTGATGCACGTTCTGGATGAGGATGAGCGTACGTTTCCGTTTGTCGATCAGACCCTCTTTGAGGGGCTTGAAGCGCCGGAGGTGCAGCTCACCGCGGACCCGCAGTCGCTGCGCACCGCCTACCTTGAGGCGCTGGAGGCGTTTGTGGAGCGGATTCGCTCAACGTGCGTCAATCAGCGGATCGACTACCTCGGCGTGTCGACCAACGATTCACTCGACGTGGTGATACGAGGATATCTTGCGGCCCGGCTGCGCAGGATCAAATCGAGAGTGTGACGCAGCGAGAGGGATCGCTGCAGGCTTCGAGATCATCGGCGACTGGCCGCCGGCACGGGACGGATTGAATACATGTGGGTTTGGCTTTCCAGCTTTCTTTTGAATCCCGCCATGGCGATCGGCTCGGCTGCCGTTGCCAGTCCGATCCTGATCCATCTGCTTTCGCGCCGACGATTCCGCCGGATTCGCTGGGCGGCGATGAGTTTTCTCCTTGAGGCTCAGAAGAAGAATCGTCGCCGTGTTCGCATCGAGCAGCTCATTCTCCTGGCGCTTCGCTGCCTGGCGCTGCTCCTGCTTGCCTTTGTGATGATGCGGCCGTTTCTCTCGGCGGGGGCGCTGGGGGCCTTGTCGGCTACGGCGCGCAGCGAACGCATCTTTCTGCTCGATGATTCGTTCTCCATGGGCTATGTGAGCCCGACCCCGTCCGCCGCCGGCCAGAGTGTCTTTCGGCGCGCCACGGATTCCGTTGAGACGATTGCCCGGCTCGCGTCCGAGCAGAATCCCGATGACACCCTGACGCTGATCACCACCAGCAAGCCTCGTGAGCCGATTCTGGCGCTGCCGAGTCTGAGCGAGGCCAATCTGCGCCGGCTTACTGATCTGCTCTCCGTCCAATCGCCTACACAAAGCGCCGGCAAACTCTCGGATGCAATTGCGGCACTGGGCGAGATGCTCCGAACCGGACCGCCGCAGGCCAACCGCATTGTCTATGTCATCAGCGATTTCCAGCGCCGCGACTGGCTGAAGGATGGCAAGCCCGTCGGGCCGGAGGCGTCGGGCGTCTTCGCACCGCTGCTCGGGCTCGAGGATCATCAAGGCTCTTTGAGATTCGTCCTGGTGGATGCGGCGATCGATCCTGTCCCGGCGAACATCGCGCTGACGAATATCCGTGGCTTGCAACCCCAGTCCGTCGCGGGCGTGCCAACGCGATTTGAACTGACAATCGCCAATTACTCGGAGCGTGCGCTGCAATCCGTGGAACTGAGCCTGCGCGTCGGCGATCGCACGCTACCTTCGCTCACGATTCCAACGCTCGGCGGAGGGCAAATTGCGCGAGAACCGATTGAGGTCACGTTTCCCGAAGATGGATCGACGTTTGTCGAGGCAAAGCTGGTCGGCGGCGTAGGCGCGAGCGATGGTGTGTCGCTGGACAACGTTCGGACCTGCCCGGTGGAGGTTGTCTCGGCGATCAAGGCGATCGTCGTGGATGGAGAGCCGAGCGGCGATCCTTATCGTGATGAGGTGTATCTGCTAAGAACGGCGCTTCGCCCTGACGGCCGCGCGGCCAGCGGCATCGAGCTCGACGTGCTCGACGAGCAGGAGCTCGAAGCCGCAGACCTGAACAGCTACGCCGTCGTCCTGCTGGCCAACGTGGGCCGCCTGCGCGAGAGCGTCGTTCGCAGCCTGGAAGAATTTGTCCGAGCCGGCGGCGGGCTGGTCATCATGGCCGGAAGTCAGGTGGATCTTAATTCATATAACGAGACGCTCTTCGCGAACGGCCAAGGTTTGCTGCCCATGCGACTGGTCGACATCGCAGAGTCAACGCCATCGGCGCGGCCCGTCACGATTCAGGACTGGGACGTCGCCCATCCGGTGATGCGATCATTTGTCGATGAGTTGGCCGCGGTCCTTCGGCAGGTACATGTGGCGAGTTTCGTTCGCCTTGCCGATCAGCCGGCCGCGACTTCCAGCCCTGCGGAGCCGGCGGCCGGGCGCGCGGGCCCGCGGGTTCTGGTGCGGCTCAACGACCCGGACCAGACGCCGCTGATCGTGGAGCGTGAATTCGGTCGGGGAAAGTGTCTATGGATTGGCACGACCGCCGATCAGGACTGGAATGACTGGGCGGCGAGCTTCAGTTACCTGCCCATGATGCTGGAAATGGTGCAATATGTCTCCCGACCAGCACAGATCGCTCCGCAATCGGTGGTCGGTCGCAGTCTCGTTTGCGAAATCGATCCGGCGGCCATGCGACCCGACGCGATGCTTCGGACGCCGGGCTACCCGGTTGAGCCGGAGGTTGCGCTGGCGGCCGTTGTGAGCGAGAACGGCGCACAGTTTCGATTCGATGACACACGACAATGCGGGCTATATCAGTTTGAGTTGAAAACGACCCGGGGCGACACGCGCCGGCGGCTGGCCGCGGTGAATCCGGACGGCAGCGAGTCCGACCTTTCACGGACAACGCAGCGGGAATTGGCGGCGGTGCTGGGCGATCTGCCGTTCGAGTATGTCGGCGATACGTCGCGTGTCGTTGGCGACTTTGCCGCGGCGCGGACCGAGGTCTGGTGGCCGCTCTTGATTACGGTCATTGTGCTTTTCATGAGCGAGCATGCCCTGGCATGGTGGTTTGGGACGAGAGGATAGTCGATTGAGTCCGGTGGTTTGCCATATTTTGGCCGAGGCGACGCCCAGCGAGCAGGTCGAGCTCAGTCTCGAACTTGCCCGATGGTCGACGGACACGGCATTATTGGTGGGGGGACTGCTCACCATACTGGGTGTGTATGTCATCGCCTGGCTGTACCGGCATGAAGCGCGCGGGCAGGTTGCCCGGCCGCTGCGCTGGACGATGGTGACGTGCCGAGTGGTGTTGTTGCTGCTGCTCGGGCTGATCGGTTTGGAGCCGGTTCTGGTCAAGTATGTCCATCGCAAGGTGGATGCCTATACCGTTGTGCTGGTGGACGCCTCGGCCAGCATGTCGCTCGTCGATTCATATCGCCTTTCCGAGGACGCGGCGCGGGTCCGCAGCTTTCTTGGGTCGGCGAGTGCGTCAAATCTCGATCGAGCTGATCTTGAGGAGTCGCTGCTAACGGGCGACGACGGCCTGCTCGCCAGACTGGCCCAGCGAAACAAGCTCATCGTGATGCAGTTCGCGGATCATGCGAAGGAGATCGGCTCAGTCGCAGATGCGGGGACGTCTCCGGAAGGCGTCGATGATTCGCAGCGCCTTATTCGCCCAAGCGGCTTAACGACCGACATTAGTGAGGGTCTCCGCGCGGCTCTCGATGTCGCAGGCTCGTCGCCAATCGCGGGCGTGGTTGTCTTGTCGGATGGGAACTTCAACCGGGGCGAACCGCCGTCCGTGGCGGCTGAGATCCTTCGTCGTCGCGGCGTACGGCTTCACGCGATCGGCATCGGCGATCCGGCGAGCCCGATCAACGTCGCCGTCACGGAAGTGAGCGGTCCGCGCGCGGCATTCAAGAATGACCCCTTCAGCATCACCGTCCGTCTGGATGCGCGTAACCTGGAACCGCAGCCGCTTGAGGTGACGCTGCTCGAACGCCGCGCCGGCAGCGCGGCGTCCCCGACGATCGTCGATCGCCGCGTCGTTTCGCCGACCGCCGACGGATTGATCGAGCCGCTGGTTTTCGAACGGAAAGTGTCGGAGCCGGGCGCGCTGAGCTATGTCGCTCGCGTCGCAGCGATCGAAAATGAGTCGATCCTGTCCGACAACGAAAAGGAGATACTCCCCGCGGTCTCGGTGTTGGACGACGAGATGCGTGTGCTCCTCGTCGCCGGATCGCCCAACTACGACTATCGGTATCTCACACGGCTTCTGGAACGTGACGCGAGCGTCGACGTCGCGACATGGCTTCAATCTGCTGATGTTCGCGCGGTTCGCGAGGGCGACACGATCATCACTGAATTGCCGTCCGATCCAGAGACGCTCTTTGGTTACGACGCCGTCATTCTGCTCGATCCCGATCCGGATCAACTGGACCCGACGTGGGGTAGTCTGCTGGTGACCTACATCACGGAGCAGGGCGGAGGCGTGCTCTACGAAGCCGGAAATAAGTTTTCGGGTCGCTTCTTCCGATCCGCCAACACGGCGAGCCTCGTTGAGATACTACCGATCGTGCCCGATCCCGACGCGGAGATCATTCTCAACGAACTCGGCCAATACCAGCGCCGGCCCTGGCCGTTGCAATTGACCGATGCGGGGTTGGCGAGCCCCATCCTCCGAATGTCGCAGAACCCGATCGAGAATCGGGAGCTATGGTCGATGCTGGACGGGGCATACTGGCATTTCCCCGTGCGCCGAGAGAAGCCGGTCGCGTCGGCGTTAGTGCGGCACTCGAATCCGCGGATGGCCGGCCCCGACGGCCCGCACGTCCTCATGGCCACGCAGTTCGTCGGCAGCGGGCGAAGCGCCTTTCTCGGCATCAACAGCACATGGCGATGGCGGCGGCACGACGAGAAATACTTCAATCGCTTTTGGATTCAGATGGTGCGATATCTGGCCGAGAGCAAGCAGCTCGGCGGACGCAGCCGGGGCATGATTCTCACGCCGCGTGATCAGTTTGAACTCGGCGAGTCGGTGCCGGTTACCGTTCGGGCGCTGGATACTCGCTACGAGCCGCTGATGGCGCCCGAGTTGGAGCTCGTCGTTTCGCCTACCACGCGCGCGCCGGATAGCATCGATGCGGCAAATTCGCCGATTCGGGTGTCCCTTGTTCCGGTCGTCGGCCGCGAGGGCTATTACGAAGGCCGTTTCACGCCCGTCGCCGCCGGTGCGATGCAGCTTTCGGTCAGGCTGACCGGCGGCACCGGGGAAGTTGCCCGGATTGAGAAAGACATCCTGGTGCAGCAGGCCGAGATCGAGATGCAGCACACCGCGATGAATCGTGCGGCGCTGGAGCAACTCGCCGCGGCGACTTCCGGCCGCTATTTTGGAATCGACAAAGCGCGGGCCGTTGCGGATGTCATTGACGACTCCAGCGAGACCGTCGTCACGCGGGAGCGCCCCCGACCGCTTTGGGACAATGGCTGGGTGCTCACAGCGCTGGTCACGGTTGTCACGATCGAGTGGATTCTTCGCAGAAAGGCGAGGTTGTTGTAAATGCCGACCGGCGCCTTGGCACATGCCGAATTTGACCGGGCGATCCTTTCGTCGCTCGTGGCCGCGGGCCGAACCCTGAAGCGACAAGTCGTGCTTCAGGGCGTTTGCCGCTGCGCGGTCATCGTCGTCCTGCTTGCCGTCGTGCACTTCATTCTGGATTACCTTCTTGTTCTGGGGGTTGGACCTCGCGCGGCGTTGTTGGTCCTGCTGGTGGGTCTCGCGGCGCATCAAGTGTGGAAATGGATCATCCGTCCTGCCGCGCTGCGGGTGAGTCCGCAGCAAGTAGCGGAGCTGCTCGAACGACGTCATCCGGAACTGCGCGACGGCCTCTTAACTTCGGTGTCATTTGCCACATCGACTCCGGGCCGGGCTCGCGCAGATCAGGCATCCTCAGCGATGATCGATGCGACCGTGCGGCAATCGATCGAGCAGATGCAATCGGTCCGGGTGCAGGACCTCTTTCTGCCGAAGCGACATTTGCAATACCTGGGGGCCGGGCTTGCGGCCGTCGTGTTCTGTGCCGGATTCTCGGCGTTGTTTCCCGACATGGCCGCGACCTATGTTGCGCGCGATCTGACGCTTCGGGACGTGCCCTGGCCGTCGGGCGTTGTGCTCGTGCTGGAAGGGTTTGTCAACGACCGACTTCGCTGGCCTATCGGTGACGAGTTAACGCTCGTGGCAACGGCGACGGACGAAGTCCCATCCGGCGTTCGGGCGGAGTTTGAATCTCAAAAGGGCGAGCGCGTCGTTCGCGAGATGGGTCGCCGCGGCGAGGACCGTTTCGTGCTGGACTACGGCCCGCTTCAGGCCTCGCTTCGAGTGCAGTTTTCGATTCGCCGTTTCGGCGCGGACGAGCGTACGCGCTGGTATACGGTGGAAGCCGTTGAGCGGCCGAGCGTGAAGGACATCGCCCTGCGCATCGTGCCGCCGGAATATTCAAAGCTGGAAGACATCGACATGCCGACCGGTCAGACGGCCGCCGATGTCCTCCGTGGATCGTCCGTCATGGTGCGCGCGACGACGAATAAGCCGATTCAGCGAGCGGCCCTGCGAAGCTCCGAGCGTGTCGTGGGCGAGACCATCGTGGAATCGGGGCGAGACATTGTTGCCCGGTTCGATCCGACCGAGAGCGGGGCTTACTTCTTCGACCTGCTTGACGAAGATGGTCTGACCGACAATCGGCCCGTCACGATGACGCTGCGTGTCGTCGCCGATTCACCACCGAAAGTGAAGATGGCCCTTGCGGGCGTCGGCGAGATGGTGGTGCCGGATGCGGTGCTGCCCCTGGAGATTAGCTGCGAGGACAATCTCGGCCTTCGTGCGGCGGAGCTGCAACACGAGATCAGTCATGCCGAGCGGACGACGACGGCTCCGAGCGCGCCGCAAGTTGAGCCGCTTCCGAGGTTCACCGTCGGTCAGATGAAGTACTCGATCAAGGAGTCGTGGCCGCTATTGCCGCTTACGCTGCGGCCGGGTGACCAGCTTACCGTTCAGGCGCGGGCCACCGACGATCAGCCGGTGACCGGCGATCAACCATCCGCGCCGCTCGCGCCGCCGAATCTGGGCCTATCTGGTGCCTATGTCCTGCGAATCGTCACCGCGGAGGACCTGTCAGCCGAGCTGTCGCGACGGGAGAACGAATGGCGGCGGGAATTTGAGCTGGTCATCAAGTCCCAGGAGCAGCTAGAGGCGCGCGTTAAGGAGCTGGTCTCGCTCGATGCCGCCCAGCGGGCTTCGGGGGCAGCGGCAGCAAGATTAAATTCCGAGCGCCGGTCCCAGCGCCAGCAGGCCTCCCGGTTGCGGACTATCGGGCGTCAGTTCGAGCAGATTCTCTCGGAGATGGAAGTCAATCAACTGGCCAATTCGATGGTGCGCCGCCGACTCGACGCTGGGGTGATAGCGCCGATGCGGAAGCTGGCGACGGAAGGCGTTCCGGCGGCGGCGGACCTGCTTGATGCATTTCAGGCCGCGCCGGATGACGAATCGGCCTCACGTGTGCTGGATTCGCAGGCCGGATTGATCCGCGAAATGTACGCCATTCTGGCGAACATGATAAAGTGGGAAGGGTATGAGGAGGCGGTTTCCATCCTGCGCGACATCATCCGCCTACAGAGCGATTTGAACGAGGACACGCAGCGACGGCTCCAGGAAGAGGTGGATCGCTTGTTTGATCAGGAGACGGAGGAAAAGCGATGACCGTTCGTCGGTCCGTCATGGGGTCAATATCGTGGGTCGTGGCGCTGCTGATTCTCGCATGCCCCGCGCCGCTCTCCGGCCAGCAACCGACTTCCGCGCCCGCAACTGGGGACCAAATCGGAATCGTCGAGCAGCAGCGCGTCATTAAGGACCGCGTCGCCCGGCTGGAAGATCGGATGTTTCAACTGAGCCAGGCGCTTCGCAAGAGCGATCCCGAAAAGGGTGCGCAGTTGATGCAGTCGCTCGGCGCCGCCCGTGGGATGCTGCTGCGACAAAGAATGGAAGAAATCGCGAAGAACCTCGAGCAGTCCAAGCTCGCTGATGCGACGGATCAGCAAAAGGAAGTCTCCGCCGATCTTCAAGCTCTCCTGCGGCTGCTCCTCGAAGGGCCGGACAAGCTTGACGAGCGAAAGCAGGAGATCAAGCGTCTCGAAGCGATGCAAGAGCAATTGGAGGCGGTCATCGCTCGCCAGCAGGAGGCGAAACGCAATGCCGACGCGGCGGCCGGCAAGGGCGACGACGCGCTGTTGGAGAAGATCGCACAGATCGGCAAGCTCATCCAGCGTCAACAAGACTTGTCCAGTCGAACGGCCAAGGCGGGCGAAGTGGGTGCGCTGGCCGAGGAGCAGGGCGCGCTGCGACAGGAGGCCGATGAGTTGGCCGAGCAGTTGCAGTCGGGCGAGTCCTCCGGCGTATCGGGCCTGACGCCGGAGTCCGCGCAGGCCGCTGAAGCGATGTCTCAGGCTGCGGGGCAGATGGACGCAGCGCAGGAGCGCATGGCCGAGGAATCGCCTCAACAGGCGGGAGGCCACCAAAAGCAGGCCGAAGAGCAACTCGCTCGCGCGATGGAGTTGCTCCAGAAGAAGGCCAAGGACGACGCGGCGGCCCGCAAGGCGAATGCGCCGCTCGAAAAGCAGTCTGGCGAGCAGAAGGAAATCACCCAGGCGACAAAACAACTTGGGAAGAAGATGCAGGGCGCGGGGGCTGGTCAGCCGGGCGATCCTGAATCGCCGCAGGGTGGACAGCCGGGTGACGGTGAGCAACAAGAGGGCGATGAAGGCGCGAGCAAGGGCCAGAAATCGCAGGGCGGACAATCCGGCGAGAAGAAGGAAGAGCAGGGCGAATCAGGCGAAAGCGGCGACGAAGCGCCGACACCGGGCGGGGAGCAGGTTCAGGAGGCTGTGCCGTTTCAGGAGGAGGCTGAGCAGCAGCTCGACAAGCAGGATCCGTCAAAGGCGGCCAAGTCGCAGGAGAAGGCGCTGGAGAAGCTTGAGCAGGCGAAGGAGGAGTTGAAGAAGACTCTTGAGCAGCTTCGCAAGGAGCAGCAGGAAGAATTGCTGGCTGCCCTTGAGAATCGGCTGCGTTCGATGCTGGCCAAGCAGCTCGAAGTGAACAAGTCCACGATTCGGCTCGACGAATTGGGCGCTGCCAACTGGCGGCGCGCCGACGAGCTTCAGCTTCCGGAGATTTCTCAGAAGCAGGCCTGGGTCGGTGACGAGGCGGATAAGGCGCTCTACATCCTGAAGGAGGAAGGGACGACGGTCATCTTTCCCCAGGTGATTGAGAACTTACGGGATGACGCACGGGAAGTAGCCGAGCGGCTCACGGCTGCGGCGACAGGTTCGGCGGTTCAGTCGGTCCAGGAATCAATCGCCCAGACGCTTCGCGAGCTTATTGAGGCAGTCGAGAAGAAGCAGCAGGAGAACGAGTCCGAGTCGGGCGAGGGGCAGGGCGAGAGTCAGGAACAGGATGAGCCGTTGTTGCCTCCATCCGCCGAGTTGAAGCTCCTTCGGTCGCTCCAGGTCCGCGTTAATGAGGCAACGCTCCAGTTGGAGAAAGACCGGGCCGCGAACCCCGATCAGACCGATGAAATGGAAGCTCGCCGGCAGAAGCTGGTCGATCGGCAGCAGCAGGTGCAGGAGATGGCAAAATCGATGCACGAGGCCCTGCGCAAGGCCCAATAGCCGCTGATTATCGCAGGATATTCAGGCCCGCGTTGCATCCAATGGGAGGCGGGGGTGCTATGATAGTCTTGAGGGAATTCCCATGATGACGCTCGTAATGATGCTGGCGGCGGGGCTCTTTGCTTTTGAAGCAGATGCCGCTCCGACGCCTACGCCTGACCAAACCGAGCCGGCCAAGGTTGCTGAGGTTGAATCGGCCGCGGAGACGGAGATCGAAGACGAATCCGATGCCGGACGATTACACGCCTTCGCCCTCCCCGAAACGCCGCGACCTTCCGTTGATGCGGTGATTCAGGGGTTTCTCGCCGACCTTGCCACGCGGGACGAATTCCCTTCGCAGGCGCGGACGCATCTGGCGGATTCCTTCGCCAAGCTGGAACCGTCCCAGAAAGGCGAGTTTCTGAACTCCGGATTAGCCCTGCTTTCGGATGGTTTTCGGATCGGCCTTGAATCGCTGGAGCGCGACGAGCCGGAGAATGCGGCCGACATCTTCGAGGCGTTGACCATCGACGATAATCCGTATCTTGCAGTTGCTTCCGCATGTCAGGCCGCGACGGCCCTGGTTGATCTGGATCAAATCGATCGTTGCGGCCGGATGCTGGGCGCCGTTATGGAAGCGCACCCGGACATCGAGCAGTATACGCTCGCCCCCGATATCTTCGTGTTCATGCTTGGCTATTGCCAGCTCCACGAGCTCAACTACGAGGCTGCTCCGATCACCCTCAGAACGTTTCTCGCACGATATCCCCAGGCATCGGAGCGATTGCGGACGACGGCAACGCAGATTCTGACCGAGCTTGATCGTCGGGTGCCCGGCAAGCTGGGCGACGTACGCGATCTGATGAACTTTGCCCGGCGGCGCATTCACAACGGCGACACCGGTGAGGTCGTGGCGTCCCGTCAGTCGGCCGCGGTCAAACTTCTCTCAGCGATGATCGACGAGGCGGAGAGCCAGGAGAAGAGCAAGAGCGGTTGCAAGAAATGCGGCGGCGGCAAGTGCAAGGGCGGCCATGGCGCACCGAAGGGCAATACGAATCCCGGCAGCGGCGCCAAGCAGTCCAGTCTACCTGGCGGAGATTCCAGCGTTGGAGAGCTTCGGCGGACGCAGGCCCGGCCCGGCGAAGAGTGGGGGCGGATGCCCGCGCGCGAGCGCGATCAGATTCTTCAGACTCTTCAGCGACAATTCCCCAGTCAGTATCGAGAGCTCCTGGAGCAGTACTACCAGCAGTTGGCGAAGGATGCTCAGCCTCGATGATGATCATCAGTCTTCTCATTCCACTCTTGCTGACAGCCCCGGACAAACCTGTGCCGCGGGCCGCGCAGGCTGCGCCGCCATCTCGATGGTTACTTGAAACGGTCGAGGGCGCGACGCTCGAAGGTGAGATTCTGGCGATCGACAACGCCCGCCGGGTCGTTCTCCGGATCGACGGCGCGGAACGAGCCATCCCGCTTGACGACCTGACGCGCATCGCCCGTACGGCGGATGCCGACTCACCTCAGGGAAATCTCGGCGCGAATTGCACCATCCACCTCTCGGACGGCGGCGTGCTGGAAGCGAAGCTGCTGGAGGGCGCCGCGGGAAAAATCACGGTCGACATCGGCATAAACCGCGCCGTCACGCTGCCGATTTCCGGCCTCGCGGGCATCCGTTTCAACACGGTCTCGCAGGGGACGGCCCTTACGGAGTTCTCCTCTCGACTCAAACAGCCGGAGAAGGGGCGCGATCTGCTCCTTGCGGTTCGTGACGGCGGAACGGTCGTGCTCCCGGGCGTGCTTGAATCGCTTACGTCCGAGTCGTGGAGCTTCCGCATCGGTCGCAAGGTGCAGACCGGAGCGCTCGATCGTGCTTTCGGCGTCATCCTGGGCGGCGTGGCGGTATCGAGCGCTGGCGGCAAGGTGCGCATCCGTCTGGATGGCCGGCGAGAGTTTTCGGCGGACGTCGTCTCGGCCGATCCGGATTCTCTGGAGCTTGATGCAGGCCCGCTCGGGCGATTGTCTGTCCCATGGCGGGCGATTCGCGGCATCGACGTGCGCAGTGAACGAGTCGTTTTTATCTCCGATCTGGAGCCGGTGGATATCGTTCAATACTCGGTCATTGACGCCTCCTGGCCGCCGCAAAAGGATCGAAGCGTCACCGGCTTGCCGCTGATCGTCGATGGCCGATTGTACGAGCGCGGCCTGGGTGTTCACGCCACCACCCGCATGACCTATGCACTTGACGGCGCCTACGCTTCTTTTGTCTCCACCATCGGGATTGACGATGCCGCCGGTCCTCGCGGTCGGGCCGTGTTTCGAGTCATCTGCGATGGTCGCGTTGCTTATGAATCGTCCCCCGTCGGTCCGGGAGCCGCCACGGCCATTCGCGTGCCGACGGACGGCGTGAATCAGTTAATCCTCGAATGTGATCCCGGCCCCGACCTCGACATCTCCGATCATTGCGACTGGGCGGGCGCCAGGTTGATTCGTGCCAAGCGCACGGACATGCGCTGACAACAGGGGTTTCATGTCTTCGGTAATCTCCATCGCGGCGGCCGTGTTCGTCGGCCTGCTTCCCGTGGATCAGGCTGACAGCGCGACCGATCGTGCCCGAGTGATCGCGGCGCAGTCGGCCCGCGTCGAGACGATTCAGCGGCTCGTGCCCAGCGTGGCCTGCCTGTTCAGCAAGGGCGATCAGGCCGGCGGAGGATCGGGTGTTTTGATCGACAAGGACGGCTACGGGCTGACGAACTTTCATGTCGTGGCCGGAATGCTCAAAGATCGTCATGGAGATGTGGGCCTCGCCGGTAAACGGCTCGTGGACATGAAAATTTTGGGGATCGATCCCGGCGGCGACGTCGCCATGTTTCGAATCGACCCGAAGGAAAGATTCAGCGCTGCCCCGCTCGGAGATTCCGACGAACTCGCGGTGGGCGATTACACCCTGGCGATGGGCAATCCCTTCGGCCTCGCCGATGACTACGCCCCGACCGTCACGCACGGCATCATTTCCGGGCTGCATCGCTTTCAGGCGGGCGTTCGCGGCGCGCTGACCTACACCGACTGCATCCAGGTGGATACGTCGATCAACCCGGGCAATTCGGGAGGTCCGCTCTTCGATATGTCGGGCCGGCTGATCGGCATCAACGGGCGCATCGCCGTCGAGGAGCGCAACCGCGTCAACGTCGGCGTCGGCTTTGCCATCTCAATCAACCAGATTAAACGGTTCATGCCCATGCTGCGAGCCGGACTGGTCACGCCGCACGCGACCGCCGGATTCACGGTGCGCGATCAGGCGCTGCGCGTACTGGTTGATAAGATTGAGGACCGCGGCGCGGCCCGAACGGCCGGCCTTCAGCATAGCGATGAGTTGATCCGCTTCGCCGGCCGCGACATTCACAGCGCCAACGATTTTCTCAACGTACTCGGGACGCTGCCGGCGGATTGGCCCGTCGAGGTTGCATTTCGGCGCGAGGGTGAGGTTCGCCGCTTTAACATGCGATTGGCGGCCATGCCGCTTCCCAAGCTGACGCGGGATGCGCCGAATCAGCCAAGGCTCGCGTTTGATCCGTATGGTCCGCATCCCGTGACGACGAAGGCCAATCGCCGCGCGGTGCGCCGGGCTATCGAGCTATTCCAAAAGGCCGCGGGTTCTTCCGGTATATGGCATGACGGCGTCGGCATTGTCGGTAGCGGCACAAGAACGCCGACAGGTGCTCATGAAGAGAAGGGCGAGACTATTTCGTGGCGCGTCAGGGCGAGCAGTGATGATTCAAAGGCTGAGGATGCGATTCCGGACACGGTGGAGGCAACGATCTGGTCCGAACTATTGAGCATGAGCGCGGACAAGCCGGCGAAAGGACTTCGAGTCGTCGCGTCCGACGAGGTTCGCGGTCGCATCTGTGTGGTCATTGAGCGAAAGCTAGAGAAGGGGCAACCGCAGCGGCTGAGCTTCGACGATGAGACAGGCGAGCTTCTCGCGGTCGAGTTCACCCACGCAGGCACGGGGATCGTGTTTCGCTATGAATACGGCTCGGTCCAGAGCGTCGGGACGATGCGCATGCCGCGCGCGCGATGGGTGTATCGCGGCGAGACGCTGTTTGCCGAGGATTCATTCACCGAAATGGCGATCGAGGCGAGATGATGGCTTGTGGCGCAAACATTCTGCGACGCGGCGGGCTGTATGCAGCCTGGTCCTGCATCTGCTGCGCGATGCTGGGCAGCGGTCACGCCGTCGCACAGCAGCGCATCTCCCCAGAGATTCAGCGCGCCGCCGATTGCGTGGTCAAGCTCTATGGGCCTCGTGTCGGGCGCGAGCACGGCTACGGTTCCGGCGTGCTGGTTTCGGCGGATGGCCGCATCCTGACGGCGCTGTCGCTTCTGGTGAACCTTCAGGGCGTCAAAGTCGTGCTGGCCGACGGGCGACACTTCGACGCGACGCTGGAGCGATCCGACGAGCTTCGCCAGTTAGCGTTGCTTCGAATCGATGCGAGGGCGTTGCCGTTCCTGTCGCCGCAGTCCAGCAATGAGCTTCGCCAGGGCGATACGGTCGCGGCGCTGGGCAACTGGTTCAAGATCGCTGACGGCCGCGAGTCGATCTCAGTGTGCAAGGGCATTCTCAGTCTGCGAACGATGATCGATGCCATGCGACTCGCCCAGGAATCGGAGCTGCACGGCGAAGTTCTGGTGATCGACGCCCTCACAGCAAACCCCGGGGCTGCCGGCGGCCCGCTGCTCGACGCGCACGGAAGATTCATCGGTCTCGTCGGAAAAGTCATCGAGTCCGCCGCGACGAACACGCGCATCAACTTCGCGATCCCCGGCGAGGCGCTCGTCGAGTTTCTCCATTCCGACGGCGCTTCAGTTGTTGACCAGCCGCCCCAACCGCCCGTCGCCGAAGGGGAGACTGGTCGTCCCTACCTGGGGATCAAGCTCTCGCGCCTCGGATATCGGCAGGTGTCGGCCTACGTCCAGCGCGTGAGCCCGAACTCTCCCGCGGCCAAGGCGGGCATTCAGCCGGACGATCTGATCCTCGCCATCGACGGCCGGCGTGTGGGGGACGTTGCAACCTTCGACGAGGCCGTCGCTCGGCTGCTTCCCGGCCAGACCGTGCAAGTGGTTGTCAAACGCGGCCCGGACGTCAGAACGTTGTCGCTCCGCGTGGAGGCGATGAAATGAGCCTGCTGGTCGCGCTGCTGTTGCTTCTGCCCTTGAGTCAGACTCCTGACGGGTCGGCTGCGCGAGAGCGTCTGTACGAAGAGGCGACGGCGGCGGTCATTCGCGCTGCCGTGGACGTCGTGTCGCCCTCGATCGTGACCATCGAAACGGTCGGCGGCGCCCAGCCTGTGCGGCGCGGCGCGCGCGGCGCCGTCTCCGAACGATTCAAAATCGCCGACGGTCCGTCGACCGGCATCATCCTCAGCGAAGATGGACTCATCGTCACCAGCAGCTTCAACTTCGTGCGCGAGCCTACAGTGATCACCGTGCGCCTCGCCGACGATCGACGACTGGTGGCGACGCTTCTGGCGCGCGATCACATCCGCCGACTCGCGCTGTTGCGCGTTGAGGCAGGCGATCTGCACGCGGCAACCTGGGCGCCGCGCGATGAGATTGTCCTGGGGCAGTACGCCCTCGCCTGCGGTCACGGGCTGGGCGGCTCGCAGCCGTTTGTCTCCCTGGGGATTGTCAGCGCCCTCGGCCGGCGAAACGGCCTTGCCATTCAGACCGATGCAAAGACCTCGCCGATCAACTACGGCGGAGCGCTGGTCGATATCGACGGCCGCGTGCTGGGGCTCATTGTCCCCATGGCCGGTTCGGGCGGTGGCGCACTGGCGGGAGTGGACTGGTACGACAGCGGCATCGGCTTTGCCATTCCGCGAGATCGCATCGACGAGGTCCTGGATCGACTGCGACGCGGAGAAGACATCGAGCCGGGAAAGATCGGCATCGTGCTCGGCCCACAGGAGTCCGGGCTCCTCGACGACATACTGGACGAACTCCTGCCGCAATCGCGCGGGGCGAGAATCACGGCCGTGGGAGACCCTTCCCCCGCGAAGTCAGCCGGGCTGGAGCCGGAGGACCTGATCGTGGCGCTGGATGCGCGCCCCATCAGTGATCTCGAAGCGCTCCTGCGCGAGTTGAGCGACCGCGCGGCTGGCGAACGCATCACGCTGACGGTCAAACGTCGCTGGCGCAGATTCGAGCGAACGATCACGCTTGCGAAGAGTTCGGACATCGGTCCGGTCAAGGCCGCTATGGATACTCCACTGCCGCAGACCGAAGAGGCCGATCCCGCCGAAAAAGACGATAGCGGCGAGAAACAAGAACTCCCGCCGACGACTCAGCCAGACCCGAACTAACATTCACGCCCTATTGCGACCGCGTGTTCGGCCGCAGGTTCTCCAGTTCCTCCAGTCGATAGCGGGCCCGGTCGTGGTCTGGGGCAATGCGAAGCACTTCGTGATAATGCCGCATCGCGTCTTCGACTCGGTTCTGCGTCGCGAAGACCCCGGCCAGGTTGTAATGCGCGTCGGCGAAATCCGGAGAAAGCCGCAGCGCCGCCTGAAACTGCTGCACCGCCTCATCGAGTCGTCCCAAGGAATCGAGAACAATCCCCAGGTTATTATGCAGAGCGGCATCTTCCAGGCCCTTCGACAGACCTTCGCGCAGAATCGCCTCCGCCTCGGCATGGCGATCCTGCATGGCAAGCAGCACGGCATGATTGTTCCTCGCCGGCAGATGCCCCGCGTCGATCCGCAGCACCTCGCGATACACCTGCTCGGCATCGCGCGTGCGCCCGGCCTTGGAGAGGATCACCGCCGCGTCAAAGAGCGCCGGTACGTCGCCCGGCGACAGACGAACCGCCGCGTCAGCATGCTCCGCGGCTTCGTTCACCTTGCCCACGCGAGAATACAGCCCCGCCAAATTCCGATGCGCCGCCGCATAGTCGGGCAGCAGCCGGAGCGCTTCTTGATACGCCGCGATCGCCTCGTCGGTCCGCCCCAGCGCCGCTAGGGCTACGCCGAGGTTCAGGTGTGTCGCCGCCCGGGTTGGCTCGATCCGAATCGCCTCCCAGTACGCCGCAGTCGCTTCGCCGTGACGGTTCTGAGCCGCCAGCAGATTGCCCAACGCGACATGCGAATCCGCCCGAAGCGGCTCAAGCTGGACCGCGGCGCGAAGATGCATCTCCGCCTCGCCGGGCGACCCCTCACGGGCCAGCGCGATCCCAAGACCCAGGTGAACCAGGTCCGACTTGGGCGCGATCGTGAGCATGTGGGCAAAGAGCGACCGAGTGTCGCGCCAATGACCCAATTGCCGCCGCGTCGCGCTTGTCTCCAGCGCGAGAACAAGCATCATCGGGACGATCAACACCACGGCCGATCGGTGTTTCCCGGCATTGAGTGCATTGATGCCCATCGTCAACCCAAACGCGACGAGCATCACAATCCCCAGCGCGGGAAGATAGACGAACTTGTCCGACGCGATCACTCCGCTGAATCCCACGAACTGCATCGTCGGCAGCAGCCCCACGACAAAGATCGCCAGGCAGCAGGCCGTCGCCCGCGAGCGCCTCAATGAGAGCGCCGCTCCGACCAAGAGCAGTGCCGTCACGATGACCCCCGCAAGCACCATCGGCTGCGATAGGCCCATCGGCTCCGGCACGGGGTAGTGCGGCGACAATTCCATCGGTCGGACGATCTTAAAAAGGTAAAACGCAACGTTATGACAGAACCGCAGCGGGATCTCGATCCACGAGTGCTTACCCGGCAGTTCGACGCCGAAGGTTCGGGCCTGCGACTCATAGGTGACGAAAGCCGAAAGCGCCGCAAAGGCAAAGAGCGGCAGCTTCTCGACGACAGACTGTCGCAATTCGCGCCGCAGCGGCCAATAGTCAACGAGCAGCATGATGACTGGTAGCGGAAGGCTCGTCGGCTTGGAAAGAATCGCCAGCACATAAGCGACAACGACGCCCGCATAGGCCGCTCGGCCCCGCGCCCGGGTGTAACGCACGTAGCACACCAGGCTCGCCAGGGCGAACATCGCCGCCAACAGCGTCTTGCGCTCGCTCACCCACGCGATCGGCTCGACTGTTAGCGGGTGCACCCCGAACGCGACCGCTGCCAGTCCCGCTGCCCACGGGCGTCCAAAAAACTGCAGTAGAAGGGTGAACAGGAGCAGCGAATTGACAACGTGCAGCGCCAGGCTCGTTCGATGAAACGGTCGCAAATTGTCCGCCGACCCGCCCATCGCCGCGTCGAGCATCAGCGAGACCATCGTCAGCGGCTGGTAATAGCCCCGCACGGTCGACGGCTCAAAGACCTCCGCAAAAAACCGCCCGGCCGAGTCAATCCCTGGCGATTTCACCAGTGGGTTGTCGATGAAGTATTCCTGATCGTCAAAGCAGAAAGCCCGCGCTGAA
The DNA here is from genome assembly GCA_015075745.1 of Planctomycetia bacterium. Taxonomy (NCBI): domain Bacteria; kingdom Pseudomonadati; phylum Planctomycetota; class Planctomycetia; species Planctomycetia bacterium. The sequence goes on from JABTTW010000001.1 coordinate 3,078,564, forward strand.
AGGGCCGGCCAATGCGTCCAAAGAATGCAATATGTTGTAAAGAGGGCTACGAAGGCGACGTGGGCGTGAATCCTGTCATTCCACACACGCACTACATTGGTGTAGCCCGAAGCCATAACGCGAACGATACCTTGGGTGCATAGCAGTACAACTTGGACATCAAGGAGAGCTATAACCGAATTTCGTTGATGGTGGCGGGATAAAAAAAGGCGGCGTACTCTCGGGACTTGTTCGAGGTTCCGAGCCGCCCACGATGGGCAGAGGAGTACGCCGATGCAGGAGAGTAACGAGTCGATCGAGACGATTCCAGTCCCCAGCCGAGACGTTTTGACGGAGATTCTGCGGGACGGGGCCCAACGGCTCCTGGGCCAGGCGATCGAGGCGGAGGTCGATGGCTGGATCGAAGGGCACGCCGATCTGCGCGATCCGCAAGGCCGCCGGCAGGTGGTCAAGAACGGCCATCATCCCACCCGGACCCTCGTCACCGGCGTCGGGCCGGTGGAGGTGACGCAGCCGCGGGTGTGGGACCGTCGGATCGTCGGCCGCGGCGAGGCCGGCGAAGCGTTGGATGCAAATGGCCAGGCCGTGGAGCGGTTCTGTTCGTCGATTTTGCCGCCGTACCTGCGGAAGACGAAGGCCATCGAGGAGTTGATCCCCTGGCTGTACCTCAAGGGCATCAGCACCGGAGACTTCAGCGAGGCCCTGCAGGCGCTGGTCGGTCCCCAGGCGGCGGGGCTCAGCGCCACGACGATCACGCGTTTGATGACGAGTTGGCAGGACGAGTACCAGTCATGGAATCGCCGCTCCCTGGAAGGCAAGCACTACGTGTACCTCTGGGCGGATGGGATTCACTTCAACATCCGCCTGGAGGAAGACCGGCAGTGCATTCTGGTGCTGATGGGCGCGAGGGCGGACGGCCGCAAGGAGCTGATCGCGGTGGTCGACGGCCATCGCGAGAGCGAGCAGTCGTGGTATTCGCTGCTGCTGGACTGCCAACAACGGGGCATGACGATCGACCCGAAGCTGGCCACGGCGGACGGAGCGCTGGGCTTCTGGGCGGCGCTGCCGAAGGTCTATTCGACGACCCGGGCGCAGCGCTGCTGGGTGCACAAGACGGCCAACGTGTTGGACAAGATGCCCAAGCGGGTGCAGACCGGCGCGAAGGCCAAGCTGCACGAGATCTGGATGGCGCCGACGCGGGAGAATGCGAACCAGGCGTTCGATCACTTCGTGGCCCACTACGCGGCCAAATACCCCGGCGCGGCCGAGTGCCTGGTGAAGGATCGCGAGGTGCTGCTGACGTTCTACGACTTCCCGGCCGAGCACTGGCGGCACCTGCGGACGACGAATCCGATCGAAAGTACGTTCGCCACGGTGCGGCTGCGTCACCGCCGGACCAAAGGCAACGGCAGTCGGATCGCGTGTCTGGCAATGGTGTTCAAGCTGTGCGAGTCCGCCGCGAACCACTGGCGGCTGCTCAATGGCGCGACGCTGCTTCCCGATGTCATCGCCGGTGTGAAGTTCGTCAATGGAGAAAAGGCCGAGAGAAACGCCGCCTGATTACCGCGTCATCAACGAAATTTGACCATTACTCCATCAAGGATTTGCTAAGAGATTGTTGATCAGGGGACTATGAAATCGACGAATTGTGCGACATCAAGTCCATTTACAACGGTATCGCCGTTGAAGTCTGCCGCGCAACTGCTTACATCATTGAGTACGGCGGCCACAAATCGTGGAAGATCATGCGCAGTGGTTACAACTCCGTCCGCGTCAAAGTCCCCTGTTCCGCAGGGGCCGCTGTATTCCCAAATATCGCTCGCCCGGAGGCCGGTTGTTTGGACATTACCACCGTAGAAAAGGCATACCCCACGATGTCGATCAAATACCATCGCATGTCTCTCTCGGCTGGAGGGACCAGGCACTAACCTTTGACTCCACTCGTTTCCATTCCATTCCCACGAGTCGTTACTCTTATAGGATCCGCTAAATAAAAACGTCGACTTACGAATGCCATTATACGCCATCGCATGACCCGTCCGGGGCGTTGGTCCGCTTGTTGATACAAGCGACCAGTCGGTTCCATTCCATTCCCAAGTTTCGCCATTAGCAGTCGCTCCGACTTGTCCGCCAAAGAGCACAATCAGGCTCCGTTCCGAATCGAAGACCATCGAATGTGCAATGCGAGGTGCTGGACCTTCAGTGCTGCGAAGGCTCCAGGACGTGCCGCTCCACTCCCATGTCTCGTTGCTTGCCGCACCTGAGCCAACATAGCCTCCAAACATTACTGCTACACCCCGTGCTGAATCGAAGGCCAGGGCGGGCAACTCGCGAGCCCAAGGATTGAGTCCGTTTGACTTTAGTGTCCACGTAGTACCATTCCACTCCCAAAGCTCTCGGCTTTGCGAACTCCCTGCGAATCCGCCGAACATGATCACTCTCGAACGAACACTGTCATAGGCCATCGCATGATTGGTTCGCGGCGCGGGTCCTGTGGTTGATTTGAGAGTCCAGCCTTCCCCGTCCCATTCCCAAGTATCTCCAAGATACGGCCCATAGGGTCCTCCGGCGTTGCCTCCGAAAAGAACCGTTCGCTGTCTGGCTGCGTCGTAGGCCATGGCGTGTCGATTCCGAATCGACGGGCCCGAGATAGAGCGGAGGCTCCATGAGCTTCCGTTCCATTCCCAGGTGTCGCCGTTAACGCTTCCAAACATAACGATGGAGCTATAACCGAATTTCGTTGATGGTGGCGGGATAAAAAAAGGCGGCGTACTCTCGGGACTTGTTCGAGGTTCCGAGCCGCCCACGATGGGCAGAGGAGTACGCCGATGCAGGAGAGTAACGAGTCGATCGAGACGATTCCAGTCCCCAGCCGAGACGTTTTGACGGAGATTCTGCGGGACGGGGCCCAACGGCTCCTGGGCCAGGCGATCGAGGCGGAGGTCGATGGCTGGATCGAAGGGCACGCCGATCTGCGCGATCCGCAAGGCCGCCGGCAGGTGGTCAAGAACGGCCATCATCCCACCCGGACCCTCGTCACCGGCGTCGGGCCGGTGGAGGTGACGCAGCCGCGGGTGTGGGACCGTCGGATCGTCGGCCGCGGCGAGGCCGGCGAAGCGTTGGATGCAAATGGCCAGGCCGTGGAGCGGTTCTGTTCGTCGATTTTGCCGCCGTACCTGCGGAAGACGAAGGCCATCGAGGAGTTGATCCCCTGGCTGTACCTCAAGGGCATCAGCACCGGAGACTTCAGCGAGGCCCTGCAGGCGCTGGTCGGTCCCCAGGCGGCGGGGCTCAGCGCCACGACGATCACGCGTTTGATGACGAGTTGGCAGGACGAGTACCAGTCATGGAATCGCCGCTCCCTGGAAGGCAAGCACTACGTGTACCTCTGGGCGGATGGGATTCACTTCAACATCCGCCTGGAGGAAGACCGGCAGTGCATTCTGGTGCTGATGGGCGCGAGGGCGGACGGCCGCAAGGAGCTGATCGCGGTGGTCGACGGCCATCGCGAGAGCGAGCAGTCGTGGTATTCGCTGCTGCTGGACTGCCAACAACGGGGCATGACGATCGACCCGAAGCTGGCCACGGCGGACGGAGCGCTGGGCTTCTGGGCGGCGCTGCCGAAGGTCTATTCGACGACCCGGGCGCAGCGCTGCTGGGTGCACAAGACGGCCAACGTGTTGGACAAGATGCCCAAGCGGGTGCAGACCGGCGCGAAGGCCAAGCTGCACGAGATCTGGATGGCGCCGACGCGGGAGAATGCGAACCAGGCGTTCGATCACTTCGTGGCCCACTACGCGGCCAAATACCCCGGCGCGGCCGAGTGCCTGGTGAAGGATCGCGAGGTGCTGCTGACGTTCTACGACTTCCCGGCCGAGCACTGGCGGCACCTGCGGACGACGAATCCGATCGAAAGTACGTTCGCCACGGTGCGGCTGCGTCACCGCCGGACCAAAGGCAACGGCAGTCGGATCGCGTGTCTGGCAATGGTGTTCAAGCTGTGCGAGTCCGCCGCGAACCACTGGCGGCTGCTCAATGGCGCGACGCTGCTTCCCGATGTCATCGCCGGTGTGAAGTTCGTCAATGGAGAAAAGGCCGAGAGAAACGCCGCCTGATTACCGCGTCATCAACGAAATTTGACCATTACTCATAACGATGACGCCGCGATCACTGTCGTAAGCCATCGAATGACCACTTTGCCCGGTCACGGGAGGCAGTAGCCGCCACTCGGAAGCTTGTGCAAGCGAAGAAAATGTTGATCTGTCGATCGTAAAAAGAATGAAAAGACACATGCCTGATCGAAACAACCTGCTTGCGCAGGTCGCCATTCTCAAGTTAAAGAAATGCCGCATAACATCGCCTATATATGGAATACTGTTGTAACCAACCATTTTGGCTCGCCGAAACCTAGTTGACAGATCAGATGACCCATTCTAGCTGCAGCCGGCGCGGGCATCATCGTGATTGCGCGATGCGTTACGTGCTTCCCGCCGCAATCAATTGGCCCTTACTTAGGTAGGAGTCTTTCGGGTTGGCCCTCAGATACCCTTGCTCAGCATCCGTCCCAATGGGTCGCATACTTATGGTAACTCAACAAACCCCTAATGTTCAAGGCCCCGGCGAATCGTCATCGCTATTCGGCAAGAGATCGAATCTGTTAAGGATTCCTTGAATCTCAGTCTAATTGAGTTCTACTTAACTCGACTTGTTTAGCTCGGCTACAGCCTCTCCGTAATACTCTTCCCCTGCATGAACAACTGCAGATAGTCCCGCCCGCCGGCCTTGCTGTCGGTCCCGCTCATGTTGAAGCCGCCGAACGGCTGGACATCCACCAGGGCTCCGGTGCACTTTCGATTGAGGTACAAGTTGCCCACGTGGAATTCGTGCCGGGCACGTTCCAGTTCCATGCGATCATTGGAGTAGATCGCCCCGGTCAGGCCGTAGTCGGTGCCGTTGGCGATGGCCAGAAGTTCGTCGAAGCCGCGGCCCTTAATGATCGCGAGGACCGGGCCGAAGATTTCCTCCTGTGCGAGCCGGGCACTCGGCTTGATGTCGTCAAAGATCGTCGGCGGAATGAAGAACCCGCCGGTCGGCGCCTTGGCGTCACCGAGCAGCATCTTGCCTTCTTTGTTTCCGATCTCGATGTAACTTTTGATCTTGTCAAACGCGGACTTGTCGATGACCGCGCCCATGTGGAAGTTTTCCGGCTTCGTCGGGTTGCCGATGGTCAGCTTTGACGCTCGATCGACGACCATGCGCACCAGTTCGTCGTGAACCTTTTCATCGACGATCAGCCGGCTGCACGCCGAGCACTTCTGACCCTGGAAACCGAATGCCGCCGCGACGACACCCTCCGCGGCCTCGTCGATGTTGGCCTTGTCAGTGACGACGATGCAGTCCTTGCCGCCCATCTCCAGAATCGTGCGCTTCAGCCAAAGCTGGCCGGGGTGCACTTTCGCGGCGCGCTCGAAGATGCGCGTGCCGACTTCGCGCGATCCGGTGAAGGCGATGAATCTCGTCTTCGGCGAATCGACCAGCGCGTCGCCCATCGCGCCGCCGCTGCCGGGGCAGAAGTTGACCACGCCCGGTGGCAGCATGATCTCTCCGAGCACTTCAAAGAACTTGGCTGCGATCACGGGGGCGGCGCTGGCAGGCTTGAGGACGACGGTGTTGCCGGTGACAAGGGCCGCGGAAGTCATTCCGGCCATGATCGCCAGCGGGAAGTTCCACGGAGGGATCACGACGCCAACGCCCAGCGGCATGTAGCGCAGCTCATTCTCTTCGCCGCAATACGGCGAGACCGGCTGCGCCGGGCCGAGTCGCATCATCTCGCGGCCATAAAACTCCAGGAAATCTATGCACTCGCAGGTGTCGGCGAAAGCCTCGATCCACGACTTGGACTCCTCATAGACCATCCACGCGGAGAATTCATAGACGCGGCGACGAATCGCGGCGGCGGCGCGAAGCAGATATCGGGCGCGCACCTCAGGAGCGACGCGCGACCACGACTTGAACGCCTCCTCGGCTGCCGCCAGCGCGGCGTTGGCCTCGTCGAGGCCGGCCTTGCTGACCAAGCCGATGATCTGATCGTTCTTGGCGGGGTTGATCGACTCGATTTTCGCGCTCGTCTCCACTCTCTTGCCGCCGATGCGCAGCGGATAGCTGCGGCCAAGCTGCGACTCGACGAGCTTCAAAGCGTCGAGCATCGCCTGGCGCGGCTCGGGCCGGCTGAAATCGACGTATTCTTCCGGATAGTACGGCGTAAGCATCTGTCACCTCATAGACTCATGGCAGTCTGGTCCTGCCAACATGGGTAGGATAGCACAGGATTTAGATCGCCACGAGTCGTATCTCTCCGCTTATGGCGCTGCGGGGGCATCCTGACCGGTACGACCGGCTGGTTTTAGGAGTTTTTCGGAGATGATAAAACGTGCCAACTCCTCGGCAATGATGCGCGAACCCTCCGGGCTCGGATGAACCTCGTCGTTGAAGAGCGTTTCGGCCGGCGTCTTCGTCCTGTCGGCCCATTCGACAAATGCCTCGGTGACGTCCAGGTGCGGCACGCCTTTCGAGGCCGCCCATCCGTTCAATCGGGCGATGATCCTCTTGGCGCCCGCATCCGGCGGCATTTTTATTCGAATCGGCAATGAGAGAAGCACCCACGGCACGCCGGCCCGTTTGCAGGCCTTATCAAAGTCACTCAGATCTTCGAAGATTCGGTTCCATGCCGTGACGATGCGCGGGGGAAGAGTCTCCTCAAAAAACGTTTCAAACCCAATATGCTCATTAGGCGGCGCGCCAAAGACATTCTCATTCGTCCATAATCCGTGTTCCCGAATCTGTTTCGCTCGATAGCGATCCCAGTAATGGGCAGCCATTCGTGCCAGACCGCTGATATGATTCAGCGGAGGATATTCCCGGATCCACGGTCGTCCGCGAACCAATCTGCCTTCCGTATTGAGGACGTCGAGCAAGTCATTCAGACAAAAATTGAGCACCACCAGATCGGGCGAGAGCTTCAGACCTTCATTCTCAAGATAGTCCGCCTCTTGCCACGTTGTGTACCCCGTGCAGCCGGCGTTTACCATCCGCACTGAGTAAGTCGGCAAGGCCGTCGCAAGAAGCGGATGGATAAGCCGGACATACGTCTTGTCTTCCGCTAACCCCAGCCCGAGCGTGATCGAATCTCCGACGAATAGAACGCGAAATTCCCCCTGGGGCTTTTTGATTGGAAACTCTTCGCCGCGAAGTCCTAGCGAGTTAATTCGCGTTGGCATTCCGAAATAATCGCCGGTTGCCATCGGCCGATGGCTCCATCCGCGTGTGGGATGAGGTTGAAGGACCGTATCCCGGTCATCCGGTGGGGGGAAGAAAACCCCGGCAATTACATCCAGCGATATCGGCATGAATAAGATGCAGGTGATCAAGAGAATTCGCGGGCCCTTCAATGTGACATTTCGCCGGCGTCGAATAAAGAGAAAACCCGCCAATGCCACCGAGGCTGTAACGGCATGCACGCACATCGCAACGTACAGCGGAATAACCTGCGTAGGAATAAACCCATCCGTCGTTGGTAGAATTCGAAACAATGCGTTTGTGATGAAGGTCACGGCGGCCGCGTAGCACGCGAGTACCAACAGAATAGCCCGGCACAGTCGAGCGTGATCCTTTTCCGGTCCAGGCTCAAGAGCTCGATCGTCAGGTATCTCGCATCGCGTCATGACCGGGACTCGTTGGATAATCTGGGGTTGTCTTGCCGTTGGGCATGATCCGCTCGTGCGTCCTGCGGCAGGCTCATTGTACATGCCGCTCGAAGTTGGGGACATGCCGGCGACGCAGACGGAATGAGCCGCTCTTACATGCCGCCGGGCAGGCAACGCCTGTTGCATTGCTTGTGGGCTGCATCGGCGTCGCTATGATGGCTCGCTCCTTGAGGCAAGAAAGGCTGATTCATGTCAACGCACGGGAAATTGCTCGTCTTCGCAGGCTCAGGCAGCGGAAAATTTACGTCCGCCATTTGCAAGAACCTCAAGGTTCGACCGGGCCGCTGCGAGACGACCTTTTTCTCCGAGGGCAATACCTTTGTCCGTGTCGGCGAAAACGTGCGCGGCCGGGACGTCTATTTCGTCCAATCGCTCAGCTATCCGGTTAACGATCACTTCATGGAGATACTCTTCTTCATCGATGCCTTCAAACGCGCTTCCGCCAACAGTGTCACGGCGGTGATCCCGTTCTTTGGATATGGCAAGGGCGACAAGAAAGACGAACCTCGCGTGTCCATTCGGGCCCGCGTATGCGCCGACTGCCTGGAGGCGGCGGGCGTGGATCGCATCGTCACCATGGACCTCCACGCACCGCAGATCCAGGGATTCTTTCGCGTCCCGGTGGATCATCTCTATGCGCTGCCGGTGATCGCGGCGCACTACAAGCGTAAAATGCGACAGCCCGACGATTGGGTGGTGGTGGCCCCCGACGTGGGTGCGGCCGGCATGGCCAACGCCTATGCAAAATTCTTCGGGGCCAAGACGGTGATCGCCGAAAAGACGCGCGAGGGCCATCGCGAGAAAGCCTTCGTCAATCGCATCATCGGGCACGTGAAAGGAAAGCACGCCCTGATCGTGGACGACTTCACCATCACCGGCGGGACGCTCATCGCGACGGCGGAGCGTCTCAAGAAGGAAGGGGCCCGCGATATCTTCGCGGCCGTTGCACACGGCGTGATGAGCGAGGGGTCGACGGCGAAAGTGGACGCCAGCCCCATCAAGGAACTCGTCATCACCGACACCCTTGAATATAGATTCGAGCCGTTGTCAAAACGCGTAAAAGTGATTTCGGCGGCCCCGCTCTTTGCCCGGGCCATTCGAAACATTCACCAGCAGACGAGTGTTTCGGGATTATTCGAACAATAGTGGTCGGTTGGGGTTTCGCCCGGCGGCCGGCGCTGGATCACTCCCGCGAATCAGTCCTGCTCGGTTACGAGCGACAAGGAAGTCCGCTTCGTTCGTCCGTTCGATAGCATCCGGGATATTTGATCAATCGCCTGATCGATGTCGGGCATGTGCGGATGCAGTTTCATCACCGCTTCATATTGCCCAAGAGCCTCGTCATAGCGACCTAACGCGACGAGGCAGTTGGCCATATTCGCCAGCGCGCCAAAATGGGCTGGGTTCAAGTCGATTGCGCGCTTCGCGTCGCGCATAGCCGCCTGATAGCGCCCCAGAAGCGAGTACGCCTGGCTCCGCTGGTGATAGGCCTCGGCGAAATGTGGAAAGGTCTTGATCAGGGATGTAAGCAGGGGAATGACGCTATCGCTTTCCTTGTCGTGAATGAGCGGAGCGATTTTCGTAAGTACGCCCTGTGCGACCGGGCCCGCGGCACGAAACCAAATCGACCACAGCGCGTCCTCGGCCAGCGAAATGAGTCGCGGGTCATCGCGATGCAGCAACTCTAGCAGCGCCGGACAAGCAGACATGTCCCCCACAAGGCCCAGTGCGATCGTCACCACCTGAATCGTCTCTGCGTCGTGTGATTCGAGAAACAAGGCAAGGCAATCCGCCGACCACGAACCGTCGAGGTCTCGGGCAAGTCCCGCAAGGTCATCCCTTAATAAATAAGGGCGTGCGAACTCCACGAGCTTTCGCGCGGCGATGTCTTGTTCGTCCATGTGTCCTGATCCCCAGACGACTGGTACATCGACCATATCAGAATTCCTGCCGCCAAGGCAAGGGAGCAGCGACCGATTTCGATGAGATAGTTTCCAAACAAGAAAGGACCAACGACTACCATCCGTGGGTCGCGTAAAACCAAGTATACGCCGCTCAAAACGCGGGTCAAACGGGCCTCCCTTTGCGACCGGCGAAAACCGCGATAGCATGGCTGAAAACCGTGATGCGCCGTGAGAAATTATCTGACTGTTTGACCCGGCGCAGGAAGATTTGACGCACCCCCAGTTGCAAGCCCATGAACTCAGAATTCCTCAAAGACCTTTTCGAATCCGTTCGCTCCGGAAAAACATCGGTGGAGCACGCCGTCGCAAGGCTGCGTGACCTGCCCTACGAGTCCATCGGTTTTGCCAATGTCGATCATCACCGGGCAATCCGCTGTGGCTTTCCGGAGGTGATCTTCTGCCCCGGCAAGACCGCCGAGCAGGTAGCCTCCATCTTCGAGAAGCTCGCTGGCGCCGGGGGAAATGTCCTCGCGACGCGCGCCACCGCCGGCCAGTACGAAGCCGTGCGAAAGGCATCGCCAAATGCCGAGTTCCACGAGACCGCGCGCTGTATCACGCTCCGCCAGCAAACCGCGGCGCTGTCGACGGGCATCATCGCCCTGGTCACCGGCGGGACAAGTGATATGCCGGTCATTGAAGAAGCCCGGGTGACATGCGAAATCATGGATCAGCGCACGCAGCCGTTTTATGACGTCGGCGTCGCGGGGATTCATCGCCTGCTCAGTCAGTCAAAAGAACTGCGGGCCGCGCGGGTGGTCATCGTCGCCGCCGGCATGGAAGGGGCGCTGGCCAGTGTAGTCGGCGGCCTCGTTGCGGCGCCGGTCATCGCTGTGCCGACCAGCGTGGGATATGGAGCAAGCTTTGAGGGGCTCGCCGCCCTGCTCGCCATGCTCAACTCCTGCGCGACGGGAGTGGCCGTCATGAACATCGACAACGGTTTCGGCGCCGCTGCCCTGGCGGCAAAGATCAATCGCCTCGGCGAACCATCGACCGGCTCCTAGGCGAGCGAAGCAGCCTATCCATCGCGCCGAACGTGCTCCGAGGCCGGCTCGATGAGTGCCGATAAACCACGGTCTAATGGGACTTCGCGCGTATGTATCAATCAAAGCCTCGACTCCGCCGGATTTCGGCCCTTCCCAGGCTTTCATCCCGCGCCAAAGACGCCCACAAGGGCTCTTTCGGTCGCGTCCTGGTGATCGGCGGTTCGCGCGGCATGATCGGCGCGCCGGCTCTGGTGGCGAATGCCGCGCTGCGCAGCGGAGCGGGCCTTGTCACCGTGGCATGTCCCCGCTCCATTCAACTGGCCGTCGCCGCGCTCTGCCCCTGCGCCACCTCACTCCCGCTCCCCGAAGACGCGCAGGGCACCCTCGACCCGCGGCAGGCGATGGAAAACCTTCACGATCACGGCTTGCTGAATGAGCCCACCGCGCCCTCCGTCGTCGCCATCGGACCGGGCATCGGCCGTGGTGACAGTGCGTTTGACGCCGCAATGACACAATTGATCAATTCCTTCGGCGACGATGCGAGGACGCCCGTCGTCCTGGATGCTGACGCACTGAATGTCATGCACAAGTCCGTCGGCGACGGCGCAGGCTGGGATCGCGCTCTGCACTTCCGCACCGTGATCACGCCGCATCCCGGCGAGCTTGCGCGGATGCATGGCGTCTCGACGGCCGAGATTCAGGCGGATCGTCAGGAATACGCCGTCAAGACGGCGCGAGAAATGTCCGGCGGCAAAGACCACCCGGATTATCGCGCTGTGGTCGTCCTCAAGGGCGCCGGCACCATCGTCACCGACGGCGTAAACCTCTACGTCAATAAAACCGGCAACCCCGGGATGGCTACCGGCGGTAGCGGCGACGTGCTGACCGGCATCATCGCCGGATTCATTGCACAGCGGATGTCAGGCTTTCATTCCGCGATTCTGGGCGTTCACCTTCACGGTTTGGCCGGCGACCTTGCCGCAAGGTCACTCGGCAAGGTGTCAGTGATCGCAACAGACCTGATCGATCACCTGCCCGACGCATTCAAAAAGCTTCAGCGATAAACACTTGCCGCCTCGATCCTTCAAGAAAATCCTGATGCCGCGAAAATTTTCGCGTGAGCGTTGAAACCCTTCGACGTTTGTAGTAGGATGACGACACTTGTAGTAGGTTGGACCCCTTCGAGGGGGCCGCGCAGGTGTAAGGGAATATCCCATGACCGACCGACAATACGATTTGGGTGATGCCGAGCTGGAGGTCCTCAAGGTCTTGTGGGACCAGGGGCCGGCCACCGTTCGCGATGTCATGAACGTCCTGCACGACCGCGGCAAGAAGGTGGCCTACACCACCGTCCTGACTTTCCTGTCGCGGTTGGAGCAGAAGGAGCTTGTGGCCAGCGACAAGTCGGGCCTGGCCTACGTCTATAAGCCACTGGTCTCGCGCGACAAGATCACTCGAAATCGGCTAAAGACACTGGTCAAACAGCTCTACAACGGTGCGGCGGGGCCATTGGTCTTGCAGTTGATCAAGACCCAGCGCTTTACGCCGGATGAGATTGACGCACTCCAGGATTTGATAAATCGATTGGACGCGGGAGACAACCGCTCGGACTCGTGATCGATCACCGCCGTGATATGGACACGGCCTTGATAGGGGAGCGACGCTGATGGGGTCCTGGACCTCATTCCTAATCGACGCACTTTGGCGAAATGCACTGGCGGTGATCCCGCTGGTGCTCATCGTCGCGGCGGCTTGCCGATGGCTGCCATGTCGACCGCCCACCAGACACGCCCTGTGGTTGTTCATCTTGGCATGGCTGGTCGTGCCGCCGATGCTGCCGTCGTTTGTACCGAGCAGGGGGCCTGATCTCGCCAGCGATCCGATTGTTCGCGCTCCAACAGATGTGCAAAGCGCCGCCCCGAACTCAGAATCATTGCCCTCCATCGCCGATCGGCGATCTCAAAGGCATCAACAAGCTCCCACTCCACCCTGGACAGAAGACTCGGCTCCGCTCCATCAGCCGGCGAGGCTCGCCTCGGCTGCGGACGTGGTCGGGTCTCTGTCCGCCCAGGGGTCCGAGCCTTCCATTTCCCATCCGTTACCGACGGACATACAGGAATTGCTGACGTGCTTGCCCCGGGTCGATGACTTGAAAGGTCGTCTACCTAAATCTGAGAATTGCTCTCAAAGCTGTGATCTCCCGTCTTCGTGTTCATCGCCCTCAAAGACCCGATCGGCGCTGGGTGATCTATCCCTCGCAACCCGAATTCCCCCGCATCGCGTCGAATACACGCTTCCGCCCTGCGATGAACTCCCCGTCGCCGCATGCTTACCGGCCGCGCAGATCTCACCGCGCTTGGAGCCTCGCATTTCCGACGAACAGCTTCGCGCCCGGGCCGGCATACTCGATGCCTCTGACGGTGCGCTGACCGCGACTCCCATCGAGCGCTCGACGTTTTCGGGCTACACCCCGCGCCGTCTATTCGCGGAATTGATCGAAAGCGCCGAGCCGTGGCTGATTTCCCTTATTAATGTTCGCGACGCGGTCGGTCGTCTGCCCGCCGTCCCGGCGGTGGTCTGGTTCACCGGCATCGCGTTGATCATCTCGTGTCGCATTCTTCGAATTCTACGCGTACGAGGCATCCTCGCTCGCGGTAAGCGCGCCCCTGCGGAAGTACGGGCCATGGTGTCCCGCGTTGCCGACGAGATCGGCCTTCGTCAGCCGCCGGTTACGCTCGTCGTTCCCGATCGCGTGTCACCGATGGTCTGGTGCGGTCTGACGCCGCGCCTGATTCTCCCGAGGGAGCTCTGGGGTCAACTCGACGACATCGGGCGACGGGCCGTCCTCCTGCATGAATTGGCTCACGTGCGCCGACGAGATCACTGGATTACCTGGATCGAGACAATCGTCGGGAGCCTCTATTGGTGGCATCCCGTCGTGTGGTGGGTTCGTGGGCGTCTTCGCGAGGAAGCGGAGAACTGCTGTGATGCCTGGGTGACTTGGTTATTCCCGCGCGGACGCAGGGCGTTCGCCGAGGCACTCCTGGTAACGCGGCAATACGTTGCGGAAGGTGGAGCTTCCGCACCGGTGAACGGTATTGGTGTCATTAGTGGGCGAGCCGGACAATTTGCAAGGAGACTGACCATGGTCATGACGCAGCGATCCTCCCCCAGCCTTTCATTTTCGGGCATCGCGCTCATTTTCTCTCTGGCATCGGCCGGCTGGCTGGCGACGCCCGCGTCGTCGTGTCCACCCTCATCCGAAGGCAGCGCCCCAAAGGCGGTGACATGCGCATCGGTTGAGACGACGGCCCCATGTGTATCTGTCGCTGGCGTCCCATCGGCCTTGCCGGCGCCGCAGCCCAGCGGCACTCGCGCCGTGGTGGTCGTCGGCACTCCGGCGCCGCCGGTCGCAGCGTTCGCACCGCTGCCCGGAGTCGCAACTGTTGAAGCTTCGGCACCTGCAATTCCGGCGATTGTGACCTATTCGCCGCCGGCAGCGCCGTCACTGTCCGGCAAGTTGATGCTGGCCGGACCGACCGCACCTCCGGCGAGGCGTGGAGGCAATGTCGACGATCGCCTTGACCGGCTCGAACGCCAATTGGAACGACTCGCCGATCAACTCGAGCGAATGGGTGGCGGGCACAACCGCGCACGGACGCAGGAGCGACAGGCTGCGCCGCGTCAGCCCCTTTCGACCGTCGCGCCGACCGAGTCCGGCGAAGAGAAAGCTCGGCGTTACCAGCTCTCCGGCGAAAAACTCGAAAAGCTCATGGCCCTGATGGTCCGCGATGACGTTCCGATCAAGGTCCGCGCTTCCGGCGACGGAATCGAGGTCATTGCTTCCCACGAACAGCAGATGATCTTCGAAGCCTTCGTCAACATGATCCAGCAGCCCGACGACACGGTCTATTACCAGCTCTCTCCCGGAAAGCTGTCGGCCCTGACAGAGCTCATGGTCCTCAATGACGTGCCGGTCATGGTCCACCCGGGCGAGGAGAAGATCGGCGTCAACGGCGGCGGGGCGATTCAGACGATCTTCGGCGCCTTTGTCCGAATGATTGATCCGGATGCGTCCGTCGCGGAGCTCACGAAGCGCCGCATCAACAAAGACGTGCAATGGAAGCGGCAACTCGAAAAGGAATTGCACGAAGCGCACAAGGCCCACGAGGCCGCAACAGGCGCACAGAATCGTGAATTTACCAAGCGCCTCACTACAGAAGCCCGTGCGGAAGTCGAACGCGCCCTCGCCGAGGCCAGGCGAGTCCAAGGTCAGGTCTCCGCCGAAACAAGGATGGCACTGAAAGAGGCCGCCAAGGCACTTAAGCACTCCAAGGGCGAATTGAAGCGAAAACTCCGAACCGAGCTTCAGATCAAGTCCGGTGGCGCCCTGGATCGGGCTCGCGAGCTTGAACATCAGGCCGACGAGCTTGAGCGAAAGGCCGACCAGCTCCGCGACCAGGCGGACAGCATTCGCGATCGTGCCGAATCGACTCAGAACGATGGCGAAGCGGCGAGGTTCCTGGCCATGGCCGACGAATTGGACGCTCAGGCATCGGAAATCGAGACACAGAGTGAGGTGCTTCTGGCGCAGGCGGATGAGATCGAAGAGATCGCCGAGTCGATCGACCAGACGATCGAACAAGGCGATGCCCACAAGGAGGCGGATGCCGAGGACGCGGACATTGACGAAGATGTGGACGCAGACGACGACGCAAATGACGACGCGGACGACGACGGCAACGAAGAGTAGTCCAACAGGACTTTACATTTGAGGTGGCGCGGAGAAGCGGCTCCGCTTGTCAGCGTGGTCGCTTTGCGCACCATCTACGTCCGCCGTCCGACCGAAAAACTCTCACAAAAAAAATGATCCTCGCCCATGTTTGATTCGTATCAGACTCACGGCGCGGCGATGACTTCAGTTCATTCCGTCAACTCAAGCGATTCGGAGGCGTCCCGATGATCGCGCGTATTCATCGACTCCCGCTGCGTCTTGGCGTGGCTCTGTTCCTGCTCGCAATGGCGCCGGCCGCAGCCGAAGAGGGGGCGAGCGACGCGGCGGCATTGCGCAACTATCACGGCGGCAACGGTTTCCTTCAACGCGGCATGTTCGACTTGGCCGCCGACGAATACCGCGCCTTCCTAAAAGCACACAGTGAGCATCCCAAGGCGCCCATGGCGCGATACGGCCTGGCGGTTTGCGAGTTTCGCCGCGGCAATGCCGAAGCCGCGCTCGAACAGCTTCAGCAACTGCCGGACGCCGATGATTTTGCCTTCGACGCGGAGGCTCGACTCATGCGCGGCCAGTGCCTGCTGCTCGTGAAGCGGCCCGGAGAGGCTGCTGAGGTCCTGCAGGGTGTGCTTAAGCATCATGCAGACCACAAGCTGGCCCCGGATGCGGCGGCCCTGCTCGTCGAGAGCCTGTTTCGCGCAAAAGATTTCGACGAAGCAATCCGCGCCGCCAAGTCCGCGGCCGAAAACTGGCCCGATCATCCCACACACGAGCGCGTCCAGTTCTTCGAGGCCATGGCCTTCAGCGCAATCGGCAAACACGACGATGCGGCCCAAAGTTGCGAGGCCGTCCTGCGTGAGTTTCCAGCCGGCGCACTGGCGGAAAGCGCCCGCCTCCTATCAGCGCAATCCCTTCATCGCTGCGGAAGGCTCGCCGATGCCCGCCGCCGCTTTGAGGAAATCGTGGCCCGTGGAAAGTCAAAGCAGCAAGGTGACGCGCTCATGGGCCTTGCCGCCGTCCTCCTGGCGTCAGGAGAGTTCGACGACGCCGGGGCTCGATTGGATGAATTCATCAAGACCTTCCCGAATCACCCCAGCCTGCCAACGGCCTCGCTGCAAAGGGCCCGCGTCTGGTTCGAGCGCGGTGAACACGATCGGTCCGCTGCCCTTCTGAAAGAAGCGGCGAAGGCTGACCGGACACTCGCCGATGAGGCGGAATACTGGCTGGCGAAGTGCGAATCCCGTAAGGGCGAATTCGCATCGGCTGCGAAGAGACTGAGGGCGGCAGCCAAAAAGTACCCCAAGAGCCGGCTTCACGCCGAGCTCTTATACGATTACGGCGTTGCCCTATACCGCGCGGCGGAATACGCAGATGCGGCGAAGGTCCTTTCGCGGTTTGTAAAGGAGCAGCCGGATCACGCCCTCGCGGCGGAAGCGCTTCACCTGTCCGCATTGGCCCTGCATCAGCAGACAGAGTACGCCGCCAGCGCCGAGCTGTGCGAGGATTTCATCAAGCGGTATCCGAAGCACCGCCAGGTGCCGGAGGTTGACTTTCTCGCGGCGGAGAATCTATTCCTCTCCGGCGAGTTCGCCGATGCGATCAAGCGATATCGCACTTTTCTTGAGGCTTACCCGAAGAGTCCCGACGCCGATCGCGCATCCTATCGAATGGGCCTCGCCTATCACCGCCTGGGGCAGTTCGACGAGGCCGTTCCCCTGCTTGAGAAAAGCCTGGAGAGCAAGGATGCCGCGAGCTTCGCATCAGCGATGCCGGCGCTGGGCGATGCCTTCTTTGAGCTCGGCCGCTGGCAGCAGGCTGACGGAATACTGACCGATTACGTCAAAGACCATGCAAAAGCCGACGGCGAGGATTCCGCGATGCTCAAGTGTGCCCTCGCCCGGCAGCGAATGGAGAAGTTCGACGCTGCGCTGGACATGCTGAGTCGCCTGACCAGTGAGCATCCCGAAAGTCCGCATACCCTTCAGGCGATCTTCGAGACAGGGCAGTGCCTTGCGGCGCTCGGCCGCAGCGACGATGCGGAGAAGCGTTTCACGCAGGTACTGGACCTCGATGAGAACTCCCGCTTTGCCTCGCACGCCCTCCGCCATCTCGGGCAAATTGCCCAGGCCCGGGGCGATCATGACAAAGCGGCCGAGTACCTCGCCAAAGCAGATGAGGGCCTTCCGAAAGACCTCGCCGATGATGCGCGCTACAGCCGTGCCCAATCGCTCATGGCGGCAAAGAAGTACGCCGACGCGGAAAAGCTTCTGCGCGGTCTTGCGAAGAAAGCAAAAGACCCTTCCCGAAGGCTCGCCGTCAACGCCAGCCTGTCCATCGCGGTCTCGCGACAGGACCGGAGCGACGAAGCCCTGAGGCTGATCGCCGATCTTGACGTGTCCGAGTTGCCGCCGGCGATGCGCGATGCGATTCGCTATGAGCGGGCATGGTGCCTAAAGCAGCTCGGCAGGACCGACGACGCAATGACCGCCTACCGCGATTTGATCGACGGCGACTCAGCAAATCCCGCCAACCCGCACGCTCTTCTCGAACTCGCCGTCATGGAGGACGCGGCCGGTCATCGCAAAAAGGCAGCGGAGCTTTACCGGCGTGCGCAGGATGCCGCGACTCATGCTGGTGATGCTGCGGCTTCGGACGTTGCCGAGCAGGCCGCCTATCGACTGGGCGTGTGCGAATTCGAGCAGGGCAACTTCGCCGAAGCGGCCTCGCAGCTCGACAAATTCACCAAGGAGCACTCAGGCAGCACCATGGCCCTCTCGGCCCACGCCCTTTGCGGAGAGTCCCTGTTCAAGCTCAATCGCCACGCGGCCGCCGTCGAGCATTTTCAAGTCGTCATCGACAAGGGCTCCGCCGACTCGGGCTTTGCCGGCGCGCTCTTGCGAATTGCCGAGTGCCAGTCCGCCCTTCAGCGCTGGGCGATTGGCGAAAAGCACTTCGCCGATTACCTCAAGCAATTCCCCGAAGCCGAGAATGCGTACCAGGCCGCGTTCGGCCTTGCCTGGTGTCAGGAAAACCAGGGCCGGCTCGATGAGGCCGTCAAAGGCTATCGGCGCGTCATCGAGATCCATCAGGGCCCGACCGCTGCCCGGGCACAATTCCAGATTGGTGAATGCCTGTTTGCCGGTAAGAAGTATGAAGACGCGGCCCGCGAGCTGATGAAGGTGGACATTCTCTACGCATACCCCGAGTGGAGCGCGGCAGCGCTCTACGAGGCGGGCCGGTGCTTTGCAAAGCTGTCGAGGCACGTGGAAGCCCGACGTCAATTTGAGCAGGTATCAAAGAAGTACGCCAACACCCGTTGGGCCGCGTTGGCAGCCGAGCAGTTGCGCGAAGCAGTGGCCGGCGTGCCCGGGCACTAACTGCGGGAGGAGCCATGAACGTGACACAACTATGCGGTCTCTTAAGTGCAGGACTTTTGGCCCAGTCTTCAGCCACGCCGCCCATTGGTGGTGACGCGCACATGTCGGCTCAATCGGTGTGGGAGTTTGTCATCAAAGGCGGGCCGATGATGATCCCCATCGGCCTCTGCTCGTTGGTCGCGCTGGCGGTGTTCACGGAGCGGATGGCCAGCCTCCGCCGATCGCGCATCATTCCCGCGGGCTTCATGAACGGCCTCAAGGGCCTTCTGCGCGATGTCGACGAGGACCGCGAACAGGCACTCTCGTATTGCGAAAAAGATGCCAGCCCACTGGCGGCGATCGTCAGCGCAGGCATCAAGCGGCTGGGTCGATCGGTGGATGTGGTGGAGAAGTACGTCCGGGATGCCGGCGAGCGCGAAGTGTTCAAGCTGCGCAAGCACATGCGCATCCTCGCCGTCATTGCCTCGATCTCCACCCTGCTCGGCCTGCTCGGCACCATCACCGGAATGATCACCGCTTTCCAGACCGTCGCCGCTTCCGCCGACGCCATGGGCAAGACGGAACTCCTCGCCAAAGGCATCTACCAGGCGATGATCACTACCGCCGCCGGTCTCATGGTCGCCATTCCCGTCGTGCTGGCCTACAACTGGCTCGCCTCGCGAATCGACGGTCTCGTCAATGAAATGGACGCGATTGCCGTCGAGTTCGTCGAGGAATTCGCCGAGTTGCCCGAGACGCGCAGGGCCGCAGCCGATGAGCCGGAGGACATTCGGTTCAATCCCAAGGCCGCCGCCGCGGTGGGAGGTTAGGTCGCCGATGCTCATCAAGGCCAAAGACGCCGCCGCCGAAGCCACGCTCGATCTCACCCCCATGATCGACATGATGTTTCTCCTTCTCATTTTCTTTCTGGTGGCCACGACCTTCCACAAGGAAGAGCGAGAGCTTCAGGTCGCTCTTCCGTTCGCGGACGCCGCCGGTCCGATCAGCACGACCCTGCGCGAAATCATCATCAACGTGGACGAGTCCGGCCGCATCATCATGGCCGGCCGGGCCGTTGAGTCACAAGAGCTTCGCCGCGTGGTCGAGGACGCAGTCCGCGTGAATCCGGGGCAAAAGGTCAGTGTGCGCGGCGATCGACGATCGAACTACGGGGCTGTCGTGAAGGTGCTCGACATCTGCAAGGCGGCCGGCATACAGGAACCCTACCTCGACACCATGCTCGAGGGGGGTTCGTAATTGATTCAGAGGCGGCGCGTGAAGCGAGTGCTCATCATCATCGGCGTCGTCCTGCTGGCCGGCGCGACCGGCGCTGCCGCGTGGGTGCTATGGCCGCGGCACCAAACCTATTACAGTGATGCCGGGGACATTCGCGAGCCCGCCGAGTCCGCGCGGCTGCGCGAGATTCTCTGGCAGCCGCCCGCGCCGATGTCCGCCGAGTTCAATTCCTCCGCCGACGAGTACGAGCCGCGCGTCTTGGCCGACGGTCGCATGATGTTCTTCGTGCGCGGCAAGCCCGGCCGGCAGGCGGACATTTTCTACTCTCTGCGGACCAGCGATGGCTGGCAGCCCGCCGAGCCGCTCGCGGCGATCAACACCGAATACGATGACCTGGGCCCTGAAATCTCCCCGGACGGTCGGACGCTCTATTTCTACAGCGATCGTCCCGGCGGCGTCGGCGGCTACGACCTCTGGAAGTCGCAGCACGCCGACTCAGGCTGGCAGCCGCCGATCAACCTGGGGACATGGGTCAACTCCGAATTCAACGAATACGGCCCCGCGGTCTCGCCCGACGGCAACTCAATCGTCTTCGCCTCGAACCGCCCGCGCGAGGAACCAGACAACCAGTCACCAAAAGGCGCCTGGCAGGCCACGATCCGCGAAGACCCCTATCGCCATGATTACGACATCTACCAATGCGCAATGACCGACGCGGGACTTTCCGCGCCGCAGCGGCTTGATCAGCTCAACTCAAACGGCAACGAAGGCGCCCCGGCCTTCAGCCCGGCCGGTGACTTTCTCTACTTCTCCTCGGATAGAACCGGTGGCTTCGGCGGGTTCGATCTTTATCGTGCCCGGCTGGTGCGCGGCGAAATCGAACCACCGACGAATCTCGGCGCAGCCGTCAACTCCAGCGCAAACGAACTCGATCCCTCATTGGAGATGGGTGGCTACGCGCTTCACTTCAGTTCCGATCGCCCGGTCGTAACCGTACTTAAGGACACAGCAAGGTCAGACAGCGCCTCAGCCGATTACAATCTCTACCGCACCGTATCGCGCGAAGTATTCCGCGAAGTAGAAACGCGTCACGCCTCAATCGACTGGGCGGGCATCTGGCGACTGATTGGCCCCAATCTCCTGATGGCCATCCTGGCCCTGTTGCTCTCGCTGCTTCTGCTGGCGCTGCTCCGCGACATGAAGCAGCGTCGATTGAGTCTGCTCGCCAGATGCCTGCTCACATCCCTACTGGTGCACCTGCTTCTGATGATGCTTCTCAACGTGGTCGAAGTAACGACCTCCATCGCCTCGGCATTCCGCAAGTCCGATCGAATTCAGATCTCCCTGGCATCCACCGCACAGGCCGGCGAAATCGCCATGCAGCTCCGAGGCGACTTGACCGATGCCGCTGTCCCCCAGCCGATCCGTCCGTCGCCGAGCCGAGCCGAAGTAGCCGTTCAGTTGCCCACCGCCGAACCAATCGCAACCGTCTCGATGGAATCGGTCCCGCATACGCCGGATAGCTCGTCCGTCAGCGAGCCCGACATCCGCGAGGCGGTTCCGTCTGATTCACCGCTCGACGCCCCATCGCCGCGCGTTCCGGACATCTCTCCCAGTGAGGTCGTACTCGACGCGCCGCGCGAGGCGTCGCCGATCGACGCTCGCGAAGCGCCCGCTGATTTTATTCCCCGCCCGGCTGACCTCGGCGAAGTGCGTCGCGCCGAGACGCCCTGGCCGACGAGCCAGCCGGCGATGGACCAGAGTGTCGTCGCCATCGCGCCCGAAATCTCGCGCGCCCAGCAGCCGCCCATTAACGAGACGATCTTCGCGGCTTCGCGCGCTCCCTCCGAGTCGTCAGCCCCGCCTGCCCGCGCAGCCGAGGCAATCCCGACCGAGTTCAATCTTCCCGTCGAAATGAATCAATTCGTGGAGCTCAGCGCGCCCTCGGAAATGACCCCGCAGCAATCGCCGCCGGACTCCGATCAATCGGACTCGGTCAATTTCGCGGCCCAGTCGTCACTGCTCGGCCCGGAAATCCGGGCAGCCGCGTCCCTACCACCGGCATCCCCGACACATTCAATCGTACCGACGCCGATCTCGCCGCAAGCGTTGAACGACTCGCTCGTAATCGATGGGCCGCTCGTCCAATTGACGACACCTGTCCCCGATTCGGCGATAGCGATTAACACCGAGGAATCCGTCGATGTCCTCGCTGTCGATACGCTGGCGCTCTCATCGCTCAACGTCGAACTCGCCTTGCCGACCGAAGTCGCCTCGCCGACCAAACCGGAATCAGGCGCGATCGGAACCATTCGCGGAACGGCGACCGACGTGCAGACACTCCACCCGCTGTCCGCCGTCAAGATTCAACTCGACCTGCCGGGCCACTCCGGCGTGACGGCGACAACCGCGCCCAACGGCGAGTACATCATGCTCGCGCCAAACGTCCCCGAGCACTTCGCCCTTTCCGCATCCGCACCGGGGTACCTTCCTCGCACCGTCAACGTCGCCGCGGCCGACCTCATCGGGCAAACGCTTGTCCTGGACTTTCCGCTGCGGCGAATTCAGGAAGATGTGATCGCCATTGAGTCCGATCCCGAGGTGCATCATCTTGGCAACGACCGCTTCGAGGGACGCATCAACAGCCAGTTTCAGCGTCAAAGCGAGGGGGAGCGATTCCGCGCGACATTCACGCTCACCAAGGAGCAACTCGCCCAACCGATGCAAAGCGCCGCGGTGGAAATGCTGATCAAAGGCGTCCAGTGCCCGCATCAGATTCGCATCAACGGCCGCAGACTGGATCGGCGTCTCTCTGGTTCGCCCCTTGACGGGAGCTTCGGCGCATTTGTCGCCCCATTTGATCCTGACTTGCTCCGTGCCGGTCGCAACACGCTGGTCATCCGCAACGTCATCTGCCGCGACGACATCGACGACTTCGAGTTCGTCAACATTCAGTTGCGACTCGTGCCGGCCGCCGTCCCTTCGTCGCCCGCCGGTTCCAGCGATTGATCTCGACCGATGAAGTCAAGCGAACCGTAAAACACGATCAGTAGCACCGCCAAGCCGCCCGCCTCAAACGGCGAAAGTTCGTGATAGCGCTTTCCCCAACCTGTTCGTTCCCAATATTCAGTTGAGGGGCCGTGCCGGCGAACGACGAATCGCGGCTTGGACCCGTCCGGCAGCGGATCAAGACTCATCTGCCCTGATTGCCAAAGTAGCCCGCATGTCATGCAGATCAGCAGCACAGTCCATAACGGCATCGCTCGCCGAAGATGTCCGCGATGAGGCGGCCTGCGCGCCGAGAGCCTTCGTTCAACAGCAAGATAAATCATGGTGCACCCGAAACCCGCGCCGATCGTGTTGTACATCATGTCATTAAAGTCGAGGTTAATAGACCAGTTCGGGTGGGATACGTAAAACTGAAAGCATTCGTCCGCCGCGCCAATCAGCGATGCGTAAAACATCGATCGCCCGAACCGCCGTGTCACGGCGTAAAGTAGCACGCTGAGAATGGCGTACTGCGGGAAATGAACGACCTCAATATCCGTATAGAACAACCACGGCCAACTCGCCGCGATCAATCCGAGCGTAACGATCAGAAAAACGATCTTCGTCCACCGTCCGTCCGGCCGAGACAGGTGCCGGGCGACGTGCACGACAAACGCCAGGGCAATACCGACCCCGCACGCGCGAACGACCATATTGACCGATTCGCGCGAGAATCGGTCATAGCAGGCAATCACGCTCCGCTGAATGAACTCGTGCGACCCAACGACCAGCAGCACATAGGCAGCCGTAAGCAACTTCGTCGTGCCGGGCCGCGCGGACAGCCAAAGTAGAATTCTTTCCATCAATCACACCGGTCTATCCTTGCCGGGCCGGAAGGTCGTCGCGTCGCGATGCTCACTCGCGCTGCGACCGACGCCCGAGCAAAGTGAGCAGGCACATCGCCGCTGGACCTATCGAGCCTAATTTCCGTTCGCCGGAATCGCAATTCACAAGAACTCGACCTGCATGGATTGGCGAAAGGCCTCCCGCGGCGTATCGTTATCTGAATTAAGACTTCCCTATGTTTCTATCGGCCGCTGGGCGATTGAGCGCAGGTTGCCGAAACGCTTCGAGATTAGTGTCAACCGCTTCTCCTGTGAAAGTGAGGATTGACGTGCCTTCTCCACGCCGGCTCAAAATCGTTGGTTGCTTACTCGTTTCTGCCTTTGGCCTCAGTGCCGTCGCCACCGCATCCGCCGCCGAGTTAAAACGCCGGGGCATGGTCGGTGTTCAGCTTGCTCCGGTTCCCCCGAGCGAAGGGTCGACCGAGCCCGGCGCCGGCGCACTGATCCAGGGAATCGTCCCGGGTGGGGCCGCCGAAGCCGCAGGCCTGAAGGCAAACGACATTATCATCAAGATCGGCGATAGCGAAGTGGCGAATCTGCCCGGCTTCATGACCGCTGTCCGCGCTTTCGGCGCCGGCGATAGGGCCCCGTTCACCGTGCGCCGCGGCGAGGAAACGTTGACCGTAGATGTCGCGCTCGCCGATCGACCGCGCGAAACGTCGGACAAGTACGAAGTAATTTATGACAGCGTCGACGTAAGCGGGGTGCGGCTGCGGTCGTACATCACCAGGCCCAAGAGCGACAAAAAGCTCCCCGCACTGCTCATCCTCCCCAGCCCGAGTCCCCAGCCGATGGAGATGCTGCCCCAGATGGCGGACCATCCCTACAAAAAGCTGGTCGACGCGTTGACTCTTGCCGGTTTCGTCACCATGCGAATCGACCGCTTCGGTGTCGGTGACAGCGAAGGCGGCGATCCGACGAAGACGACGATCCAGATGGATGCCGACGCCTACCGCGCGGCGGCCCGACAGTTGGGCAAGCTCGCCTTCGTCGATCCGAATCAGGTATTCATCCTTAGCCAGGGAATGGGAAGCGCGGTTGCCCCGTTTGCGGCAAAGGACTCCGGCATTCGGGGATTG
The DNA here is from genome assembly GCA_015075745.1 of Planctomycetia bacterium. Taxonomy (NCBI): domain Bacteria; kingdom Pseudomonadati; phylum Planctomycetota; class Planctomycetia; species Planctomycetia bacterium. Next base: position 3,103,570 of record JABTTW010000001.1, read on the forward strand.
GCGCTCTACGGCTCGACGATCTTTCGTCCGGCTCAGTCGGGCATGGCCGAGGCGGTCCGGCGCATGCTCCTCCTCAACGATCCCGATGACAAGCGAATCGACAAGACAACCTCACAGTTGGAGCAGTTCTTCACTCTCGTTGCTGACGGCGCCAAGCCGAGCGAGGCCTTTGCCAAGATCGAAGGACTCGCCGAGGCGCTGGAGTCCGTCGGCGGGGCCCAGGGCGGCGATGCTTACGTCATGGGTGTTCCATACGACTACTTCATGCAGATGGAAAAGACCGACTACGCCAAGGCCTGGGCCGGCGTCGGCGCCAAAGTCCTCGTCCTCTGGGGAGAGGCCGATTATCAGGCGAATCGAAAGGACTCAGAGCTGATCGTCGCCTCCATCAATAAGTCCAAGCCCGGCACGGCGGAGTTCAGGGCATTGCCCGAAATTGACCACGTTGGCAACCTCGCCACCGACCAGGAAGACAGCTTCCTCTCAGGCTACTCCGCCAGCGATATGAATCCGATTCTCGTAAAGACCTTGTCGGACTGGGTTGAAAAGACCAGCAACGGTAACGTCTGAAATGCCCGGACCTCGTTTAACAATTCACAGCACCCGAGGGACGAGGAATCCCGTCTCAGACGCCTTGAAGGCCGGTCTCGTGGAGCCTGTCGCCCGGCAATGACCGACGTGGCCCAATGCTGAGTCCGGAAAACCCCATCTCCTCCCTGCTTCTCCGTACCCGCTCCCAAGCGTGAAGCTGGGTAAACCCCATCGTTTCTATTCCTTGTGCCCTTCGTCCTCGCATGGTTCCGCCAGTTTGCCAAGCGGCCGGGCGGCCACTAGATTCGGCCCAGGGTGGGGGCCCCATAAGCCCTGTCAGAGACCTTGATTAACGAAATGACGATACCAAAACCAGGGGAACAGTGGCGGCGGGCAGTCATTTGTCTGTTCGCCATGGTCATGCTCGTCCCAATGCTGAACCAGCGTTTGTTCGCCGGCAGCGTGCTCGAAATGCTGCCCGCCGATGTACCTGGCTTTCTGATCTTCCCGCATATCACCGACAGCAACGATCGACTGACGGCCATCGCCAGCCGAATATCCGGCGACTATCGTCCGCGCGAAATCAACGACCTGACCGAGGAATTCGGCATACCCGATGGGAGTTGCGACGCCTCCAAGCCCATTGTCCTCATCTTCACTCGGCCGACCTTTGATCGCTCGGACTGCGTCGTGGCCTTTCACCCCGCCGATCCGGGCGCTTTTAAGCTTGCCCACGGGCTAAACGGTTCGCGGTCCAAGCGCGTCGAGGTCGACGGAAAGAAAGTTCGCATCCTGATGCGTAAGGACATCGCCTTTGTTTCGAGGCGACTCCTTCCGCTGCGGGTCCTCAGAAACGTCAATCCAAGCTCCACCGCCATGACCGCGATGGATGACGCGGACAGGGCCCATCTGTCCGACGGCGATGTCGTCGTTCACCTGAACCTCAAGCGATGGCGCGAGCGACTCGCGCCGATACTCGCGCTGGCAACGAACATGATGCAGTTGGGCATCGCCGCCGAGGGAGATGCTCAAAAGGCCGCCGCGGCGCGCGAAGTCCTTCAATGGTTCGGATCAGGCATCACCGAACTGGTCGCCCAGATGGACTCGGTGACCCTCGCGGTCCGGTTGAGCGACGATGCAATTCAGATCGAGCATCGACATCGATTCTCATCGGGCGGCGGTGTTTGCCGCTATCTGGGCGGCGTTACCCGCGAGTCCTCAAACCTGCTCAAGACCCTGCCCGACCGCGCCTTCTGGTTGGCCGGTATTTCGAACTGGCGTTGCCCGCCCGGCGAAGATTTGACCACGCGGCTCACCGAATTCGTCATGAAAAAAGAGATTGTGGGCTCAAAGCTATCCGGCGAAAAGGTCAAGCAGATCGTCTCAGATGTTCGTTGCTGTTACGGCCAGATGAAGGGCAGTTCCTTCATGCTCTCCTCCCAAAAGGGACTGGTCTTCCCGATGGAAATGATCGGCTCCTATATTTTGGAAGATGCGGTCAAGGGCGTAAAGCAGATTTGCTTCATTCAGGAAAATGCCAACGAAGCGATGAGCTTCCTGATGCCGACCGGCGATCTGGGCAGCAAATTCGAACACCATGAGAAGGACGGCCTGAAGTACGCCGAGATGAAGCTGAACTTGGATTCCATGAAGCCCGCTCTCAGGCAAAAGCTGGAACAAACCTACGGCCCCAGGGCCCGGTTCCAGAATGCCCTATTCAGCCCGACCGAAGTGATCTTCTGCATGGCCGAGCCGCCCCTCAGCGTGATCACATTGGCCCAGGCGCGCAAGGCCGGCATGCCGACCCTCGATCAGAACGAGGAGGTCAAGCGCATCACCAGCTTCCTGCAACCCGAGCCCAACATCATCGTTCTGCTCGATCTGGATCGGCTGATCGCCGCGGCGCCCGAGTTGGCGACGCAGTCCAGCGTCAAAATGGTGATCAGGGACGATCACAAGTCCGGTCCCGCCGATACGCCCCCATACGAAGTCCTCACCCATTCAAAGTCACTCCTGGGCTGGTCCTGCGTTGTCCGCCGCGGAGAGCTGACCGGCCGACTGGCCATTGACGTCGAAGACGCCGTGTCCGCCGCCAAGGGAATTCGGCGTATTGCAAAGATCATGGGTGGCCGCCATTAGCACGCCGCAAATGACGTTCCGGGCGACCTGTCGGTGGTCGATTACTTGACGCCCGGTGTTCCCGACAAGAAGATGTCCGATTGAATTGTGCTGGTTTCCTACGGAAACAACTACCTCGAATTGTATCCCCTAAGGAGTCATGATGATGCGAATGAGAAAAAATCCGATGTTCTTTGCCGCCGTTGCGGCGCTGGGCGCCGTCCTCAGCGGCCAGACGGCCCGTGCCGTCACGCCGAAGGACATGCTCGACCTGATCCCGGAAGATGCCTGGGGTTTCGTGATTGCATCGTCTCTCGACAACGTCGACGCAAAGGCGACCAAATTCGGCGCTGCGTTTGGTCTGCCGGTTCCCGAAGGCGTTTCAACGATGGCCCTGGCACCGCTGAATCTGGCCGATCAGGTTGACCGCAAGAGTCCCATCTGCGCCGTCTTGATGGACGCCCAGAAGTATGCCGGACCGGATAAGGCCGCCGTTCTCCTCATCGCCTCCGAAGACCCCAAGGCCCTGCTCGAGAAGCTCGGGGCCGAAGAGGCCACCGACGGCATTTCCAAGTGCATGGTCATGGGAGATGTAGCCTACGCCGCCGTCCGAAAAAAGATCATCATCCTCGGTCCCAGCCAGGACTGCGTCACCAAGGTGGCAAAGGCGACGAAGTCCATCGGCGACTCCGCGGCCAAGGCTCGCCTGGCCGTGCTCGACAAAAGCGATATCTACCTGAGCATTTCCCTGGCCTCCATCGTCAACGCCTACAAAGACCAGTTCCTTCCCATGGTCCAGATGATGACCGCCGCGACCGACCCCGAGGGCAAAGGCCTCAAGCGTATGGTCAAGATGCTGACCGAGGTCTCCGCCTTCGACCTGGCCGTCACCTTCGACGACGGTGGACTCAGCCTGCGGATGCTGGTGAATCCCGTGTCCGACAGCGACATGCAGAAAATGATGGCCGACTCCAAGAGCACCTCCGACCCGCTCCTGGCAGGTCTGCCGAAGGAAAACTTCCTCTTCAGCATGGGCAGCACCGGCAACCAAAGCGAACACGCCGCGAAGTTTGCCAGCGAGTCGCCCATCGGCGACCTACTCAAGATGACCCAGATGGCAGGCATGGACGCCGATTCCGTCAAGGCCCTCGATGCCGAGCTGGTCAAGCTGCAGAAGTCAATTGAGCGGTACGCCGCCAGCATCAGCGCGCTGCCCGACGGAGACGATGGCATGTTCGGCGTGACCCTGATCGCCGAAACCGCGGACTCCGGAAAATTCATCGAGAGCATTCGCAAGGCCTACGAGTCCGCATGGAAAGTGACCTCGGACGAGGAAGTCGCCGAGTTCAAGAAGTGCGTCACCCACAAGGCCGACGCCGAGACCGTCGCCGGCAACAAGGTCGATACCATCACGGTTGACCTCGTTAAGTTCGGTGAGTCGCAGGACTCCGACCCGGCCGAGTTGAAGCAGGCCGAGGTGCTCTTCGGCAAGGAAATCGTGATTCGCTTCGGAGCCGGCGACGATCGCCGCGCCATCATCGCCTTCGGAGGCGGCAAGGAACGCTATGAGCGCGTCTGCAAATCGCTCACTTCATCGGCGGATTCGCTCGCCGGCGATTCGGGCATCGGCGCGGTCAGCGGTCAGTTACCCTCGCCGAGGTCTGGTGAGATGTACATCGCCGTCGACAGCGTCCTACAGGTCGTCAACAAGATTGCCAAGGCTGTGGGCGAAGACCCGATGCCCTTCGAAGTGCCGGCCGTCAACATGCCGCTGGCCGGCTCCAGCACCGTCCAGGGTGACGTCATGCGGTTGGACTTCGTGATTCCCATGAAGCTGATCAAGGCCGGCAAGGACGCCTACGACAAGTACGCCGCAACCATGCAAAGCGACGATTTCGATGAGGAAGACGACGCCGCGGAGGCCGATGAAAGCGCCGAGTCGGACGAAGATTCTGACGATTCCGCCGAAGATGCCGACGAGGATGCCGACCAGGAAGACGGCGGCGACGAGTAATCGTCCATATGCGACGTCGATACACGCTAATCGCGAACGTTGCCTCTAACGGAAGCGGCGCCCAGCGCAGCCAGCGGCGATATTAAAAACTGCCGGTGGCACACCGGGCACAGGTCGAATCGCATGTTTCGATACACCTGGTCTTCCAACTCGTCCGGCGAGCGCTTCTCCAGTTCGGCGATGAGCCGCTTCATCTCCGCCTCGTGGTCGCGCTCAACTTCCTCGCGCGAAAAATCCAGCCTCCCCGCCGCCGCGTACGCCTCCATCTTGAGGATGTAGTGATTGGAGCCGTCGCGCTCCAGGTCCAGCCCGCAACCGTCGCAGCGATATCTGATCATTCCGCGCTTCCTGAGATTTCCACCAGTCGCCTCAGCTTCTCGCGTGCCGTGCCGGTGTCAATGGCCCGTCCCGCTGACTTTACACCCTCGCTTAGATCACCTGCGATGCCCGCGACAACGAGCGCAAGCCCCGCGTTGAGCAGCGCGTGATCTCGGCGCGGGCCGGTTTGGCCATCAAGTACTTCACCGATGGTGGCTGCGCTATTGGCCGGGCTGGTGACGCGAAGTTCGTCGAGTCCTCCCCGGCCAAGTTTTGCGTCCTCAGGGCAGATCGTCCGCAAAGTAACCCGACCGTCGCGAACTTCCGCCACCGTGCTCGCCTCGCAAATGGTCAGGTCGCATAGCCCGTCGTGACCGTGCACGACAAAAGCGCGCTCCGCGCCCAGCGCTGCCAGTGCGGCCGCCACTTTCTCGACCAACTCGACACGCGGCACGCCGATGATCTGCCGTCGCACAATCGCCGGATTCGTCAACGGGCCCAGCAGGTTGAAGATCGTCGGCGTGCCGATCTTTCGCCGAACGTCCTTCACGATCGCCATCGCCGGATGAAGCTGCGCGGCGAAGAGAAAGCCGATGCCGATCTCGCGTATGCAGCGCTCGACAACCGCCGGCGAGGCTTCGATACGCACGCCCAGCGCCGTCAACACCTCCGCCGATCCGCTGGCTCGCGAGTTCGTTCGGTTGCCGTGCTTGGCGACGACCGCCCCCGCCGCCGATGCGATGATCGCCGCGGCCGTGGACACGTTAAAGGTGCTGATGCCGTCGCCCCCCGTGCCGCAGGTGTCGATGGCATTCGGGGCCTCGCATCGGATCGACGTGACATGACGCCGCATGACGCCCGCCGCGCCCACAATCTCTTCCACTGTCTCGCCGCGCTTCGCCAGTCCTCTGAGAAACTGCTCGACGTCATCCGGCGGAATCCGCCCGGTCATCAGGGCGTCGAAAACCTGCGCGGACTCAGCGCGCGAAAGCTCACCGCCGTTCGCGCCGCGACTCACAAGCTCTTCCCACGACTCACTCACGATCACTCACGCTTTCACGGGCCCGGCCGCTTTCTACTCCGGTCCTGATGCTGCAACCATCAATTGACCCACGCGCTCGCTCACCCGATAATGACAGTCACTTATCTTATCGCACCCAGGCGCAGACTGCTCGTGCAAGGGCAGACTGCAAACGCGCACGCGACGGCGGAGCCGCTCATGGCCGAGACCGTACCCATCCTGATCGACACCGACATGGGCGTTGACGACGCCGCGGCAATCTGCCTGGCACTGGCCTCACCGGGGCTAAACGTGCGCGCCATCGTAAGCGTTGGCGGAAACGTGGACGCCAATCAGGCGACGATCAACATCGGTCGTCTTCTTGCGGCGATGAAGCCCCCGGTCATGCCGGTAATCGGTAGGGGGATGGATCAGCCCGCCGGCGGTCCGAAGGATCGTCGGGCCCTTTTCGGCGAAGATGGTCTGGGCGGTTGCGATCTCCCATCGCCGGATCAATCAAAGGTCGCCGATTTTTCCGCCGTCTATCAGGACGCGATTGACGACGCCAAGGGCGAGTTGATCGTCGTCGCCCTCGGGCCCCTCACCAACATCGCCGCCATGCTCGATCGTTCGCCCGAGTTAATGCGCCGCATCAAGCACCTGCATCTGACCGGCGGCGCCGTCTGGGCCCAGGGCGATGCATCCCCCGCATCAGAGTTTAACTTCCACAAAGACCCCTCGGCCGCTGCCAGAGTTCTGTCATCGCGCCTGCCCATCACGGTCACACCGCTCGATGTGACGCGCCTGGTCTGCTTCGACGAGTCGCACGCCGCGCACCTCGCCGCCAGCGGCTATCGCACCGGCGAAGTCCTTTCCCGCCTGATGCGATATCCGATCGAGCAGGACGTCGATCCCAGCTACGGAAAGTGCCATCTCGCCGACGCAGTAACCGTCGGCAGCCTCCTCTGGCCGGGCCTCTTCCTCAAGACACGCATGCGACTGGAGATCGTCACCGAAGGCCCGCAGGCAGGGCGGAGCAAGCCCGCGCTCGGCGGCGCTGCCGAAGAGCGGATTGACCTCCTCACCGCGATCAACGCCGTCGATTTCCAGGAGAACCTGCTAGAATCCCTCTGCCACGAGGCGTTCGTGGTCTAATTTTCCAAGGCAGGTGACTCGGCGTGAATCGCTATACGATCGACATCAACGGCATGACCTGCGAGCATTGCGTGGGCACGGTTCAAAAGGCACTCGTCACTGTTCCCGGCGTCGTTTCGGCGGCAGTCGAGCTGAATCCAGGCCGCGCCCTTGTCGAGTTGGATGACGTGACATCGGGTATCGCGTCACTTGTGCGGGCAATCGCCGGCGCGGGCTATTCAGTGGCGGGATATCGAGAAGCGCCCCCGCAATCTCATCCATAGGCGTCAGAGTCCGTCGTGCCTCAATCCATCCAGTTGCGAATCTCGGGAATGACCTGCGGCGCCTGCGTCCGCCGCGTGGAGGACGCCCTGCGCAGCGTGACCGGCGTGGCGGACGCCGGCGTGCAGCTCATGTCCGAGTCGGCCATCGTCGCGACGGGCGGCGCTGCCGTATCAAAAGACGCGCTCGTACAGGCCGTGCGCGCAATCGGCTACGACGCGGAGGTCATGAGCGGCGCTGATACGGCCATCCCCGGCGCCGATGAATCTGCCCACCGCGAGCGGCAGCGCAGGGATCGGCAGGCGTTGATCCAGGCGATCGGCCTCGTTCTGCCCATTCTCGCCGTTGACCACTTCCGCCACGTCCTGTGGAGCCACAACACCGGCAGCCAGACCGCGGCCATCCTCTTGGAACTCGTCCTGCTGCTCATGCTCGCATTCAGCCCGGCCGGCGCGCCCATCCTGGTCGGCGGCCTTCGAGCACTGTTCTTCCGCACGCCGAACATGGACTTGCTCATCACAATGGGCTTCTCCGTCGCCACGCTCAGCAGTGTCTACGGCGCGTTCATCGCCCGCGATGAAGCCTTCGTGCACGTACACGCTGCGGCGATGATCCTCGGTCTCGTTTGCGTAGGCCGGTACTTGGAAACGCGCGCCCGTGGTCGCGCCGCTTCCGCCATGAAGGCCCTCGCCCGCCACGCGCCCAGGACCGCGCTCGTCAAGCGCGACGGCCAGGTGGTTTCCACTCGCGTGGAAGACATTGCGATCGACGACATCATCGTCGTGCCTGTGCATAACGCGATCCCCGCCGACGGCGTGATCGTCGAAGGCGGCGCGGCCGTCGACGAAGCCCTCATGACCGGCGAGCCGTTTCCAGTCAACCGCACCCAGGGCGACACGGTGCTCGGCGGCACGTTGGTCGTTGAGGGACAGATTTCCTTCCGCGTCACCGCGACCGGAGCCCAGGCCGCCGTCGGTCGAATCGCGCAACTCGTCGCCCGCGCACAGGGAAGCAAGACAAAGATGCAGCGGACCGCCGATCGCGTGGCGGCCGTCTTCACGCCGATCGTCATAGCTGCGGCAACGATTACCTTTGTAGGCTGGCTTTCGCTCTACGGTCGTGACTCGATGGCCGCCGCGGCCCGCGCGGCCATCGCCGTACTGGTCGTCGCATGCCCCTGTGCCCTCGGATTAGCGACCCCGGTCGTCATCAGCGTCGCATCGAGCATGGCGGCCCTTCGCGGCATCCTCGTCCGCGACGCCGGCATGCTCGAGGCGATGGCGGGAATCGATCTCGTCATCTGGGACAAGACGGGCACGCTCACCTCCGGCAAACACAGCGTCCACTGGATCAAACCGCTGGCCTCCTACAACGAGGCCCAACTCCTGGCCCTCGCCGCCGCGGCTGAGCAGTTCTCCACGCATCCGATCGCCCGGGCCATCGAGACCCGCGCTCGCCGCGACTCGATGGACCTCGCTATCCCCTCAGCCTTCAACATCGTTCTCGGCGGCGGCGTCACGGCGCGCGTGGAAGAGCACGATCTCGTCATCGGCAGTCTTGCTTTCCTGGAAGGCCAGGGCATCGCGGATGCACGCATCGTCGTAAAGCACGGTACCGACGCTGGGCCGAGGGACACTCTGGTCGGTGTCGCTGTTGACGGGATGATGGCAGGCCTGATCTCCCTTTCCGACGCGACGCGCCCATCGTCGGCCCAGGCCGTCAAGACTTTGAAATCGTTGGGCATCGAAAGCGAACTGCTCACCGGCGACGTCGCGGACGTGGCAGGCGTCGTGGCAGCCGAGGTCGGCATCAAGCGCGTCAGCGCGGCATGCAGTCCCGCGGACAAGGTCGCCCGAATCGCAAAGGCCAGGCAGGAGGGGCGGCGCGTGGCCATGGTCGGCGATGGCGTCAACGATGCCGCGGCCCTGGCGGCCGCCGACGTCGGAATCGCCTTTGGCTCGGGCACCGATGTCGCCTCCGTAGCGGCCGGGATCAATCTCATCGGCTCCGCGCCCGGCGCTGTCCCAGACGCCGTGAAGCTCTCTCGCGCAAGCCTGCGACTGATCCGCGAGAACCTCTTTTGGGCCTTCGCATACAATGTGATTATGATTCCATTCGCGGCGATGGGGCGCTTACCCCCGTCGCTGGCTGCCGGAGCGATGATGCTCAGTTCGCTCACCGTGGTGCTCAACGCGCTGCGATTGGGTCGCCTTTGGCGTAAACAATCGAGGACCACCCAGCGCCCGGAAGCGAACCGCACAGAGCCACGAGTCGAAGCCCAGTGAGCCTTGCGATTCAATCGTCGCTTGGCATGGGCTTGAATCTCACGCGTTCTTTTTCAGGTGACCAATGCGAGTTTACCGGGGCGTAGCCTCCATAGACGACCACCTTCGCGGAGCGGTGCTCACCGTCGGAAACTTCGACGGCGTGCACCTCGGCCACCAGCGCATCCTCCGTACCGCCCACGCCCTGGCCAAAGTCTCGAACTCGGCGGTCGTCGCCATGACCTTCGAGCCCCACCCCGTCGCGGTACTCCGACCGGATCACGCGCCGCCGCGACTGACCCTCTGGGAGGAGAAACTCCACCAGCTTGAGCTCGCCGGCGCCGATGCCGTCATTCGCCTCGATACCGATTGGCCGCTTCTCTCCCTGTCCGCGGATGATTTTGTCCGCGAGGTCCTCGTCAAACGGATACATCCGTCGTACATCGTCGAGGGCCCTGATTTCGCCTTTGGCCGTGGTCGAACCGGCGATGTCCATACGCTCGAACTTCTTTCCCCCAAAGGCGGCTATCAGGTTCGTATCGTCGATCCATATCGCCTGCACCTGGAAAGCGGCGAGCTGATCGCGGTCTCCAGCACGCAAATCCGCAAACTCCTCTCAACGGGAAAAGTCGAGGAAGCGGCGCGTTGTCTCGGTCGTCCTTATGCACTCATCGGCCCTGTCATTCATGGGGCCGGCGCGGGACACAAGCTCGGTTTTCCGACCATCAACCTCGACGTCGGCGAGCAGCTCGTTCCGGCGGAGGGCGTCTATGCAGGCATCGCCGCAATCGCCGGTCTTCGCGCGCCGGCGGCCATCAGCATCGGCACACGTCCCACCCTCGGCGGTCGTGAACTCGCCGTGGAGGCATTCGTCCTGGACGAAAGCGGAGACTGGTACGCCGAGCACGCCCGAATCGAGATTTCAAGTCGTCTTCGCGACCAGCGCAAGTTCAACAGCCCCCAAGCGCTGGCAGAGCAAATCGCCGAGGACGTCAAGCGAACCCGCGACATCATTTCAGTGATCAAGTAAGCTCCCGGTATGAAGCCCGGCCTCATCTCCATCGAATCGCTACTCAATCGCATCGCCGCCGCCAGGCGCGTGCTCATCACCACCCATGCCCGCGCCGATGGTGACGCTTTGGCCTGCGTCGCCACCATGCAGCGCGTCCTGCGGCAACAGGGCAAGTCCGCCGACGGCTATCTCCACGAGCCAATCGGCGAGCGGTATCAATTCGTCGAGTCGATCGAGCGCCTGAATGTCTGGCAGCCTTCCAGCGCCGCCGCGGTCCTCGCGGATCACGACCTGCTCATCGTCGTGGATACCTGTGCGACAGTTCAGCTCGGCGAGGTCGCCGCAGCCATCAAGGCCGCCAGTATCGTCAAGCTGGGAATTGACCATCACATCACGCGCGACGACATCGTCGACGAAGTGTTCGTCGATGAGTCGGCCGGCGCCTGCGCTCAACTCGTCCTTCGCCTTTGTGAACACGCCCGCTGGCCCATCGACGCCGACGCAGCCACACTCCTATTTTCCGGCTTGGCGACCGACACCGGCTGGTTTCGATTCTCAAACGCCGATGCCGTCGTCTTTGCCGACGCCGCCAGCCTCATCCGCGTCGGCGCCCGGCCGAACGAACTCTACGAGCGCCTCTTTTTATGCGAAGTGCTTCCCCGCATTCGCCTCATGGGCGAAGTCATGTCGTCCTTCGAGTTGCTGGCCGACGGCCGGCTGGCGATCATTCGCATCACGCGGGACATGCTCAAGCGATGCGGGGCCAGCACGCAGATGACCGAGGACATCATCAATGAACCTCAGCGACTCGGCACCGTGGTCGCTTGTGCGATGATCATCGAGCCCGAGCCGGGCGGGCCGGTCCGCGTCAGCATGCGCAGCAAGCGCGACATCGACGTGGCGAGACTGGCGGCCGCCTGGGGCGGCGGCGGACATGCACGCGCTGCCGGCGCCAAGATCAGCGGCGACTTCACTGCGACCGCGAAGATGGTGACCGACGCGCTGCTCAAAGCGATGGAGGGCTGAGATTTCAGCTTCGTCTTATGTCGAACACACCCAACTCTTGTAGCTTCACTGGCATCCTGCCGGCGCTTCCGACCGGCGCCCGCATCATGCTCACCGCGTTTCTGGCGATCATCGGCACAGGCTATCTGGTGGCCGTCGCAAACATCTACTGGCGCCACCAAATGGCCGACGGCAAGGAAGGCGTCTCCCTCGGCGATCTTCGCGCCGTCTATTCGGGCACAACCGTCGCGGCCGATGCCAGGGAATTGCCCTCGCGCATGTTGACCATGATTCGCGGCGAGATGCGGCAGTATTTCTCGTCCGATGCCCATTTCTCCGTGTTGGAAACATGGCTCAAGGAGGGCGGAAGCGAAGCCGGGCTCACCAAGGGCGAGGCAAAGGCCGTGCCGAAGCGCGTGCTTCTGATGGACTGCATGCGCTGTCATGCCCAGAGCACCGAGACACGCATCTCGAAGGAAGCGCCGTTCGGCCCCGACGAGTTCAACGTCGACTACGGTCTCATCTCGCGGTTTGTCTCCACGTCAAAGGGCCCGTCCCCCGGCGAAGTTCGTGTCCCGCCCCAATATACGATTCCCCGGTTAATACTTGTCAGCCACCAGCACATGCTGGCCATCCCCATGTTCACGCTGATCATCGGCCTGCTCTTCATGACCACGCGGCTGCCTCCCATGCTGCGCGGAGTTATGACACCGGTCCCCATGATCGCCGTCCTGTTCGATCTGTCCGGCTGGTGGCTGGCTCGCGTAGCCGACTCCTTCGTCCTCGTCATTGCCGGGGCAGGCGGCCTCTTTGCACTCTCATTCGGCTTTCAGATATTTTGCGTGCTCGTTGATATGTGGCGACCTCAGAAACTCTGATCATGTTCTCCGTTAAGGGCCGATTCAGATTTCGTTGCCCGGCCCGCCGATTTTTTCTCAAATGCTCCACTGTGTCGGCCTCCGGGCCTCGTCTATAATGGTTGGAGAGCCGCACGATTAACCCACAGACCCGCGGGCACCCTGAATGTCAACCATGGCCATCGATCGAAAGCCCGACCTCCTCGAAAAGCTCCGCAAGCTGAGGGCCAACGTCGAAACCGTCTTCATCGGCAAGCCCGACGCCGTCAATCAGGTCCTCATCGGCCTCCTCGCCCGTGGGCATGTCCTGGTCGAGGATGTCCCCGGCGTCGGAAAGACAGTGCTGGCCCGTGCCGTCGCCCGAAGCATTGATTGTCGTTTCTCACGCGTCCAGCTCACGCCGGACCTCCTGCCCTCCGACATCCTGGGGATCAGCATCTATAACGATCGTTCCGGCGCCTTCGACTTTAAGCCGGGGCCGATCTTCTCGAACATCGTCCTTGCCGACGAAATCAATCGCACGACGCCCCGCACCCAGTCAGCCTTGCTCGAGGTCATGAACGAGGCTCAGGTCAGCGTCGACGGCCAGGCCATCCGTCTCGACCAGCCCTTCATGGTCATCGCCACACAAAACCCCTTCGAGTTCGAAGGCACATACTTCCTGCCGGAAAACCAGCTCGACCGCTTCATCCTGCGCGTGAAGATCGGCTATCCCGCAAGGGCCGATGAGCGCCAGATCCTTCGCCAGCAGCCGGATCGTGAGCCGTTGGAGTCCCTCGCATCCGTCATGGGCGCCGACGACGTGCTTCGCCTTCAAAAAATGGCCGACGACGTGCGAGTTGACGACGTCCTTCTCGATTACTTGCAGGACATCGTCGAAGCCACCCGCCGCCACGAGGCGTTTGAGGTCGGCGTCTCTCCGCGCGGCGCCTTGTCACTGCTTCGCGCGGCCAAGGCATCGGCCGTCCTGCAGGGACGCGATTATGTGATTCCCGATGACGTCAAGTCGCTCTGCATCGCCGCATTCGCCCATCGCGTGGTCAGCAAGTCCTATCTGCGCGACGGTCACCTGGGCTCAAACGACCAGATCATGCTGGAAATCCGCGAGCAGATAGCCGTGCCGACGTGACGGCCACCCTAGGCAATCGGATACATTCCGGGACTACTCACGGCCCGAAGCCATGAAGCGACATCCTTCCGAGCGAACGCGAAAACGACGCCGGCGATCCATCGGCATCGAAATGCCTCGACCGGCCGTCTATCTCTGCGCTGGAACGATCGTCATCGGCCTCGCCGCCGTCGACGCCGACAACAACATCCTCCTGCTCATGTTCGGCATCTGTCTCGGAGCGATTGTCCTGAGCTGCCTGACCGCCTGGCGGACCCTCCGGCGAATCAGCGTGGTCCGCGTCTCGCCCGAGATGGCCATCACGGGTCAGCCGCTTGAGATTCGCTACACGATTACAAACCACCGTGCCTGGGCCGGCGCCCGCTGCCTGCGCATTGTCGATTTAGTGGACAAAGGATCGCTCTCGCACAGGCCCGAGCTTTTCCTGCCGAGGCTGGCCGCCCAGCAAAGCGCCTCATTGACCGTCTCGGCCGTCGCCCTCAAGCGCGGCCGAATCGCCCTCTCGGCCATCCAGGTCTCATCCGGTTTCCCATTTCAAATCGTCTCCAAATCGATTACCCACTACGTGGACGATGAAATCGTCGTCTATCCCAGCCTGGGAAGACTGCACGGCCAGATTGCCACCGGTCGCGAAGTTCGTGATCTCGTCGGCGTCGGCGCGACCACCGCACGAAGTCGCGGTGATGACGAGTTCTTCGGTATTCGCGAATACCGCGAGGGCGACAATCCCCGGCGAATCCACTGGCGGCGTAGCGCCGCATCGGGCCAGCTCATGATCCGCGAGATGGCCGGTACCCGCGATCCGCAGCTCTGGTGTGTTCTCGATACACAAATCGACCCGCACCGACAAGCTGATTCCGACCGACTCGAGTTGATCATTAGTGCAGCCGCCACCGTAATCTGTGACGGCCTCGAAAAGGGCCTCCGTGTCGGCCTCGTCTGCAACGGCGATCCGCTCCTCGTCCTTCCGCCCGGCGGCGGTCGCCATCGACGCTCCAGGCTGCTGCGCGAACTGGCCTTGCGTGGTACCAATCGGTCCGATGCCCTCCTTGAACAGATTGAGCGAATCGCATGGCCCGCTCGCTGGCGCGGTGTCGGCATCTTCTTCTCGGCCGGTCCCTTCGATGCCGATGGAACCCTCGCCCGTTTTCTCAACCGAAACATCGGGCCGACGCGCGCTTACGTCCCCCACACAACCGCGTTCGACAGCTTCTTTGAGCCGCCGCTGATCTTGCGGCCCGACGGCACGGGGAGGTTGACGAAGTGACGCCGCGCGGACCACTGCACATCGGAATCATCCTGCTCGCGCTGGCCAACATGTTGCCAGCCGTCGAAGTAGAGAATTCGTGGTGGCAGTTTTCACTTGCCGTGACGGCCGCCGGCCTCAGCCTCATCCTGATTCGTCCCGACGGCACGAGCAGGCTTCCCGCTTTCTACATGCACATCGGCCTGTTGCTCACCGGCGCCTTTCTCGTCTGGGAGATGTTCGGCGCGCATGACGAGCCCACCGTGTACATCATCGATCTCTCCCACTTCATCATCTTCCTCGGGTGCTTCAAATTCTTTGAGATGCGGACCCACCGCGACTACACCTTGCTGGCCACCATCAGCTTCCTCCTCCTTGTCATCAGCGCCTTCGCCAGCGGAAGCCCGATCTTCGGCGCCGTGTTGCTCTTCGACCTGACTTTCGGGCTCGCATGGTTGATGGCCTTCCAATGTCAGCGGGCCTTGCTGATGCTCGATCAGCAATCGGGTCATGGAGTCCGCTCATCCGATCTCGATGCCGGTGAAGCCCTGTCCACCCAGCGCTTGCCATGCCGTAGCTTCGCCTGGCCTGCGATGGTCTGGGCCTTCGCCCTCTTTCTCTTCGCGGGAATTGTTTTTCTCGCCGTTCCCCGGGGATGGGGCCGCGGCCTCTTTGTCAGAATTCAAAACGTCATTCCCACATCCGTCACCGGCTTCTCCGGAGAACTCACCCTCACTGATAACTCACTGGTCGAAGACGTCACCCCGGTCTTAAGGGCCCGATTCACGCGCGGAGGTCGCGCTCTGAAAGAGGGAGAAGTCGCGCCGCTGCTGCGCGGCAAGACCTTCGAGCGCTACGAAAAAGGCCGATGGCTTCAGCGCGGGAGATTTCGCCTCTCGTTGGACGTCGATCCCGCGAAAGGACCGTCAATTCTCACCCGCATCAGCCCGGACGAACTGGGTGACGACGTCATCGAGCAGGAAGTCTGGCTGGACGACGTCAGCTCCGGGTGCCTCTTCTCCCTGTATCCGCCGCTCGACTTCGATTCGGATGACATCAAGCGCCTGCGCTTTCGCCCCAATGACCTGACGATCCAGGCCCCCGATCGAAACCACACCAGCGTCCACTACAAGGTCCGCACGACCGATCGGCTCTCCCACGATGAGAGAGTGATTCTCGATCCGCCGCCCGAGCGCCCCAGGCGGCCGACTCGCATGTCGGAGGTGCATCGCGACGTGCGCGAATTCGCCGAGGACTTCTTCAGACGCAGGGGTGATCCATCCGACCCCCTCGAACGCAGGAAGCTCGCCGCAGCGCTCTGCGAGTACCTCGGCTCCAGTGAATTCGAGTACACACTCAATCGCGGCGTGCGCGCGCGAACCGGCGATTCCATCCGTGACTTTCTCTTCTTCCACAAACGGGGCCACTGTGAATACTTCGCCTCCGCCATGACTGTCTTGTGTCAGGCCGGCGGCATTCCCGCGCGCGTCGTAACAGGCTATGCCGGAGGTGAGTACAACGACGCCGACGGGTCCTTCACCTTCAGAAGAAGCGACGCCCACGCATGGGTCGAAGTCTTCATGGCCGACGAAGGCTGGGTCCCGTTCGATCCCAGCCCCATCTCGACGGCAAGCCGAAACACCGCCTCTGGCGGCCTCTGGGCCACCATCAACGCCTGGCTCCGCACCATCGAGCTCAAGTGGTCAACCACCGTCGTTGCCTTCGACGCCCAGACCTGGGCGACCCTCGTCCAGCGCGTGGTCGATTTCGGCGAAAAATTGCAACAGGAAGACGCCGGCTCAGGCATCTCCGGAATCACGATCAAAACAGTCCTCTGGGGGCCAGACTTGCTCCCGCTCTGGCAGCGATTTTTCTATTGGCTCCTGCTGGCCCTGGTCCTGGTCCTCCTCGTCCTCGTCATCCGCGCCATCGGAATTTTCTCGCTCATGCTCAAGGAGAGTCTTGGCGTAGGACGCCGCGGCCGGTCAGTGATCGTCAGAAGGCACGATGCCAGGTTCTACGATCGTCTGCTTCTTCTACTGGCCAGTAAGGGACACGTGAAGCCAAGTTCGCGATCTCCGCTGGAGTTCGCACGCGATCTCGCATCAGCCCACCGCGAGCTCAAAGACCTGCCGCTCATCACCAATTGGTTCTATGAGGTCCAGTACGGTCGAAGTGCCCTCACCCAGCAGCAGCAGATGCGAATTCGAGCCCTCCTCGCCCGACTTCGTGAAGACACGGCATTCGGCGCGCGAAACGAGCAGGACCGCATCGTTGCCGGAGGAACGCTTTGACGTTGGAGATGCGGCGCACAGATCGTACCCGCGCTCGCCCATGAAGTGAGTTTCTCTCGCCGGCGCCGATCAGCCGGGGCCCTTGCGAGTTCGTCGGATGACCCACGTTCCGATGAAACACATCGCCAGTGTTACCGCGCTCGTTGCCCCGCAAAGGCCGCACGCTGCACCCAGCCCGCCCGGCGGAACAATCGAGAAAATCGGCGACGTCGTCACCGACATCGTGAACACAGTCTTCACGCTGCATCCCATGCTGTCGAAAGCCTCAACCTGCACAACATACGCGCCCGGCGTCACCGAACTGATCACCGGGTCTGTCGTCTCATCACCGCTGATGACGCCGTCAATCTGCGGACCGGAGAGGATCGACCATTTGAAATGATAAGGTGGCGTCCCGCCCGTCGCGGCAAACTGCGCTCCGGGCTCCAGCGTCCCCCCGACCGTAATAATCGGGTGCTGCGTCGCATAGAGCCCCGCATCGAGTTTCACCGGCTGCCCCGTAACCGGATTACCGCCCGTCGGGCAGTTGTCGCATGCGTCGCCGATCCCGTCGCCGTCGCTGTCGGCCTGGTCCGGATTGGCAGCGAAGACGCAATTGTCGCAGGCGTCTCCGATGCCGTCGAAATCGGCATCGAACTGATTGGAATTCGGCACGTTGATACAGTTGTCGCACAGATTGCCGATTCCATCTCCATCGGCATCGGTCTGGTTCTCATTCGTGACGTTGGGGCAATTGTCGCAGGCGTTGCCGTGCGAGTCGCCGTCGTTGTTCGCCTGGTTGGGGTTGGCGTGATCCGGGCAGTTGTCGCAGACATTTCCAACGCCGTCGCCGTCGGTGTCCGCCTGATTCGTGTTGGGCGTCATGGGGCAGTTGTCGCACAGGTCGCCGACGCCGTCCCCATCGCCATCCGCCTGGTTGGCGTTGGCAATGTTCGGACAATTGTCACAGGCATTGCCGATACCATCGCCATCGGTGTCGGCCTGTGTCGAATTCGCAACCATCGGACAGTTGTCGCACTCGTCCAGCACGCCATCCGTGTCGAAATCGGAAAGCAGCGGCACGGTCAGCCGCACATCATCGATCTGCCACCCGAGAAAGTTGCCCACGATCGGCGTCGAACTCGCCTGAAACGTGAACTGAATACGAACCGTCGAGCCCGCGAAGCTGGACAAGTCGAGCATCTTGTCCTCAACCGCCCCGGTCCCGCCGCTCTCCGTCAGAACGCTCACCCCGTTGACTTGCACGCTTGCAAAGTCGAGGCCGGCGCGCGTCTGAAGCCGCGAACAGTAAGTCAGCGTGACGTTGGTCGCATTGCTCGGTATGTAAACGACCGGCGACGTAATCTGACCAGAGTCCGACGCCGCATACCTGCAGGTCGTTTCATCACCGGCATATGCGAACCCGCCGCCTTCGCAGGGCATTCCTGCCGTGCCGCAATCCCCGGTCGCTAACCAGATTCCGCTGGCCGTCCAGCCATCGACGAATCCGTCCTCAAAGCTTGTTAAAAGAATGACGCCGTCCGGTGGATGAAATTGGCACGCGTCGAGTAGACCGTCCCGGTCGCAGTCCCGGCTGGCATTTTGCGCGATCTCGCACGAGTCCGGCCCGCCCGAGCTGTTACAATTGCACTCGCACGCGTCAATAACTCCATTGGAACAGGCATCGAGTGATGCGTCGGCCTCGATCTCGACGCGGTCCACAATCCCGTTGGTATTGCAGTCAATGGCCGCGGGATACTCGATGAATGCCGCGATGTAGTTGCCGCCGCCGCACGCCGCCGAATTCACCGCCCCCGAGGCGATCATGTTGATCGTCGCGTTCCCGCCCGCCAGCGCCATGTTGTATGTCGTCGCATCAATGACCAATTCATCGGAGTCAGGCGTCGTCGCGCACAAGGAAGCGTTATTATCAAACACGCTTCCGATACCCGTACCGTTGATCTGCACGGAAACGTTTTGGCCATTGTCCAAAAAGTCGCCGACCCCCTTGAACGCCAGCCGAACCGGCCCTGCCGCATTAGGTGGCCCCGTCATCGTGAACGACCGAGGCGAGCCCGAGCCGATCGTGCTCAGCACCGCCGAAGAGTTGGCAAACTGCGAATTCTCAATTCCTGCCAGCAGGTTGGCACTACAGTTCACGCAAGTGACGAGCTTCACATCATCCACGTACCAGCCCGCCGCGCCGTCGCATTCGTCGCGACCGAAGTCGAATCGCACCTGAATCGTCGTCGTCCCCGCAAGAAAACCGCTCAGATCGACGACCGTCACGCCCCATTCGCCCCCGACCCCGGTCCATGACTCCTGCCCGGCCAGCGGATTCGTATTTCCCTGTGCCCCTGAACGGAGCTTCCCGTTGTATGGGTTAAACTTGAACGCCGTCCTCGGAACAACCGACACCGTCCGCCCGTTCGTGCGAACTTTCAGATTCCCGCCGTCAAACTGACCTTCCGAAGCAAGGTAATGACTGAAGACCAGCTGAAGCGAAGTGAGTCCGCTCGGCAGCGGTATCTCCGGACTAAGCAGCGAGTGTGACGCCGAAGTGCCGCCGCTAAGGCACCCGACACCGCCGGGAAAGTCCCCCGCGAACCACGCGACACCGGGCCGACCAAACGGCAGCGGATTGGTGGACAGCATCCACGAAAACGGCGTCGCCGGACCGGAGTTGGTAACCGTCCACCGGCCCGCGCCATTCTCAAAATCGTCCTCGAAAAGCGTCCGCGGCTGAGTGCAAAGCGTCGTCGGCTCGCCAGGCTCAAGCACAAGATCCGTCTGGCCCCGTGCCGCCTCCTGCCCGATCGCCAGAATGCAGATAAGTAAAACGGCGATGACCGGCCCGGCCGAAGCGGGTCGGGTCTGAAATGACAAGGATTGAGCGCTGATCATGCGGCAAGGTCCTGTCCGAAGTCCGCCCCCCGTTCGGGCCGTCGTTGGAATGTCCGTCGATGCGACCATGGGCAGGAACACGCAAAGTGGCGGCGCGAGGCTTGCGACCGCTACTCTGAATGCAGAATCTACCCACTTACGATATCCCAACCACGCCCCAAAAACAACCCTGCGGAGCCTCATTGCCCCGCTGGAGGCAACGCCGGTAGCTCAAATCGTCATTGGAAATGCGCCAGGGCCGGTGGACCGAAAACATGTTTCGGAGCGGACCAATCCGCATGGGTGGCCGGCGGGTCTTAACCACCAGACTGCTCTTCGAGCATCTTGCGGAGATAGTTGTTTTCCCGACGTGTGGCCTCAAGATCGAACAACAGATACTTGATCGACAGCCGCAGATAATCAATCGAATCCTGCAGGCTCGTCACGGTCTGTTTGAGCTTCTCGTGCCGATCCTTGGTCTGGGCCGCCAGCGTCTGCAGCTTGGCCCGATCCTCTTCCGGGATATTGCCGATTTCCTGTACCAGATCCGCAAGCTTCTTCTGGAAATTCGCCTCGTCCATTTTTCTCCCCCCTCGCACGACTTCTTAAAGGTCTTCCCTTGCGACCTCGTTGCATTAGGCTTTCGCCGTGTCGCGTCTCTCTAGAGGCATGGTCTGTGCCCGACGGGATTCCGAGGCTTTCAAAAGCGCCGAGGCCGGTAATATTCAAGGGACCCGGCGAAAATCTCCGTTCACCCCTTTGGGCGACGTTCCCGTGGGCCGGTCCTGCTGTAGCGGAGTGCTGTCGAAAAGCGACACCCGGTGATTGCAAAAAGCCCGATGAATCGAAATAAGAACGCCGGTCCGATTATCGGCGTCAAAATCAGAGGTTCGATTGATCGTTGCAGACCAGAAATCGATGCGTGCCAACCACGTCCGTAGCGGCCGATACCCAGCCGTGTTTTGTCTGGGGCTCGTCGTCCTGACGTCGATCCTCGCCTTCGGCGAAACAACCAACGCCCCATTTCTAAATTGGGACGACGATCGTAATTTCGTCGCCAATACGGACTTTCGCGGCGTAGGCGCCGATCAGTTCCGTTGGGCCTGGAACACTTACCACCTCGGCGTCTGGCAGCCGCTCAGTTGGCTCCTGCTCGGCGCTCAGTGGCAGGTGGGGGGGATGCAGCCCGTTATCTACCGAGCAGTCAGCCTCGCGCTGCATGTGTTGAACAGCATGCTGTTCTACCTGCTCCTTCGTCGTCTCTTAATCGCCGCGCCCGCAAAGGCCGCCGTCCCGCCTGATGAAGCAATTGATGTCGCCGCCGTCGCCGGCGCAGTGCTGTTCGCGTGTCACCCTCTTCGCGTGGAGCCCGTCGTCTGGATCTCCTGCCAGCCCTATCTCCCCGCCGTCGCCTGTTACCTGGTGTCCGTCCTTGCATATTTACATGCTTTCTCAAAGCCGCATCGCCCGCGATATGTCTGGTGGCTCGCCAGCCTTGGCTGCTTCTCCGCCGCCGTGATGTTCAAAGCCGTCGCCGTCAGTCTGCCCCTCGTCTTGTTGATCCTCGATCTATACGTGTTGCGTCGACGCGAAGCCGGCGCAAATGAGCCCCGCGCCCGATGGACGACGCTGCTGATGGAAAAGCTCCCATTCGTTCTAGTCCTGATCCCCGTCTCGATGTGGGCCGTCGCTGCCAAAGACTTCAATGAGTCTCGCGTGGCCTGGGCAGACATCCATCTGGGTGAACGGTTAGCCCAAAGCGCCTACGGTATCGTCTTCTATCTGCAAAAGACCCTCCTCCCCATCGGTCTAAGTCCCTACGATCGAATGCCGGACGACCTTGCGCTAACGACCAGCCGCTTTCTGATTTGCATGGTGCTGGCGGCGACTGTGACGTGCGTTCTGTTCATGCGACGGAGGCGCTCCCCCTGGCTCCTCGCCGCGTGGCTGGCCTACGTCGTCATCCTGCTGCCCAATCTCGGCGTCGTGCAGTTCAGTCAGCAATTGGCCGCCGACCGCTACAGCTACCTCGGCATCATGCCGATCATGGCCGTCGTCGCCGCCGCAATCGCCGGCCTATGGCGCCGCGCGTCCCATCGCCCCAACACGCGCCCCGCGCTCGTCATCGCCCTGACCGCGCTCTCTCTTGGTAGCGTCTACGGCTCAAGGACCTACGCACGCCACTGGCAAAACTCCCTCAGCCTCTGGCAGCGCGTGCTCGATCTCGATCCCGATTGTGCCGTCGCCCACTGCAATCTCGGCGATGCCCTCCTTCGCGAAAACCGCACGACCGAGGCCTCCCGCCACTTCGCCGCCGCCATCGACCTCGATCCCAATTTCTCCTTTGCCTACGCCAACTTCGCCGCGCTCCTCGTCCGCGCCGGTCGTCTGGACGACGCCGTCTTCGCCGCCCAGCGAGCCCTCGCCGGCGATTCTCCGCTCCGCGGTCGCGACCTCGCTCGGGCCCATGCGATACTCGGCGAGGCCTACGCCGCCCAGCGCCGCGACGACCTCGCCTGGCATCACACCCTGCTGGCAAAGGAACTGGGTTTCGCCGAGGCGCAAAAGATGATCGACTATCTCAGCCGATTCTCATCGCCCCCGACGACTCAGCCCGTGCTTTCGCCGCAAAATTAGTGTTAGCTGACTTGGAAGTGACTAAATCGACTGTCGACTCGGCTCGCCGGTCGTCTCGGGAGCCGGAGGCTCGCCCTGTGCCGGCGCGCCCGGCGTGATGCCGCGCATCTTCCGAACGGCCGCGCCCACCGGGCCGCTCAAGGCGTACAAGATGGCGGCAAGTGCAATCGTGAGTTGAAACTGAACTACCAACCCAATGAGAAGAATGATGACGATCCCGACGATCTGTCGAAACGGCCGCCTGCCGCGAAGGATGGCATTGACCACGTGCGGATACCCGAATCGACTCACCATCAAGAGGCCCAGCACCATCGCAAAGGGCGGCATCGTTCGACCGATCAGCCGATAGGTCCAGTCTGACATCGTCCCCACCAACAGGTCCTGATGGAGAATGACCAGGCTGATCAACGCCCCTGCCGCGCCCGGCGTCGGCAATCCGCGAAACCCCATGTGCGCAGACTCGTCCGCGACACTCTCCACGTTAAACCGCGCCAACCGAAGCGCGGCGCACGACACGAACACCGCCGCCATGACCCACTCGGCTCGCCAATAAGCCCGGGCCAGACCGGATAACGCCGTCACATCGCCGGGATACGCGATGCACAGCACCAGCACCGCCGGTGCCACGCCGAAGCTTACCACATCCGCCAGCGAGTCAAGCTGCGCGCCGAACTCACTCGTCTTTCGCGTCATCCGCGCCAGCCGCCCGTCGATCGCGTCGAAAAACATGGATGCAAAAAGCAGATACGCCGCAATGGCCAGGAAGCTCGGAAAGAAATTGCTCAGTCGCGCCCCGTCGATCGCGCTGAAGTGCCGACCGGCCCCACCCGCCTGCATGCTCAGCATGCAGACGTAAATCGCCCCCAGACCGCAAAGCAGATTCCCCAGCGTGGCCAGCGATGGCAGCACCGCGACCGTCTTCAACACGCGGTCGTGTCGTCGCGCCTTTCGTCGGGATACTTCCGGGTCGTTTGCGACTCTCATAAGGCTCGGCTCTTCCAGTTTCGCGTCCATTCCGCGATCAGGCGATCGTCGGTTCTTCTCGCCGTCGTCCCATCGCTACCCGCGGGCCGGGCGCTGCCTCGGGAACGCATCGCATCATCACGCTGGCGCCACCGCGTACAAAGTCGCCGACCCTCACCACCGGATTAAACCCCGACGCCTTCGGCACAATCAACTCCGTCCGCGAGCCGAACTTAATCAGTCCAATCCGCTGACCGCACTCCAGCGTGTCCCCCGGACCAACCCGGCAGATGATTCTTCGGGCAATCAGCCCCGCAATCTGACGAACGATCACCGGACCGCCGATCTTGCCTGTGGGTTCAATAACGATGGTGTTCGCTTCGTTCCGTACGCCGCACTCCGGGTGCCTGGCGTCGAGAAACTCCCCGGGCTTGTGCTCGCAGGAAACCACCCGCCCGCTGCAAGGCGACCGGTTGATATGCACGTCGAAGACCGAGAGAAAGATGCTCACCTTAAACGCAGGCCCGCCGACAAGGTCGCAGTCCTCGATGGTCGTGACCTCCGTCACCTTGCCGTCAGCCGGCGAAACCATCACGTTCGCATCGGTAGGAACAACCCGGTGCGGATCGCGAAAGAACGCAATGCTGAAGACCCAGACCGCGAAAAGAACAATCGCCGGGACCCACAGCCATTGGGAATAAACCGATGCCGCCCACGCCGCCGCGACTGCCGGGACGAGGCAGACAAGCGTGGAGATTGTTATTTCCCGGAGGCCTTCCCGCGCAATGGTCATTTCAAGAGCTCTGCAATAGATGCGTTTCGTCGCGGGGGAATGATAGCGGAAGATGCGCGGCTTGGCGCGTCCGGCAGGATGAGAGAATCTCGCAAAGGGCCCTGACTACCGCCGCGTGACCTCTTCCACGTAATTCGGCTGCCAGATCGTGCCGCCCAAGCCGTAGATGGAGCGCGTGTCGAAATAACCGTGGGCCACGTGGCCATCCGCGAACGCGACCGACCAAGCGGAAAACTTGCGGTGCCAACCGTTGCGCTGCGGCAGCGACGGCGGCATGGGGTCGTCTTCGAGTGCCTCAGGCGAGGCGTTGTAGGTGGCCCCATAGAAGCCCTGCTCGCTCCAAAGGATGAACTGCGAGGCGTTGCCGCCGACCAGATGCCGGGCGATCTTGCTCGACAGTGCGGCATACCGAACCGGATCGTGAATCGCCGAGGCGAAGTCGTAACCGGCGTAGCCCTGGAGCCAGCGCGTGTTGAGCGAGTAGCTGCTCCCGTTCGCCTCCCAACTGCTGCGCATCTCCTCTTCGGTAAATTGCGCCGGCCCGCCGATGATCGATGTCGTATTCGATCGATCGCCCGGACAGATGAATGACTTGATCACGTCCCGCCCGCGGTCATTGAAGTCCAACGGACTCGCCATCGCCGTTCGATCGATGTACTTGTTCAGCGGACGGATCTGCGCCGGATACTGGCTGCTGTCCGCGTAAGCGTCGCTGGGCTTCGGCGCCCGGAAGCCCCCGAATACCCACGGCGTCACAAGAGTCGGTGTGTAATTCCGATGGAACGGAGCCTGATACCACGGGTAAAGCTGAGCGCCCGACTGATCGTCGGTGTACATCGCGCTGGCTTGCAGAATCGTGCGAAGATTCGCCAGGCACTTCACCTTCTTCGCCTCTTCGCGAGAGGCCCGCAGGTACGGCAGCAGAATCGAGACCAGGAGCCCCAAGATCGCCAGGACGACGAGCAGTTCGATCAGTGTGAACGCGGACCGCCGACGGCTCGGCCGTCGTTGTTCACGATGGGTTTTGCTGCAGGTCGGCACTAGCCACCCTCGACCTTGCTGCCGGAATCTCCACCCCGGCGATGCGCTTAAATAACCTTGGCCGGCGGTTCGCTCGGCACGGGCACCTTCTTTGGATCAATCTCGAGAGGTCTTGGTTCCACGATATTTGTTCCCGGCTTCACGCAGGCGGGGCACCGAGGCGATCCACCTTCCACCTCAGAGCCGAGATACGCCCCCTGGCACGATCGGCACTGCCGGGCCAGAAAAGCCTCGCACCGGCCGCACGCCGGACAATCGATCGGTCGGCCGCCGTTGTACGGGCCCCTGGCAAGCTCCATGACCCGCGCGGCGGTCAGATGCATCGACTGCCCGCAGGCGCGGCATTTCCAGAGCGTTTCCGTCTGCGGTGACTGCGCGGCGACCGCGTCGTCATTCCCTGCTATGACGGCGACGCTGGCTACCGAGAGCGCGGCAGCGACCAGGATGAGAATGAGGCTTTTCATGCGAGCGGTTCCCCGTGAAAGGGAAGTATGATCGGCTCTTCGCAATATCTTAACCCCCCAGCCAAACCAAAGTCCAGACGAATCGTCCGGGCCAAATGGGGCCCTGACCGTCCGCCAATGTGTCCAGCGGCCTGCCTGCCGGCTCCGGCGGTCATGCGATTTCGCGGGAAAGACGCTCCTTTTGGCCTCCAGATGGCCATCGCCGAAGGTGACATAAGGTGACACAGCCGGATTTGGGCGATTGCAACTCGCGTGGCGGTCGCGTGTTGGGGCAAGTTGAAAATTCGGCGGTTTTTGATGAGATGACGGTGACACAGTTGAAATTTCACCGGGCCGGGTGATCGCGGATCGAGAGCGGTCAGTTGGCGTGGGCGCGGCGCGGGAGCGGTCGGGTGGCATGGCCGCGGCTTTGGGCGGCGATGAGATTTCGCCGCCGCTGCGCTCGTTTTTATCCTCAAGAAGGCCATCGGTGAAGGTGACATAAGGTGACACACCCGATTTTTTTCGTTTGCAACTCTCGTGTCGGGCATGTGTTGGGGCAGCGCACGATTTAGGCGGTTTTTGGTGAAAAAGACCTGAGACACGTGGCCCGCGGCTCGAGGCGCGGAGCGGCAAGGTCGGCCTGCGCCCCGTGGCGCGGAAGGGCCCGTTGACCGAGGGACAGAGTGATATGGGTTTTTCATCGCGCGCCATCCCGCCGAGCCTGATTGGATCGAACTCCATTCAACAATTCTTGCTCGGTGTCCGCGCCTTGATTCGCACAGCAATGCGTTCTCCATGCGACCGGTTCGAGCCGAAGTGGACGGCAATAGGCGGCGCAGCCGCGTCGCCCTAGAATGCCCCCTCGTGGCCGGACTTCCCTACAAACGACGGCGATTGAAAAGAGGGCTGGCGTTGCTCAACCTGGCGAGCGCCCTCGCGCTGACCCTGGCGAGTGCAGCATCGTTCCAGTGGTCGTTGACCTATTTTGGGGCTACCCACAACGTCATGTTCATTGCCGGAGGGCTCTATATCCCACCGAAACTCACTCGTGTCGGTCAAGGGATCACATTCGAACGCTCGATGACAGCCAAGCTGCCGTGGAAAATTCGTCTGGAGTTTTTCTTCAAATTGCCGTCGTGGTCGGGAACAGACTCGCTTTTCATCCCGTTTGGCTGGCCCGTGGTTATCCTTGCGGCAGGCTCGATGTTCGCCTTGTGGAAGGTGCCACGCGGATTCCCCGACGGGCATTGCCAATCCTGCGGCTACAACCTGACCGGCAACCAAAGCGGAATTTGTCCAGAGTGCGGGACGACGACGGCCCGTAGGGCCAACGATGGTTGACAGTGGCATTAGCCACTGGGTAGCGGGCATCGATCCAATTCTCTTCTTCTTCCTCACCACCCGGAGGGTGGACGAGCTCTGGTCATCCAACTTCGTCCGTCCTCCGGACGGGAGTGACAGGGGGGCGTCATGGTCCAGTGATTGAAATCACTGGCTACCATCGTGCGCCCTGCCGGGCGAAGGCCAAGTCCGCGCGCGCCCTCCCGGCCGAATACCAAAGCCGAGTTCGCCTTGCAGGGCGACGACCAGGCCCAAGCGCGACTTGTCTCGTGAATGTTTAGTCCCAGGGGAATGTGTCGGGCGAATTCCAAACCTGAGCGTGGGCATGCCGTCAACCGCGATGGGGACAACTGGTTGGTGGAGAACCGCCCGGACTGAAGTCCGGGGCTCGTCGATTGGCGGCGGCGGCGGCGCGCGGCGCGGTGTGCAGTGCCGGCGCGGGATGGATGGAATCTGCGGAAATCCGACGCAAACGTTTACCCGCCGCTTGGCAGCGTCAGCGTAAAGGTCGCCCCTTCGCCGAAGCGGCTTTCCACGCTGATCTCTCCGTTCTGTTCCGTCATGAGTTGTCGACAGATGTGCAGGCCCAGGCCGATGCCGCCGCGGTCGAGTCGGCCTTCGTGCTGCTTCGTGCTGAAGAACGGCTGGAAGATGCTGCCCAGATGTTCCGAGCGGATGCCGCTGCCCTTGTCGGCCACGCGAATCGCCACGCGGTCGCCGATCTGCTCCGCCGAGATCGTCAGCCTGCCCGTCCGCCCCAGCATCGCCTGCCGCGCGTTGAGGCAAAGATTGAAGAACACCTGCTGAAGCGACGCCGCGCTGAATCGGGCATGCAGTTCTTCGGGCACCGAGATAACCAGCGAGATGCCGTCCTTCTCCAGATCACGGCCGAGGCACTCGATCGCCTCCTGAATGATCGGGCGAATGGGCTGGACCGAGGGCCCGGTCCGGTCGTCCGTCGCCATTCCGAGAATCTTCGAGCAAAGCACGGCCATCTTCTGACCGCTCTTGAGCGACTTCTCCAGCGCGGTGCGCATGAGCTCGGGCTCTCCGCGCGTGAGGGCGAACTGGCTGTGGCTGATGATCGGCGTCAGGAGATTGTTGAACTCGTGGGCGAGCATCGAAGAGACGGTGCCGAGCGATGCGAGGCGCTGAAGCCGCTGCACCTGCTGCTGAAGCGCCGCCATCTGATGATCGAGGTTGTCGAGGTGCTGCTGTACGTTGCCTTCGGCGTCGGATAG
This sequence comes from Planctomycetia bacterium, assembly GCA_015075745.1. NCBI lineage: Bacteria > Pseudomonadati > Planctomycetota > Planctomycetia > Planctomycetia bacterium. The sequence continues at coordinate 3,132,098 of JABTTW010000001.1, forward strand.
ATTGACATTCGTGGAGGCGTCGTGGTTCATGCGAGGTTCTTTATCCGCGATGTTGGCTGTTAGAAAGCGTACGTGCCTGTTATCGGCAATCACATCGGACGACTTGGAAACGTATCGCCCCATTGGCCGTGTGATCCGCCTGACAAATCGCGAAGGCCCGTCAGGATGCGCCGACCTACAGAGTCTTCGGCGATTCTTGCGCCGCGTCGCCCAAAGGAGTTGACCGAGGTGGACTTGCAGGACCGATTCGATCAACTGCTCGGCCTCGCCGAACGCCTCGGCCTGACCATCCGCCGCGAGCCGCTCGGTGGGGAGGGCGGGGGCTACTGCGTCCTCAAGGGCAAGGGCGTCCTCTTCGTGGACACGCTTGCCGATCTGGAGACGCGCTACGACCGCACACTAACGACCCTGGCCCGTCTGCCGCAGATTGAGGAGCACTTCGTCTCGCCTGAATTGCGGGACGAACTGGTCCGCGCCAAAGGGTGATCTTTTTGGATAGGTGTCGCCGGGCTGCTGTGCATGTTTGCACAGCGCGGCGCAATAAAAAACGATGGAGCCGGCAGCCGTCCCGAGCCAAATACACCGCCGACCCCATCGCAAATGCTCTTAGAAGATCAATGTCGCGAGGCGGTCCTGGAATTGCACCAGTTTTGCCCGCGACCCGAGCGTTTTCTTTTTCACCCGCCATGCCTGAACTGCCCGACATCGAGCTCTACTGTGGTGCGTTGCGTGAACGCGTCATCCGCCGTCCGCTGGTGAATGTCCGCGTGCTCAGCTCGTTTCTCCTGCGAACCGTGGACCCGCCCCTGGAAGCGGCCAATGGCCGAACCGTCATCGCCGTGTCGCGACTGGGGAAGCGGATCGTGCTGGGCCTCGACGGCGATCTGCACCTCGTGATTCATCTCATGATCGCCGGTCGCCTGCGCTGGCTCGCCTCTGACGCCAAGCCCCCGGGCAAGATCGCCCTCGCCGTGTTCGATTTTCCCGACGGCCGACTGGTCATCACCGAAGCCGGCACCAAACGCCGCGCCGCCCTGCACCTCGTCGCGGGCCGCGCCGCCCTTTCCGCGCACAACCCCGGCGGCCTGGAACCGCTGACCGCTGACTTGAACGCCTTCGCCGGGGCATTGCGCCGCGAGAACCACACGCTGAAGCGCGCACTCACCGATCCCCGGCTCTTTTCCGGCATCGGCAACGCTTACTCCGACGAGATTCTCCACGCGGCGCGCCTGTCGCCGGTCAAATGGACGCAGAAACTAAATGATGACGAGATCGCCGCGCTGCATGCCGCGACGATTCGCGTTTTGTCCGAATGGACCGCCGCGCTTAGCCAGGAATTTGCCGGTCGCTTTCCCGGGGCTGGTGACATCACCGCGTTTCGGCCCGACTTCGCCGCGCATGGGCGCTACGGACTGCCGTGCCCGGTCTGTGGCACTGCGATCCAGCGCATCAGATATGCCGAGAATGAGACGAACTACTGCGCCCGATGTCAGGTGGGGGGCAAGGTTCTGGCGGACCGATCGCTTTCGCGCCTGCTGAAGGATGACTGGCCGCGATCGATCGAGTCGCTGGAGGAGCATCGTCCTCCACCGAATACGTGACTGTCCGTAACCGGGATGCGGGATGAGTGGGGGGCTCAACCCTCCACAAGGCTGCGTCGCTCTTCCTTGAGCAGTGCGATCTTCTCCGTCGCCTCGTTCTGCTTGCACTCCAGGAGCATGTTTGCACTCTCAAGAATCATGAGCACGAAGCCGTTGGAGTTAAACTGCTCCGTTGAGAAGAACCAGTTCCTGTCGAACTGATTGCCGATTCGCGTCAGCGTCTCGCGCATCTCCCGGGTGCCGTCCTCGTCGCGAATTCCGTCGGGCCCCAGTGCCTCGGCATAGCGCGTGGCGAATCGACGACATCCCTGTCGGACGCGACCGGCGCACTGGTCGTAGGTCGCCTTGAGCGCCGTATTCATGAGCATGGAGATGGCGCGGTGGCCCTCGGCGACGCGGCATCGGCCCATGGTGCTGAGCGTCTCGATCTCTTCGAGCAGACCGCGCCGGGCCTCGTCGCCCGCCTTGCCTGCCTTCTTAAGAAGCTCCGCCTGCCTGGTGAGCTGCGTGAGTTCCGCGGAGACGACGCCCAGCCGGTCCGCCGATTCGCCGGCGCCGACCTCGGCCTGACGAAGTTTGGCGGCGAAGGCGGCCTCGTATTGAATGCGCGCCTGGTCGCCCGCTTCGACGCGTTTCTCCAATTCCGCCACCTGCGCTTCGAGCGATGTGAACGCGTCGAGCGCGGCGTCGAACTGTGTTTGAAGATGATGCAACTGGTCGCGAGCTCTTTCGGTGCGCTCCTGCCGATCGCCGCGAAGACTGGAGAGCAGCCCGGTCATGCTGAAGTTTTCGAGGCTTCGCAGCTCTTCCTCGGCCGCGGCCGCCTGAAGCTTCATGGCCTGCAACTTGTATTGCATCTCGACCAGCTTCGCGCGCTTGGCCTCGTAGTCTTGCCGGGCGCCCTCGGCTTCTTTGTATTGCTCTTTAACCTCCGAGAAGTCGTCGCTCGGCCGGTCTTGTGATCCTGGATTTGTCATGACGCTCGACTCCTCGTCAGTCTGCTGGCAATCACGGCGGACTACAGCGCGCAGACCCGCCGATCTGACCATCGGGCGATCGCTGGGACGGCTTGATGTATGCGGCAATAGCGGACGTGTGCCTGGCCGAGGGCTGCGATGGAAATGCGAAATATCAGACGGAGCGCCGCGCATCGATAACTTAGGGCTGGTACACCTGATCGACGATCGCCTCCATGCAGGTGACGCAGTAGGGCAGGCAGTTCACCGGTGTGCTGCCCGAGCACAGGGCGGGGTTCGCATGGCAGGCCTGCTCACAGCCGCCGAGGCATGCGTGGATTTCGGCCTGGAGAATCTGGCTTCGCGCGACACCCGATTGACGGAATCGATCGACCTCATCGATCAGTGCCAGGATCACGTCATCCGGCATCGACTGCCCGCCTCCGAGATTCGCGCAGGCCGATCTCAGGCTGGCGTTGACGCCGAAGCGATCCAATGGAAGCCCGTATTGCGCAAAATCGAGCCTCCCGTCGCAGGCCGCGGGCAACAGCATGGCCACGGAAATGGCCGCGCGATAAGCGCAACGATGGATGAACATAGCCCCCCTCCGAGCTATCTCATTCTATCCCGCGGAGAAGTGACCCTGAACTTGTCGCGCTTCTATTTTCTCGAACGACCGAGAATCACCCGTCGCCAGGATGGCGTCGGATTCGCGATGTCATTCGCGCGGCGTTGATGGCGATTGCTCCGACCCAATAAAAATCGCCCGGCGAGCAATGAAGCTCGTCGGGCGATGGGTCGATTGTGCGTTCTTAAAACGCCTTGGAGAGTCGTTGTTTAGCGGCGTCGTCTGCGTCGCAGGCCGAAGATCCCGCTGAAGAGCAGCGGGGCCATCATCGCCGTGCCGGGGCCACATGCGCCGCCCGTCGCACCACAATCGGGTGTTGTCTGGGGCGGCGGCTCCGTCTCTAAACAGTCAGACACGCCGTTGCCGTTCGCATCCGTGTCGGCCACGCCGCAGCCGCAATCGCCGGCCGCGATCTTGTTGGGATCATCGGGGCAGTCGTCGTTGCAATCGGGAGTGCCGTCGCCGTCACTGTCGGTATCGGCCACGCCGCAGCCACAGGCGCCGGCCGCGATCTTCGCGGCATCATCGGGGCAGCCGTCGTTGCAATCGGGCGTGCCGTCGCCGTCACTGTCGGTGTCGGCCACGCCGCAGCCGCAATCGCCGGGGGCAACCTTCGCGGCATCATCGGGGCAGCCGTCGTTGCAATCGGGAGTGCCGTCGCCGTCACTGTCGGTGTCGGCCACGCCGCAGCCACAATCGCCGGGGGCAACCTTCGCGGCATCATCCGGGCAGCCGTCGTTGCAATCGAGAGTGCCGTCGCCGTCACTGTCGGTATCCGCCACGCCGCAACCGCAAACACCGGGAGCGACCTTTCCGGGATCATTCGGGCAGCCGTCGCAGGCGTCGCCGACACCGTCACCGTCCGCGTCTTCCTGACCGGGATTTGCAACGGCCGGGCAGTTGTCGCCGCCGACGTCGGCAAAGGCCGGATCGTTCGGGCAGGCATCCACGGCCGCGCCCTCACCGAATCCATCGCCGTCGGCATCGGCAAATCGCGGCTCGACGCCGCCGATCAAGGCGTCGGTGTCATCACAGTCATCCGCATTATCAGCAAAGCCGGGTTGATTCGGGCAGCCGAAGTCGATGTCGCTGCTGTTGCCAAGGCCGTCCATGTCCATATCGACGGGAATAAAGTCGGGATAGTTGGGATCGGTGTCGTCGCAGTCGAGGTCGTTGTCCGCGTTGTAGAGCGGGTCGCCCGGACAGACGATGCTCGAGTCGCTCGGGTCGCCGAATCCATCGCCATCGGCGTCGGCGTAGCGAAGTTCCGGCGCGCCGACCGTGTTGTCGTTGTCGTCGCAGTCAATCGAGCTGTCGACGCCGTCCATGTCCACGTCAACGGCGCGCACGACCTGAGGAGACGCGAGGCCGAGCATCATTGCGACGGCAAAAGTAACCCCCATCATTTTGGCAATACGATCAATACCGGCCATCACAAAGCCTCCAAAAAAATGCGCGAGCGAATACGCAAGACATAAGACGACGCCAAAGCGGCGGCGTGAAACGGTACCTTAACCCCATGACGAAGCGATGGCGAGAGGAATTGCGCTTCGCACTCCTAAGCATAACTGATTATCAGCTTAGCTCCTTGGAGGCGGGTCGTCAAGCATTTTACGACCCGGCAACCCCGCTGCGCTGCGCCGCCGACGATGACTCCGGGACAACGAATCTTCAAATGTGGTGGACGCGTCGCGTGACACGATGGTACTCGTAACAGTCCGATACGAATGCCATTGGGGGACCCCGTTTTTCGTTTTACTCCACCCCGAAAATCCGGAAGCCCGCTCATGATGGTGCGCGCGATCTTGTATCATCGACAAGGCGCCCCATCGCATGCACCTGGGACCAACATCCAGCCTCGTCGCTCTTCGACGGCAAAGTCGGGGCCCGGCCACCTGAGTTGCGTCTACCAAATATACATGATAGGAATTGACACCTGACTTGGCGAAAAAGTTTCCAGAGGTAAATATTTCCGGCGGAAATCTACCGTGCCCCGCCTGGAATCGTCAAGGGAATGGCCGTTGCGCCGTTGCGAAGGCTCTTAATGCCTTCTTCGTGGATTGATTATCGTAGCCCAAAAAAATCGCGCACCCCTCCTATTGGGGGAGGTCGAAGCGCCATATTCGGGCTGGGGGGGATTGAACCGAACGAGCCCTTATGGCATACTGCTGATTGCAGATTCGGGACGGAAGTCGTTTATAACGATCCAACTCTTGCCTGTGGCCGGCAAGTTTGTGTGAATTCGTCGGGGGAGTTCGGCCATCGCGCCACTCTCGTTTTAACGCTGCAAGGGAGCGCCATCACAACGGAGTTACTTGTTTTGAACGAACTGTCTTTGGGGGACTCTGTACCAGGAGGCTCGCGGCGTCACGCAATGTGCGCCCCCCACGGATTCGGGAATGATTTACGAGGAGATGAAGAGATGAAGCTTTCGCGAAGACTGAGAACTTGTATTGTGTCCATCTGCGCCGCGCTCACCTGCGTCGCAGCCGTGACGTCGCAGACTTTCGCCGGTGCGCCCGACATTCGCATCAGCCAGGTCTATGGAGCAGGCGGCGGAACCGGCGCTACCTTCAAGAATGACTTCATCGAACTCCACAACCGTGGAACGACCACCGTCGATCTGACGGGCTGGTCCGTTCAGTATACGTCCTCAGCCGGAACCGGTTGGCAGAAAACCGACCTGTCAGGCTCCATCGCCGCGGGCGGCTACTTCCTCGTGGCCGAGGCAGGCGGCGCCATCGGCGCCAATCTGCCGACCGCCGATGTCTCGGGCGCCATCGGCATGAACGCCAACAGTGGCAAGGTCGCCCTCCTCAATACGACTACGATGATCGCGTTCGGGACAGGCTGCCCGGTCACGTCGATGACGGCGGGTCTCGTCGACTTCGTCGGCTACGGCACCGCCAACTGTTTCGAAGGCGCTGGCGCCACCGGCGCACTGGCCGCCGCGACCGCCGCCATTCGCAATGGCGCCGGCTGCGTCGATACCGACAACAACGGGGCCGACTTTACGGTCGCCCTGCCGGCGCCGCGCAACACCGCTTCTCCTCGCGTGTGCTGCATTCCGCCGGATTCCGATACCGACGGCATTGGTGACGCCTGCGATAATTGTCCTTTCGTCGCCAACAGCGGTCAGGAAGACGCGGACGGCGACGGCCTCGGCGATACCTGCGACAACTGCCCGAATGATGCCAATCCCAATCAGGAAGACGCCGACTCCGACGGAATCGGCGATGTCTGCGATGCCTGCCCGAACGATTCGGACAACGACGCCGATTCTGACGGCATCTGCGGCGACGTGGACAATTGCCCGACGATCTTTAATCCCGGTCAGGAAGATGCCGACTCCGACGGAATCGGCGATGTCTGCGATGCCTGCCCGAATGACCCGGACAACGATGCCGACTCGGACGGCATCTGCGGCGATGTGGACAATTGCCCGACGATCTTTAATCCCGGTCAGGAAGATGCCGACTCAGACGGCCTCGGCGACGTTTGCGATCCCTGCCCCGGTGACACCGAGAACGATGCCGACAGCGACGGCATCTGCGCCAACGAAGACAACTGCCCGAATGATGCCAACCCCGGCCAGGAAGACACCGATTCCGACGGCGTGGGCGACGCCTGCGACAACTGTCCGGACGATGCCAATCCCGGCCAGGAAGATGCCGACTCCGACGGCGTGGGTGATGTTTGCGACAATTGCCCGAACGACGCCAATCCGAATCAAGACGACGCCGACAGCGACGGGACTGGCGACGCCTGCGACGGCTGCCCGCTCGATCCCAACAAGACCGAGCCCGGAAACTGCGGTTGCGGCGTCGATGAAAACGCCGACTCCGACAGCGACGGCATTCAGGATTGCTTCGACAACTGCATCAACGATTCAAACCCCGGTCAGGAAGACGGCGACTCCGACGGCGTCGGCGACGTCTGCGACAACTGCCCGATGATTGCCAATCCCGGTCAGGAAGATGCCGACTCCGATGGCGTCGGCGATGTCTGCGACAACTGCCCTGATACTTCCAACAGTGATCAGGCAGATGGCGATTCCGACGGCGTCGGCGACGCCTGCGACAACTGCCCGATGGATGCCAATCCCGGTCAGGAAGATGCGGACTCCGACGGCATCGGCGATGCCTGCGACATTTGTCCGAATGATGCCGACCCCAAGCAACTCGATACCGACAGTGACGGCGTCGGCGATGCCTGCGACGGCTGTCCGGAAGATCCCAACAAGACCGATCCCGGCGTCTGCGGTTGCGGAAACGTCGAAACCGGCGATACCGATTCCGACGGTCATATCGACTGCATTGACAACTGCCCGATGGATGCCAACCCCGGCCAGGAAGATGCGGACACCGACGGTGTCGGCGATCTCTGCGATAACTGCCCGAACGATTTCAACCCCGATCAGGCCGACGTTGACATGGATGGTGTCGGCGACGCCTGTGACGGCTGCCCGATGGATCCGAACAAGACCGATCCCGGCACCTGTGGCTGCGGCGTCCCCGACGTCGGTGACATCGATACCGACGGCATCCTTGACTGCGTGGACAACTGCCCCGACAAGGCCAACCCGTTCCAGGAAGACGCTGATTCGGACGGTGTCGGCGATCAGTGCGACAACTGCCCGATGGATGCCAATTCCGATCAGACCGACACCGACGGCGATGGCGTGGGCGATGCCTGCGACGGCTGCCCGGAGGATCCCGATAAGATCGCTCCCGGCATCTGCGGTTGCGGCAGCCCGGACATCGACAGCGATGGCGACGGTCATCTCGACTGCAACGACAACTGCCCGATGGTGTTCAATCCGGATCAGATCGATCTGGACCATGACGGCATCGGCGATGCCTGCGACCCGACGCCTCCGAACACCCTGAGCCTCGAGGTTCCGCGGTGCGCCGGCGATCCGGGCGATACGATTCAGGTCGAAGTCTGGATGAGAAACCTGATCAATCCGGTCACCGGATTCTCAGCCTTCCTTTCGTACGACAGCGTCAACTTGACCTTTAACGGTGTTGATAGCTGCTACACCGAGTGCCAGGGCGCAGTGGATCCGCCCTGCGGCGTCGGTCCGTTCTTCGTCCACATTCCGTCGAACATTGCCAGCGCCCTCGGCTCCTGCACGGCCAACACGGCCCTGCTGGGTCTGTCCGGCGGCGTGGCGATTCCGCCGAACCCCATGAATGCCTGTACGCAGCCGTGGGGCCCCGGCCTCGCGCCGCGAGAAGGCGATGCCCTCCTGGCGATCCTCAGCTTCACGATCAGCGAGGTCGCTGATTGCAGCGCCCCTTCACCGGGAATCGACTTCACCAGTTGCGGTGCACTTCCTTCGACGCTGAGCTTCCAGGGTGCCCAGGTTACGACGGCGCTCATCGCCACCGGCGAGCTGACCTTCGACAACACCCCGCCGCAGCTTGACTGCCCCAGCTCGATTCAGATTCAGTGCGACGAAAGCACCGATCCCAAGGTCACCGGCACGCCCAAGACTTTCGATGCCTGCAGCGAAGTGATCCTGGATTTCGACGATGAAATCTTCCCGGGCAAGTGCGAGTCCGAGTACTCGATCTTCCGCATCTGGACGGCGACCGATTCCTGCGGCAATTCGGCCCAGTGCTCGCAGTCCATCACGGTTGTTGATACGACGCCCCCGGTTGTCTCCGAGTGCTCCGCCGACGGCGGCAGCGTCGATGCCAACTGCGAAGGCGTTGTCACCTTCTCGGCGACGATCAGCGACAACTGCTGTCTCGACCTGAAGAGCATCTTCGTCAACACGTTCGTCTCTGACGGTTCGGCCTCGCCGGTCGGCTCGCCCACCTGGAAGGCAACGGAACTGGGCCCGAACGAGTACCGCATTGACGGTAGCGTCGTGTACCAGGTCACCGGAGGCTGTTCGGCCGACATCCGTGTCGAAGTCGGCGCCTACGATTGCTGCGGAAACTTCTGCACCGGCGTCCCGCGAAGCGGCGGTTGCTGCTCCGCGACGGCCACGCTCAGTGACGATACGCCTCCGGAGATCTTCTGTCCCAAGGATGCTTCAATAGAGTGCGACGAATCCACCGATCCTCAAAACACCGGTTTCCCGTCCGTGAAGGACAATTGCTCTTCGAAGATCTTCCCCGAGTACTCCGATGAGGTTACGCCGGGCAAGTGCGAGGGCGATCTCTTCATCGTCCGAACCTGGACGGCCCAGGACGCCTGCGGCAACTCCGCAAGCTGCACGCAGACCATCACCGTTTCCGACACCACGCCCCCGGTCATTTCCGGCAAGGCCTATGGAAACGTCGGAGAGACCTGTGACGGCCTGGTGGAGTTCTACGTCAGCGTCACCGACAACTGCTGCATCGACTTGATCGACTCGGTCAGCGTCGACGCATCCGCAATGGGCGGTACCCTCGGCCTGGTGGACTTCTCCGTCAACCAGGGCAAGGGTTCGCTGATCGTCACCGGCACCGTCGAGGTCCTCGACCTGGTGGGTTGCTCGGCCGATGTCAGGGTCACCGTCACCGCGACGGATTGCTGCGGCAATTCGGCGATGGAGAACTTCGACGCGACCATCTCCGACAGCACGCCTCCGATGATCGTATGCCCGGCGGACAACGTGAAGTTGCCCTGCGGCTCCGACATCGATCCGTCACTCACCGGCGTGGCCAACGCGACGGACAACTGCTCCGAACCGGAGGAGATCGTGATCGAGTACAGCGACGAAGAGCAGGCCGATCCGCCGTGCGTCTTCCGCACCTGGACGGCAACGGATGCATGCGGCAATTCCAGCTCCTGCGTCCAGACGCTCTGCTTCGTCGATACCGTCCGGCCGGTCATCATGTGTCCGGAGACGATCTTCGTCGAATGCGACGCCGAGGTGCCTCCGCCCTCGACGAATCTCGAAGAGTTCGAAATGATTGGCGGCTCCGCTTCCGATGATTGCGGCTTCGTCGAGATCAACCTCCTCGACGAGTTCATCAGTTCCGGCGACGGCTGTGATACGCCGTTGATCATCGTCCGGATCTACGAGGCCCGCGACGCCTTCGACAACACCGCCACCTGCAAGCAGGTCATCATCGTGCAGAACACCCTTGCCCCGGTCATCACCGGCGAGGATCCTGCCCCGGTGATCGTCGATCAGCAGTGTGTCGGCTACTTCGAGTTCCACGCGAACATCACCGATTGCTGCGTGGAGCCCAAGACGGTCAGCGCCCAGTCGCTCGACATGAACCTCATCATTGACGACTACGGCGTGGCCGAGGATGGCTCGGCCATCTGGGGCGCGGTTTTCGTCAATCTCCCGTTCAATGCGTGTGAATACACCGCCCAGCTCCAGATCCATGCCGAGGATTGCTGCGGTCTGGCTGCCAAGCCGCTGATCCTGAACCTCACGGTCAGCGACGAAACCGGTCCTCAGATCGACTGCCCGCCGGATTACGTCCTGGATTGCGGTCAGTTGCCCGATCCGAAGATCACCGGCTTCCCCAAGGTGTTTGACAGTTGCTCCAACGCCACCGATGTGTCCTACGAGGACAGCGAGGAAATGGGCGGTGGCGGCGATCCGTTGGCCGGTGGAACCGAGCCGGTCAATCCGTTCATCATCCGCACCTGGACCGCGACGGATGCGTGTGGCAACACCTCAACGTGCACCCAGATGATCACGTTGAACGACGCCACGCCGCCGCAGTTCGTGTCCTGCATAGCCGACGACACTGAGGTTTTCGACCTCCTCAGAGGCGACCTATGCTGTGCCGAAGTTGAGTTCTCCGCCGAGATTCGCGACCTCTGTATCGATCTCAAGGGTTGCGACTCCTGCAACAACGGAAAGCTGATGGCCGGCGGCGATGGTCAATTCTTCTGTGATGCGATCAGCGTCTCGGCGGATGGGCCGTTTGGCTACATCGATGACCCGTGGTTCTGCGTCGAACAGGACCCGAAGGATTCGACTCTGTATCACGTCAGCGGCTTCGTGTACGTCTGTGAGATACTGGAGTGCCCGGCCCCGCTGGAGATCACTATCACCGCGTCGGATTGCTGCGGCAATTCGAACTTCTGCGTTGCCACCGGCAATGTGACCGACACCGTGCCGCCGCAGTTTGACAACTGCCCGGCCGAGCCGATCGAGGTCGTTGCCGATCCCGGCATATGTGAGGCGTTTGTCGAGCTGCCGGAACTCTTCGCCTTCGACAACTGTCCGAATGGCGAGATTGACCGCGGCTTTGGCGGCGTCGATGTCTCCTGTGATACTCAGAGTGGTGTCTTCCAGGTCGGAACCACCACGGTGACCTGCACGGCCACCGACCTCTGCGGTAACACGGCGACCTGCACCTACGACGTCGTCGTCAGCGGTACGAACCAGATCAGCGCGACGGTGGTCCTCAACGGCGTTAACGCCGGAGCGGGCAAGACGCGCTGCATCAAGTTCGTGCCCAAGACGCCGGCCGGCTGCATCGATCCGATCAGCGTAACGGTCAACTTCACCGGCAACCCCGCCACCGGCGTGGGCGTCATTGAAGTGCCCTGCGGTGAATACATCGCGATCTGTGCCAAGGACGAGCAGCACACGCAGTGGGATACCCAGGCCCTGATGGCCGTGGGTAACGAGTTTGTGACCAGCTCGAACCTGGTCCTCATCGGCGGTGATACGGATAACGACAGCGACGTTGACATCAACGACCTGACGTTCTTCCTCTTCACCTTCAACCTGCCGGCTGCCGATGGCGGCTGTCCGTACGACGGTGCCACTCGCGATGCCGACTTCAGCCTCAGCGGCTTCGTCGGAAACGAGGACCTGGCCTTCTTCACTAACATCGTGACCGGCTTCCCGATCCAGCCGACCTTCTGCAACTGCCAGCCGCCCGCCCTCAACGGCGTGGCCGCCGGTGGACGTGGAACTCCGGCTGAACTGCGGGTATCGCTGCCGGTGTCTCAGTTGAAGCCCGAAATCGCCGCCGTGGTGGACTACAACCGCGACGGAACGTTCGATCATCATGACGTTCGAATCTTCGAATCGTCGCACGGTCTGACTCACGACCTGTCCAACCGCATGAAGGCGGTCGGAATGATCTCAGGTGTGAAGGCCCGGCCGGCGCTCGGTCGATAGACTCGAAGTGGTTTTTCCGGTGCCGTGGATCGCGATACCCTCGCGATCCACGGCGCTGACTTGTGTTCTGGATCTGGGGGGATCTGGTAACGGCCCACGCCTCGCACGGCGCCGTCGTTTCAGGGAGCGAAAGATTATGCCAGCGATTCCTTCCATCCTCTCAGTCATTGCAGCATCGTCGCGAAAAGCAGCCCGCAGATTACTGCCGGTCTTTCTCGCGGCGTTCCTGCTCGCTACGCCCGGCGTTGCCTCCGCCGGATACGACCTCGTCCTACTCCCGCCGGTCACGGTCAGACCGATCGAGCCGGGCATGGACACGATCATCGACATCGAAATGCGCATCGTCTGGGACGGCACGCTTTCCGATCCCCTTTGTTCAGACCCGACCCCCGGTGAAATTTTTCAGGCGATCGACGCCATCATCACCTGGGATCCGGCGCACTTGGAATTGCTCACCTCCGACGTCGCCACCGCGGATTACTTCTGGGATTTTGAAGGCATTTTCCCGGGAGAACCCGACGGCTGGAACAACGGCAACGACGGCGATGCCCTCTGGCAGGCCGGCGCCTTCGGACAACTTGTCGCAGTCGGCGGCAACGGCCGACGCGCGACGGTCTGGCGATTCAAGGCCCTCTCCGCCACCAACAAGACGACCGTGGCCTTGCTCAATGCGCCCGGCGCCATCAACAATACCGACCTCGTCAACTGCAACTTCCTCGAAGTTGTCCCGGGCCTTTCTTCAGTTTCCATTCGCCTGATCGACTGCCCCAACGTGGGCCCGGACACCGATTCAGACGGCTTCCGCGACGCCTGCGACAACTGTCCCGCCGTTGCCAATCCCACTCAGGAAGACAGTGACGGCGACGGCGCCGGCGATGCCTGCGACGGCTGCCCGGACGATCCCAACAAGACCGAGCCCGGTGAGTGTGGTTGCGGTATGCCGGAAGGCGACCGCGACAGTGACGGCACCCCCGACTGTGTCGACGGCTGTCCCGATGATCCCAACAAGATCGCGCCCGGCGCCTGCGGCTGCGGCGTTCCCGATACGGATACCGATTCCGACGGCACGCCCGACTGCGTTGACGGCTGCCCCGATGACCCCAACAAGATCGAACCCGGCCTCTGCGGCTGCGGCGTATCCGATGCGGACACCGATTCCGACGGCACGCCCGACTGCAATGACGGCTGCCCGACCGATCCAAACAAGATCGAGCCCGGCGTTTGCGGCTGCGGCTCCCCCGAGACCGACACCGATTCCGACGGCACGCCCGACTGCATCGACGGCTGCCCCATCGATCCCAACAAGACGGCCCCCGGTGAGTGCGGCTGCGGTAACCCCGAGACCGGCGACACCGACTCCGATGGCGTGGCCGATTGCAACGACGGCTGCCCCGATGATCCCAACAAGACCGATCCGGGCGAATGCGGTTGCGGCACGGCCGATACCGACACGGATTCCGACGGCGTCGCCGACTGCATCGACGGTTGCCCGAACGATCCCAACAAGATCGAGCCCGGCGAGTGCGGCTGCGGTAATCCCGAAACGGGTGACTCCGACTCCGACGGCGTGGCCGATTGCAACGATGGTTGCCCCGATGATCCCAACAAGATCGAGCCGGGCGTCTGCGGCTGCGGCAATCCGGATGACGATTCCGATTCCGACGGCGTCCTCGACTGCGACGACGGCTGCCCCGACGATCCGAACAAGACCGAGCCCGGTGAATGCGGCTGCGGCTTCCCCGAGACCGACACCGATTCCGACGGAACCCCGGACTGCATCGATGGCTGCCCGGATGATCCGAATAAGATCGAGCCCGGCGAGTGCGGTTGCGGAAACCCCGAGACCGGCGACACCGACTCGGACGGCGTGGCCGACTGTAACGACGGCTGCCCGGAAGATCCCAACAAGACTGACCCCGGTGATTGTGGTTGCGGCGTACCGGATGGCGACCGCGACATGGACGGCACCCCCGATTGCAACGACGGCTGCCCCGACGATCCCAATAAGATTGCCCCCGGCCAGTGCGGCTGTGGCATGCCCGACACCGACACCGATTCCGACGGCACGGCCGACTGCAATGACGGCTGCCCGGAGGATCCGAACAAGATCGAGCCCGGCAAGTGCGGCTGCGGCCTGAGCGACACCGGCGATACCGATTCAGACGGCACGCCCGATTGTCTCGATGGCTGTCCGCTCGATCCCAACAAGACCGATCCGGGCGAGTGCGGCTGTGGCGTGTCGGATGACGACACCGATTCGGACGGCGTCCCCGACTGCGTCGACGGCTGTCCGAAAGATCCGAACAAGATCGAGCCCGGCGAGTGCGGTTGCGGTAACCCGGAAACGGGCGATACCGACTCCGACGGCACCGCCGACTGCAACGACGGTTGTCCGGAAGATCCGAACAAGATCGAGCCCGGCGAGTGCGGCTGCGGCAACCCCGAAACCGGCGACACGGATTCCGATGGCGTTGCCGACTGCAATGACGGCTGCCCGGAAGATCCAAATAAGATCGATCCCGGCGTCTGCGGCTGCGGTGTTTCCGACGCCGACACCGACTCCGACGGTACGCCCGACTGCAACGATGGTTGTCCGGAAGATCCGAACAAGATCGATCCCGGCGTCTGCGGCTGCGGTGTTTCCGACGTCGACACCGACTCCGACGGTACGCCCGATTGCAACGATGGCTGCCCGGAAGATCCGAATAAGATCGAGCCCGGCGAGTGCGGCTGTGGCGTTGCCGACGTCGATTCCGATTCCGATGGCGTCCTCGACTGCAACGACGGTTGTCCGAAAGATCCCCTCAAGATCGAACCGGGCCTCTGCGGCTGTGGCGAAGATGACACCCTCGACTCGGACGGCGATAGCGTGGTCGATTGCATCGACGTCTGTCCGTTCAATGATCCGAGCCTCCGCGTTCGGCCCGACGGCCGGCCGCGGTTCGACGTAAACCTGGACTGCGAGGTGGATATTGATGACTGGTCACAGCTCCAGGCAGAAGGCACCAAGCTTCCGGCCTGCTCGAGTGGCGTGGCCGCGTCTCTCTCCGCCACGATCCTGGGATTTTTCTCGATCCGGCGGAGAAATCGCCGTAGCCGAGGGGTATAATCGGGGGTTCATGCCCGGCGACTTATAGGGCTACTCCCTGATTCCGCCCGTTCGCTTAAGAGGGCCCCGGGTCATGTGAACGCAGGTCGCACGCCGCAAAAGGGCGCCGCGCCTCGTTCACATGACCCGGTCTGCTGAAGGCCGGCTTCCCGCGCCGGTGCTGGGGGTGTTTTGGCTACTTTGTTCGCTTCGCCCGTTTCGTGCTTACGGACAAAGCAAGGGAGTGTTGACCTATGAGGCTCAGGATTGAATCGTCCAGGAAGAGTGTTTCCGCGTCTTTTGCCATCGTTACCTCGCTGGCTGTAATGATGATCCTGCCCGGCATCGCCTCGGCGAATGTCGATCTGGTGCTTTCCGCGCCGGTGACGGTAGTGCCCGTTGAGCCCGGCTCCGATACCATCGTCGAAGTTCACCTCCGCGCCGTTTGGGACGGAACGATCGCCGATCCACTCTGTCAGGATCCCCCGATAGGCACGCCGACCGGAGAGTTCTTCCAGTCCATCGACGCCATCGTCCAATGGGACCCCGCGGTCCTCGAGCTGCTCGGAAGCGACAGTTCGACCGCCGACTATGCCTGGCTGCTCGATGGCTTCTTCCCCGGCGACCCCGACGGCTGGAACAACGGCAACGACGGCGCAGCCCTTTGGCAGGCCGGCAGCATGGGCCTGCTCAGCGCCGTCGGCGGTAACGGTCGCCTCGCCACCATCTTCCGGTTCAAAGCCCTGTCCGCTTCCCCCGGCACACAGGTGAGTCTTCTCGACGACGACCAGGCCATCAACAATACTGACGTCATCAATTGCAATTTCGGAAACATCGTCGGCGACATCTCCGCCGTCGCGACGATCCAGCTCATCGCCTGTCCCGACGCCGGCCCGGATACCGATTCTGACGGCTTCCGCGACGCTTGCGACAACTGTCCCAATGATGCCAACCCCGATCAGGCCGACGGCGACTCCGACGGCATCGGCGATGCCTGCGACGCCTGCCCGAACGACCCGACCAACGACGCCGACTCCGACGGCATCTGCGGCATCGACGACAATTGCCCGGACACGCCGAATCCGCTCCAGGAAGACACCGACATGGACGGGATCGGCGACGCCTGCGACAACTGCCCCAATGATCCCAATGTCGATCAGGCCGATACGGACGGCGACGGCGTCGGCGATGTCTGTGACCCGTGCCCGAATCGTCGGCCCGGCGACGTCAGCGGCGACGACCTGGTGAACGAGGATGACATCCCGTTCTTCGTCTTCGTGGCCCTGCAGCCGGACCTCTTCATCGGCAGTGACGAATTCTGTGCCGCGGACGTGAACGAAGACATGTCGGTCGACGGTCTCGACGTTCAGTTCTTCCTGGGCGTCCTGCTCGCCCCATGATGTGCGGCTGATCCAGCTATCATCGCCGTCGGCGTCGGCGCGCTTTTCGCGCCGACGTCAGCGGCGCCAGGCTTTTTGCCCGCGGCGCTCCTGCCTTTCTTGCAGCCCCTGTCAGTGACAAACTGGCCGAATCCGGTTTATCCGGTCTCTCCGGCGATTGCCGCAAATCATTGATTCACAGTCATTTACTCACCGCGTGATCCGCCTGCCCCCGGCCGTGGCACGCTCGTTGCCTCTCTTATCAGTGTCCCGCCACGACTGTCGTGGCATTAGCGTTTCAGGCCTTGTGCATCACAGGAGGACTTTGAGATGTTGGCGAATCGATACACGTTTCCAATGGTTGGAAGGCTCGGACAGGAAATGGACGGTCTGTTCAATTCCATCTTCGACGGTGACTCCGTCTATCCGTTTCGCAGGCGCGCCTTCCCGGCGGTCAACGTCTGGGAGGATGCCGATTGTCTCTATGCCGAAGCGGAAGTGCCCGGCCTCGCGATGAGCGATCTCGAGCTCTTCGTCGTCGGTGACGAGCTGACCATCAAGGGCCAGCGCGGCGATCAGAAGTCGGAAGTCGTCTCTTACCATCGGCAGGAGCGCCCCGCCGGAACGTTCGCACGCGTCCTCACGCTGCCGTATCCGGTGAACTCCGAAAAGGTCGAGGCCTCCCTGAAGGACGGCGTCCTGACCATCGTGCTCCCCAAGGCCGAAGAGGCCAAGCCGCGAAAGATCCTGATCAATTCGTAACACGCCATCGTGTTCGGGTTGGGCTGGTTGCGGTTTTTGGAAACAATCACGCCGGGGTGAACCGCCCTCGGTGTCAGACATTCGAAAGGAAGGCGTATCATGGTCTGCGATATTGTCAAAAACGAAAACAAGAATGAAAACGAGTCGTCGGCTGCCCAGGCCGGGCGATCCGAAAGCGCCCGAACCTACATGCCGGGCTGCGACGTCATCGAAAAGGAAAATGAGCTCGTGCTCATGACCGACATCCCCGGCGTGCGCGCCGAAGATATCGAAGTCTCCTTCGAGCGCGGCCTGCTCACCATCCATGCCGCCGTCAGCCCGACGCGCGAGGCCGGCCGTAAGTACCTGCACCGCGAATACGGCGTCGGCGATTACCACCGGTCTTTCCAGATTGGTGAGGGGATTGACGCCGGGCGCATCGAGGCGGACTTCAAGAACGGCGTCCTGACCCTGCGCCTGCCCAAGTCGGTCGACGTCCTGCCAAGAAAGATCGCCGTCAAAGCGGAGTAACCCACCGCCTCCGTCGAGGCTTCGAGCAGCACGCGTCAATCCGATCGTGCCTGCTCGAGGCCTCACACCCGGCGGGGCCCGCATTCTCACATGAGATCGACTACTTCATCCAGCGCGAGCCGGCCTTGCGAAGCTTCTCCGCCATGTTGGTCTTTTCCCAGGTGAAGCCCGGACCGGTTCGGCCGAAGTGCCCGTGTGCCGCGGTCTCGCGGTAAATGGGCCGCTTCAGGTTCAGATACTTGATGATCCCGCCGGGCGTCAGGTCGAAGTTTTCCCGCACCAGGGCTTCGATTCTCTCCTCGGGAATCCGATTGGTGCATTCCGTATCGATCAGCACGCTCACCGGGTCCGCGACACCGATGGCATAGGCAAGTTGAACCTGGCAGATATCGGCCAGCCCGGACGCCACCACGTTCTTCGCGACGTGCCGCGCCATGTAGGTCGCCGAGCGATCCACCTTGGACGGGTCCTTGCCGGAAAAAGCGCCGCCGCCGTGCGCGCCGCGTCCGCCGTAGCTGTCCACGATGATCTTCCGGCCCGTCAGGCCCGAGTCGCCGTGTGGACCGCCGATGACGAATCGACCCGTCGGATTGATGTGGAAGGTGATATCGTTGCTCCAAAGCTCGGGGCACTCGGCCAGGCACACCGGCTTGATGACCTTCTCGATGATGGTCTTCCTGAACTTGTCGTTCACGTTGCCCTGGCGGTCGAGCAGCTCCGGCCGCTCCTGATGCTGCGTGGAGATGACGATCGTCTTCAGCTTCACCGGCTTCGACCCGTCGTACTCGATCGTTACCTGGCTCTTGCTGTCAGGCCGCAGCCACGGGATCGTCCCGTCCATCCGAACCTCGGCAAGCTTCTCCACCAGCCGGTGCGAAAGGTGAATCGGCAGCGGCATCAGCACCTTCGTCTCGCGACAGGCAAAGCCGAACATCAGCCCCTGATCGCCGGCGCCCTGCCTTTTCTTCTTGCCCGCCGTCACACCCTGGGAGATGTCCGCCGACTGGCTGTGAATCGTGCGAATCACCGCGCAGCTCTTATGGTCAAACTGGCAACCCGGATCGGTATAGCCGATGTCCGCGATCGTCTGGCGGATGTCCGCCTCGATGCCGCTCAGTGCCAGCTCGGCCTCCTTGTTATGAACCGTGACCTCGCCCGCCACAACGACCAGACCGGTCGTCACCAGCGTCTCACACGCCACACGGGCATTGGGGTCCCTGGAGATCAGCGCATCCAGGACCGTATCGCTGATCTGGTCGGCGACCTTGTCGGGATGACCCATGCTGACAGATTCCGAAGTGAAAAGGTGCCGTCCGCGCCGATGCGTTCCGTTCGATCCCACTGATAACTCCTTAGCGATGTATGCTTCCTGCGGGGGCGACCAGGCCCCCGGGGGCCGTGCCGTTGCGGCGCTTCATGGACTGGCCGCCGCTCCCTACAATTGCCGAATCGATCAATATAGGCAGGGGTCGGGTCCGAGGCAAGCCTCCGGCCGCCAAACCCCGTACCCCCCGATCCGAGGTCTTAATGAATAAACGAATCTGCGTGGTCGGAGTGGGTCGCTGGGGAAGCCGTCATGCCGCCACGCTCCACGAACTGGGGGCCCTGGGCGGTCTCGTCGATTCAGACGCCGATACCCTGGCCCGCGCCGCCCGGTCGTATCCATCCGCCATGGCCGCGCCCGACCTCGATGTTGCGCTCCGTGAAGGCTTCGACGCCTTCGTCGTGGCCACCCCCGCCCAGACCCATTTCGACGTCGCCAGTCGCATCATCGAAGCCGGTCACTCCGTCCTCGTCGAAAAGCCGCTGGCCCTGGGCGCCGCCGAGGCGCGCCGCCTCGTCGAATCCGCCGCGAAGCACCGCGTCAATCTCATGGTCGGCCACGTCCTCCTCTTCCACCCCGCCATCCGCCGCATCCGCTCGCTCATCAGCGAAGGGAAGATCGGCAAACTCCAATACATTTATAGCAACCGACTCAACCTCGGCACCGTCAGAACCGAGGAGAACATCCTCTGGAGCTTCGCCCCGCACGACATCTCCATCTTTCAGCATCTCATCGGCACGCGACCGGTCGAGGTCGTTTCGCGCGGCGCCGCCTTCCTGCAAACCGGCATCCACGACTCCACCCTCACGAGTCTGCGCTACGCCGACAACATCTCCGGCCACATCTTCGTGAGCTGGCTGCACCCCTTTAAGGAGCACCGCCTCGTCATCATCGGCGCCAAGGGCATGTTCACCTTCGAAGACAGCGCCGACGGCGGCAGGTTGCTCTTCTACGAAAAGGGCATCGACTGGATTCGCGGCGAGCCGATCCCGCGCGAAGGCGCGACCGAGGTCATCGACTTTGAGCGGCGCATGCCCCTCACCGCCGAGCTTGAGTATTTCATCGATCGCCTCGATGGCGGCCCGCCGCAGATCGCCGATGGCAAAAGCGGCGTGGAAGTCCTCGAGATTCTCGAAGACGCCACCAGCAGCCTGCTCTCCGGCGTCGAAGTCCGCCCCCGTCGGTCACAACAAACCGGCTACTACGTCCATCCCTCCAGCATCATTGATGAAAACGTGAAGATCGGAGACGGAACGAAGATCTGGCACTTTTCCCACGTCCAGCCCGGCGCGCGGATCGGTTCGCACTGTTCCATCGGCCAGAACGTCAACATCGCCTCAAACGTCCGCATCGGCGATCACTGCAAGATTCAGAACAACGTCTCGGTCTATGAAGGCGTCGAGTTGGAGGACTACGTCTTCTGCGGCCCGTCGATGACCTTCACCAACATCCGCGATCCGCGCTGCAAATACCCCCAGCGTGGTTCCGACCACTACGTGAAGACCGTCGTCCGCTGCGGCGCGAGCATCGGCGCCAACGCCACAATCGTCTGCGGGATTACTCTAGGGCGTCACTGCTTCATCGCTGCCGGCGCCGTCGTCACCGCCGACGTCCCCGATTACGCCCTCATGGTCGGCGTCCCCGCGAAACAGTCCGGCTGGGCCTGCGAATGCGGCGAGCGCCTCGGCCGTGTCAAAAAGTCCGCCAGGTGCCCCCGCTGCGCCAAGCAGTACAACCTCCTCCGCGGCAAACTCCAACCGGCGACAAAGTCATCCGGCCTACCAAAAAATCGCGTCAAGACATCAACGAAGCGCGCCAAAAAACGAAAGTAATCCGCGCACTCCCTGTACTCCGCCCCGCGCATCCCCGTAGCGCCACCCCTTGTGGGTGGCGCGGGCTGCCGTGCACCCAAACTTCGTGCGTCGCCTCGCGCAAACGCAATCCCGAACTCCGTAGCGCCACCCCTTGTGGGTGGCGTCGTCGTCGTTGGCATTGTCATTCGCGCGACCGTTATCCCCACACAAATCTAGCCCCCGATCAATGACCGGCAACTCCCCTCCACCCATTAACCCGGCCAACAAATCCGCGCCCAATCGCATCCCTGCTGTACCCGCCCGACATTTTTGGACGGGCAATCCATCATTCGACAACGTTTGATTCGTCCCGATCCCGCGAATAGAATTCACGCATGGTCCGATCGCTCAAAGACGCCCTGGATCGCATCAACCAACTCCCGCAGGAACAGCAGGAGGAGTTCGCCGCCTTCATCCTCTCCGAGTTGCAGGCCGAGGAGCGCTGGGCCGGCTTGCTTTCCCGATCAACCGACACGCTCGCATCCATGGCGAACGAGGCCCTTGAAGAACACCATCGGGGCGAAACCAAGTCATTCGAGTCGGACAGTGACCTCTCACACAACTAAGCGTTTTCGACGCCTCTTTGCCGAACTCCCGCGCGATATCCAGGAATCCGCCCGCAAGGCCTACCAGATATGGCGAGAAGACAACAGGCATCCCAGCTTGAGATTCAAGCAGGTCATACCTGTTCCTCCGACCTACTCCGTGCGCATCACACAGGCGTATCGCGCACTGGGTGTGAAAGCTGGTAGCTCGATCGTTTGGTTCTGGATTGGGTCTCACGACGACTACGAAACGCTCATTTCATCGAAATGAGTCTCAATAGAGCGACCCCTTCTCGCCGGTGTTAACCGCGCATCTCAGATCTGTCTCCGCTTTCGACCACTCAGATCCCCAAAATCCGCGCGCACGGAGCAAAAATCTCCTCTGCGATGCGAAGACCCCCCGCCTATTCCCGACGCACCCACCCCGTAGCGCCACCTCTTGTGGGTGGCGTGGGCTCTCGTACTCGCCGGCGTCGTGATCCGACTCGCGCAATCAATCGGTCTCGGTAATCCGATTCGTTCGCTTTTTACTCGATCCGAGCCGCGCGCGTCAGCAAGCGGTACCAGAAAATTCGGATCCCCAATCCCATCCACCGCCAAGCGCCGACGCAATCAGTGCCGCCGCCTCTGCATTTTCCTGGACCCTCTCGAATACCCCCGCGCAACCCCGCCGCCGCGCACCATTTCGACGTTTCGACTTTTCGATTTTTCGACGTTTCCACCTGCCGCCCCAACCCATGCCCGCCACAAGTGTTGGCACAATTCGCGAGAGGCCTGTGTCACCTTATGTCACCTTGGAATTGCCCCGCCCATCGCACGAAAAACCGCTACCGAGGGCCCTGGCCGTTCCCGCCGCCGAGTTGATCCAGCCTCGCCCGCGCGGCCGCATTTGTCGGATCGATGCGAAGCGCCGCGCGATACGCGTCCACCGCCGCCGCCGGCTGGCCCCGCCGCTCCAGCACCGACCCCAGCAGCCGATACCCCTCGGCGTCCCCCGGCATCAGCTTCAACGCCCGCCGAAGCGCCGCCTCGGCATCGGCCAGCCTGCCGACCTTTTGCAGCACCAGCGCGTAGTTCCGCCAGGCCCCGCCCTCCGGCACATCGTTCGACATCCCGGCGTCGTAGTGCGTCACCGCCTCGCCGTCGCGCCCCGCCATCTGAAGCGCAAGCGCCAGATTCAGATGCGTCCGCGGCAGCGCCGGATCGTCAACGAGAATCTTCCGGTAGAGGGCGATCGCCTCCTCCAACTCCCCCGACTGGGCCAGGCAATTGGCCAGATTATTCTCGATGACCGTCATCCCCGGCTTGATCCGCAGAGCTTCCTTGAAAAGCGAAATCGCTTCCTCAACTCTGCCGCTCTCCATCAGCGTCGTGCCCAGGTGGTCCATTGCCCGGTAGTTCTCCGGCCGCTCAGCGATGACCGACCGCCACATGATCTCGTCGCTCGCGTAATCCCGGTTCCGCAGGTGCGTGCGCAATCCAAGCAGCCCCGCGATGATCAGAACAACGACGAGAAACCCCGTCGCGCTGCCCGGCCGGATTCGACGCGCAACGGCATGAAGCGCAAGCACGAAGATCGCCACGAAGCAGACCAGCGGCAGATACATCCGGTGTTCCACGCAGAGGTCCGAGATCGGCACAATGCTCGAAGTCGGCGCGAGGATCAGAAAGAACGTCAGCACGACGAATCCGATCGCCCGCCTGCGAGCCATGAGAATCAGCCCGGCCACGAGGATGCACAACACCACGATCCCCGGAATTATCGCATCGCGAAAGTCCGTCACCGGCGGCCACAGGTAATCAAACACCAGCGTGTCCGGCCACGCGCTCAGCCGAAGATAGTGAACCAGCACCCCCGCCTGCGTGAGCACATACTCCTTCGGTGTCACGCTGCTGACGCTGAAGCCCACCGTCCCGGCCCCGTGCGTCTCCGGCCGAAACAAGAGCTGCACCAGCCCCAGGGCAAAGAGCACGCCCCACGTCGCAGCCAGCCCCACGTACAGCTTCCATCGCCGCATAAACGGCTCTTTCCACGTCGCCGATACGATCGCCCAGTCGAGCAGCAGCACCGCGACCGGCGCCGTCACCATGACACCTTTGCACAAGAGACCGGCGGCGCAGGAGACCACCGACGCCGTAAACCACACGCCGCGCTCCGCGTCCTGCTCACCGCGCAGGAAGCAGTACAGCGTCAAAACATAAAACAGCGACATCAGCGACTCACCGCGCTGAATAACGTAAGTCACCCCCTGCGTCGTCAACGGATGAACCAGCCAGAGCAGGGCGATGGCAAATGCAACAGCGGCATCGTGCCCGTCGGACTCCCGTTCCCGGCGTCGAGCCCGCAGAACCCGGCAGGCGAGCAGATAGATCGCCGCGCCGGTCGCCAGATGAATCAACAGATTGACAACGTGGTAGCCCGCCGGATCGAGTCGGCCGATGGCGAAGTTCACCGCCAGCGACAGATCAACGATCGGTCGTGCACTGTCTCCAAAACATTCCCACGGCGGCCAGAGCGATCGAATCTTCGGATTGCCGACGATGTGAACAAGGTCATCCAGCAGAAATGCCCCGCCCAGCGAGTTCGCCCAGGCGCAGCCAAAGATGAGCAGGGCGATTGCAATGGCCCAGACCGGCACTCGCGCGCGAACCGCCGCTTGCTCAGACGGAGTCGATCCCTTTCGTGGATTGCGACGCGGCGCGGACATGCCCGGCAATGTAACGCGAGCGGGGTAAGCGACAAAATGATCGGGGAAGTCGTATTACTTCGTGAACGACAGATTCGGCATCCACGACTTGCGAATTTTCGGCGCCTCGACGCCGCAGATCTTCGCGGCGATCTCCAGCACGCTCTTCCGCACCGGGCTCTTGTCCGACACCGGCTCGCCAATGTCACCGGCGGCCAGAAGGGCCTTGTAATTGTTGGGGATGACGCCGATCGTCTTCTTGCCCACCCGCTCTTCCAGCGCTTCGATGGAAAGGGAGTGGACGCCCTTGCAATAGCGGTTGACCACGAAGTCGATGGAGTCCGCGGGCAGGCCGAATTTCATCAGCGAATCGCTGAGCCGCCCCGCGTTATAGACGGCGTTGGCCGTCATCTCCACGACCACGATCAGTTTCTTCGACGCCTGAATCGCCGCGCCGCAGATTTCGTCCAGCTTGCGCGGCAGGTCCATGACGAGGTAGGGGTACATCGAGCGCGTCGCCTCGATGATCTTCGTGGCGTGGCCTTCGTTGAGCAGGTGAGCCTGCTCGATCTGCATCGGCCGGGCAAGCACGGCGACACCGGACGGAAGATCGACGATGGCGTCTTCCAGGAGCAGGCGGTCGATGGACCCCGATTGAACGACGTCCGCGATGGTGCACTTGGGCTGAAAGTCCCACGACCGTGCGACCGTGCCGAATTCGAGATCGAAGTCGATGATCGCCGTCGGCGATTTCGTCAGCTCGGCGATCGCCATGGTCAGGTAACAGGCGAACGTCGTGGAGCCCACGCCGCCGCCCGAGCCGACCACGCAGATCGACTTGCCGAGCATCTTCAGATCTTCGGAGTGGTTAATCGCTCTCTTGATGGCGACGCGAAGGTCCTCGGCGTTCAGCGGCTTCCCGGCAAGCTGCCGGCATCCCGCCCGCTGGGACATGATGATCTTCTGAACGTCCTGACTGCCGGTCACGCCGACGACGGCGATGTCCGACTTGATCTCCAGCGCTTCGATGATCGTATCCAGCGCCTCATCCTGATCCAGGTCGATCAGCAGGATGGTGACCTGCTCCATGGCGATGATCGTGCGCAGCTCATCGCGCGACGACGTCGACCCCACGATCTGAAAATCCGTGAGTTCAGACACGACCGGATCGTCGATTCCATGAACACAAATCCGATTACGGGCCACCCAAGCTCTCCTGGTTCATCAGGGTTGTCGCAAACGAGGCGTCGTCGCAAGCCGTCGGGTCGACTCGCAATTCCATCCCCCCAATCGGCGCGCGCCGGGGGCGACTTGCGTCCTGAAACCGTCGGCGTCCAATAACTTCGCCTCCCGCCAAAGGCCGCGTCCGCGGGGCCAATCAATTCTTATGGGTCGAATCAGCCTGACCGATAGACGCCACGGAACCGTGATTAGGGGCGTTGTTTATGCGCGAACCAATTGAAGTATTAAAACCAGTTTCGCAGGGCGAGTGGGACAAGTTCGTCAAACAGACGGAGTCCGACCATCTCCATCACGACGCGAGGCGGAAAAGCCCGCGCAAACCGATTGAGTGCTTCGAAGACATTCAGCTAAAAATTTACGGCAGCGACGATGTCACGAGTCGGCTTGTGAAGATCACGGAGATCTCCGCGGGCGGTGTGACCTGCTGGACCGGAGAAGAAGTGCCGGAAGGCGCCAGGGTCCAGTTCGTTTTCCCCGGCGAGTTTCGGCACTGGCAGTTCAGAGGACGAATTATCCACTGCACCCAGACCATTGGTGGCTTCAAGGTAGGTATTCGAATCGAGTTCTCTCAATGAGCATCGAAGTGGGGCGTCGAGAGAGCGGCGCTGGGGCACGTCCGAGGGCTCATTAAGAAGGTGAAATGCATGTTGGCTGTAAAGTTCATTCTTTCGGGCGTATGTGCTCTGTCCTGTCAGGACCCCGGCCGCATGTTGGCGACGGCCCTGGCAGTGCCATCCGCGCGACCGGCTGAGCGCGATTGCCCCAGCGAGCCCGGATTCGACGCCAACACGGTCGTGGAGAACATGCTCGCCTCGATCAACCCCGATTGCGAATTACTGCCGGACATGACGACGGTGTCGTCGAAACCGACTCAGCAGCCCGCACCGGCGCCGGTCGTGTCCCGCGTCGTCGCGTCGAATCGCCCGATCCGGCTTGAACTGATGACGCCCGTGTCGGGGGGAGTTGCCGATTCAGAGGACGAAATCCTGACGCTCGGCATGACCGACGACCGGGCGGATTCCGACACCGATCACGAGACCGCTGACGAGCCGACCGGACAGATGCAGATGATCGGTTCCGGTCCTCCTGAGCGCGATACAGAGAACGAGCAATCCGACAGCGAGGAAATGAAGCCCGTCGAACAGACGGACGCGACCGCGTCTGACGAAGTCTCCGATGCCCCGGCAACGCCTGCCGTCTCCACACCGCGCATGCCGCGTGCCCGAATCAAGGAATTCGGCGGACAGGGTTCAGGCGGCATGACCGATTTCGGCAGCGCTCTGCTGGCAGGCGGCGAGCCCATCAAGATGCAGCCGGTTACCGATGGGAATGGCGAGCAGGGCGCAAGTCCCAGGACCGGCCAGATGGTCGAGGTTTCCGATTCGCCGGCCATCGGCGTTCTGGATCTCAGCCCCCAGGCGCCGTCCAAGCTCCTTCGACTTCAATTGAACGAGTCTCTGGTCATCAAGTCCCGCATTCGACTCGATCGCGTCGAAGTGCCGGACCCGACCATCGTCGATGTCAGCGTCACGTCTCCCCAGGAGTTGACGATCATCGGCAAGGCGATCGGCTCCACGCAGTTTACGATCATGGGCGAGGGCCAGATTCAGAACTGCACCGTGATGGTGGGCCCCAACTACAAGCCGCTTCAGAATCTCATTCAGGCGGTCTCGCCTCAGTCTTCCGTTCGCGTCGACGGCCTCAACGGGACCATCGTCCTTTCCGGCCGGGCTCCCGACGCCGATACCGCTCGCAAAATCGAGGAGATGGCGAAGGTCTTCCAGGGCGGCGATGTGCTCAATCACATTTGGGTATCCGGCGTTCAGCAGACCATGCTCCGCGTCACCGTGGCGGAAGTGAACAAGGAAGCCTTGCGATCGCTCGGCATCAACTGGGCCGTCGGCGGATCGAAACTGTCGCGCGACTTCTTCCTCGCCAACAACATCGGCCAGCTCAATCCGACGAACTTCGGCAGCAATGGCCTGCCCGACGTGACCACCGGACAGATGACATATGCCGTAAACCCCGTCGGAACCAGCCCGCTGACCAACGTCACCTTTGGCTTTCCCCGGGCGGAGCTTCAGTTCTTCGTGAACGCGCTGCGCGAGAACTCGCTGGCCCGCACCCTGGCGGAGCCGACACTGGTCGCCATCTCCGGCCAGACGGCCTCGTTCCTGGCGGGCGGCGAAGTGCCGATCCCCGTGACCCAGGGTGGTGCGGTCGCCGGTGCGATCACCATCGAATACAAGGAGTTCGGCGTTCGCCTCGCCTTCACGCCGACCATCCTCGGCAACCAGCTCATGCGCCTGCACGTGATGTCGGAAGTCAGCGACGCCGTTGAGACTTCCCGCGTCGTCGGAACCCTGCCGCTCTTCACGTTCACGACCCGTCGCGTGGAAACGACCGTCGAGTGCGGCAACGGCCAGTCGTTCGCCATTGCAGGCCTGCTCAGTGACAACGTAAGGGCCATCTCATCCAAGATACCCGGCGTCGGCGATATCCCGGTCATCGGGGCCCTCTTCAGCTCCGTCGAATATCGCAACGACAAGACCGAACTCGTCGTGCTCGTCACGCCTGAACTGGTCGAGGCCATCGATCCGCAGCAGGTCGTCACGCCGCCCGGGGCCGACATGAGACAGCCCGATGACTTTGAGCTGTTTGGTCTGGGCCTGCTCGAAGGCCGCACCGCGAAGGCAGCGGTGGGGGAGACGGATTCCGAAGAACCGACAGCCGGTGAGACCGCTGCGAAGGTGAAGGAACAGTCGCTCGCCGAGCTGCCGCTTTACGGTCCCTGGGGCAGCGAAGAGTCAACCGTTGAATATGCGAACTAGATCGGGGAATCAGAATCATCATGGACGGATCCAAAAAGTCGCTGGAAGATTTCGATCTCTCGGTTGAATCGCCGGACACCACGGTGGTCGGCATCGTGGAGCCGCCCCCGCCCAAGCTTCCGGAGGCGCTGGTCGAAGCGCTGAGTGGTTACCGCGTCATCCGAAAGATCAGCGAGCACCCGGGCAGCATCGTCTTCAAGGCCGAAGACCAGGATGCCGGCAAGCTCGTGATCGTGAAAGTGGTCGACGGTAATCCCGACCGGGCCGCGGAGTTTCCCATCTCCCGCAAGCTCGACATCGAACGCCTAAAGCACATGCGGCACCCGTGTCTTGCGTCCATCGTCGATGTCGGGACCACCAGTGACGGCCAGCACTTCTTCGTCTCGGAGGCCATTCGCGGACAGGCGATGCTGGAATTCGCCAAGACCCACCACCTGTCGGTCGAGGAGCGAATCAAGCTCTTTGTGAAGGTGTGCAGCGCGGTCGAGCGACTACATCAAAACGGCATTGTCCATCGCGATTTGCGGCCGTCGAACATTCTCATCGGGGCGCGAGGCGAACCCCGCCTGACCGGCGTCGGCGTTGCCTCATTGACGGACTTTGACCTCGGATTCCCCATGGGCCAGGTCTCGCCGCGCGAATCTCGCATTTTCTACACCTATCGAAGCCCTGAACAGGTGCGCGGCGTCGGCCTCGACGTCGATACGCGCAGCGATGTATATGTCCTGGGCGTTCTACTGTTCGAATTGCTCACGAATCAACCGCCCTACGATGTCGAAGTCGAGGGCAACAGTGAAATATTCAAAGTGATATCCGAGGTCGTCCCCGAATGCGGCGAACTGGAATCCGCCAAGTGGCCTCGCGGGGTCAAGTCGGTGCTGATGAAGGCGCTGGAGAAGGTGCCGGATAAGCGCTATCAAAGCGTCGGAGCGATGATTCTCGATCTGACCCACGCGATCGGTGACCGCTCGGGCGGCATTCGCGTGGGCGCCGGCCAGTCAGGCGTCGCGCCGATCGTCCTTCTGGCCGCTGCGATGTTCATGCTGGCGGTCGGCGCATTTGCCGCGGGCGCACTGCTGTCACCGGGCGTGCGTGAGATGCTACCTGCGAAAGTCCAGGCGATGATCCCGCCCGCGACTACCGTCGCACCGACCCTGCCGCCCGTGCGAATTGCCAATCCGGTATCGGAAGAGCTCAAGAAGCGCGCCGCCGAACTCGAGGCCGCGCAACTTGTCGCCGCCGAGCAGCGTGACCTTGCCATCCGCAAGAGGGACGCCGAGAAGAAGCGCCGCCTTGCCGTCGAGGAGGAAAGCCAGCGGCTGGCCGCCACGATCGGCAAGCTGCAGAGCGAAATCGGCCAACTGAGCGAGAAGGTGACATCTGCACAGGCCAGCACCGATCAGGCCGCCGACATCTCCCGGTTCCTCGTCAACATCTTCGGCCTGCATGCCACGGACGAATTGAGTTTGCGATCGCCGTCCGCCATCGACCTGCTTGATGCCGCGAACAAAGAAGCCCTGCGCCGGTTTGCCAAGGATCCGAAATCGCTGGCGACGGTCCTGAGTCATCTTGGCGCCGCGTATGGCGGGCTTGGCGCTCACGGCAAGGGCGTGGAGCTGTTGCGGCGCGCTCTGGCGATTCGACAGAAAGAACTGGGCGACAATGACTCCGAGACCATCTCGCTGATGAATGATCTCGCGGCCCAGTTGTACAATCAGGGTGAACTGGCCGAGGGCGAGCCGATCTGCCGGCAACTGGTCGAGCTATCCTCGAAGTCCTTTGGCAATGAGGACGAGCGAACGCTCACCGCCGTAAACAATCTTGCCCAGATCGAGTACGGCCTCGGCAAGCTCGACGAGGCGGAGAAGAACTTCCGCCGGGCCATGAAGGGCCGCAAAAAGGTCTTTGGAGAAGGCGACGCCCGAACGGCGACGACCACCTACCAACTCGCGGTCGTCCTCTTTGAGCGCGGCAAGCTGGCGAAGGCGGAACCGTTCTTCCGCAAGGCGCTGAAGACCTTTGAAAAGACGCTCCCCTCCGGACACAGCCTGATCTCGACCGCGCGAAGCAGCCTCGGCGGGATCATGGTCTCTCTTGGCAGATTCGACGAAGCGGAACCGTTTCTGCTGAAGAGCTACGAACAGCTCAAGGCCACGGTCGGTCCCGACCATCCAACCAGCCGGGCGACCATCAACCGGATCATCTCCATGTACACGCTGTGGAATAAACCCGGTGAGGCGGCGAAGTGGCGAGAGCGGGTCGGCCGGGTGACCGTCAGCGGCCCGGAGTCGTGAGTCTCAAAGAACCAGCGCCGGGCTCAAATGGAGACGGCGCGGGCCTGATTCCCATTTCCTTCTATCATGAAAAAGGGAACCTCTGAAATAACAGAGGTTCCCTTTTCTTGATTACCAGTTAAATCGAGCGATCTGATGCCGGATTAAAGCATCCGTCGTCGGCGAATCAACATCGACGCGCCGAGGAGCGCCAACACCGCCGTTGCCGGCTCAGGTATCTCGATCATGAACGCGCCGTCAAGACCATTGGAAAGAGTACCCTCGAAAATAACCCACTGGCCATTGTCACTCATGGAAATGTTGGATTCGACGCCGGAGATGGCGCTCAGTGTGAAACCGTCGATCAAGGTCACGCCCTCTTGAACGATCAATTGATCGTTCCAGAAGATTCCGGTGTCTCGGGTGGTGTCGGGGTCGTTCCAGTCGCCCCACCAGATAACGTTGCCGCTGTCGTCGATGTTGATCGATCCGCTGCCGAAGCTGGTGAAGTTGAAGACGCCGCCGATCGAGGCGAGGCTCATGCCTTCGCGGGCGATGACATCGACGCCGTTGCGCACGATCAATGCATCGTCGGAAGTGCTGCCGTCCAGATCAGCAAGGGCGGCCCAGGCGCCGGAATTGTTCATGTCGATGGCGCCGGGTGCGGAGGTACCCCAGTTGCGGCCGCCGACTGGCGAAGGCTGACCTTCGCGCATCAGAATGTCGAAGCCGACCCCGTTGTATCGCGCGGTGATCGTGTCGTCCGTCGTCGCACCATCGATATCCGCGACGAACATGATGTGGCCGCTGTCGTTGAGCGCCATGTCGTGCGGGCCGGTCTGAAAATCGGTAATCGAGCGACCCGCGACCAGGGTCTGGTCACCTTCGCCGAGGATTCGCGTTTGTACGAAGGAGAACGGATTGACCGTGACAATGGCGCGATCGACGGAGCTGGTCACGTTGGGATCGTCGATGCTCGCCATGACCGCGACGAGATTGTTATTGTTGATCTTGGTCTCAAAGAAGCCAATGTACGGCGTATTCGGGCCAAAGCCGGCGGCCGTCGCGATGTCGCTCTCCTGGATGAGCAGATCGTTGTTGTAATACACGCCGGAATCGTTATTCGTGCCGCCGGTATTGGCCAGGAAGTGGTTGTAGCTCGTATTGCCGGAATTGTTGATGTTCGCCGAATCAAACGATGACAGCGTCGCTCCGGCCGGAGACACCATCGCCTGCCCCTGCTGGAGGAACAAAGCACCGGGAGTAAATCCCGTTGCACGAAGAATGACTCCGTCAATGGCCGTGTTCGGGTTGTTCGTGTCCGACTCCACCAGCCACTCGCCGGAATTGTTGACCGAGTGATTCTCGGAGGCCCCGAATCCGCTGCTGATGTTTCCAACACCCGCGACCACATCACCCTCTAGTACGATCGGGTGGATCTGAACAACCGGCGGCACGGCCCGTAGGGGTGTCAAGGCGAGAGTCGAAACAGCAATAAGTGTTACCAATGAGAAACGCATCTTTATCTCCTCCGAAACTTGCGGCGTCGCTGACCTGATCGCCATTCGGTGTCGCCTGGATTCCTCCACTGCGCACCGAAATTGGAATCCCTGTAATCGTGAGTTCCGGGAATCCCCGAACTTCAAGATTGTTAACGATATCCTAACGATTCATCGCAGAGAATACAACCTTCGTGGCTGCAGTATCTTCCAACTATTTTGCTATTGCACGAGGTAGTCGCTGACTTCCTGTAACCTCTGCCACATAAGGGCTTATGGCACGACCGCATCGGTAAACGGCTGGACATCCAGCCCGTCGAGTTTGCCGTCGAGGTTCATATCCGTCTCACAACTGCCTGTCCCGGCCAGTATTTCCGCCACGAACGGGCCGACATCCGCGAAGTCCACGGCCCCATCGTGATTCACGTCACCGGGCCCGCAATGGACGCCATTGAGCGTCACCACCTGATCGCAGGTATTGCCCCCCAGGTCGGTGACGCGCACCGTGGCCCTTCCGCACCCCTGCGGATTGACGAGGCTCACTTCATAGATGACGAGCCTGGCCCCGGGCGTAAACGGATCGACATTCAGGGCAACGTTGCAGGCGTCGTCCAGCAGCTCGATGGAGGCGATGCCGAAGCCGAGCGCCTCGTTGTCCGTCGCCTCGCCCTGGAATCGCTCGGCAAACGAAAGCGACTCAATCGTCAGCGACCAACTGTCGAATGAACCGATGTTGAAATTGGCATCGTCAGCAGCCTGCAGCGAATAGGATCCCGCGGCCGGCCCGCCGTCCAGATTAAAGAGGATCGGTCCGCCCTGCGGCTGGAACCGCCCCGTGAATGGCGCCGCGCCCGAGCTGTCCGGGATCACCATCGCCGCTTCGTCGTCCAGGGTCGTGTTGATGAAATCGTTGCCGGTCGAGCCGATGTCGCCGAACAGCGGCAGAAACGCCGGTGACGTCAGTGCCAGTTCGATGTCATCGTCGAACGGATGGGTGATATTGATGGTCACGTCGACGTCGCTGATCACCGCCAGGTCAGGCACGATAATCGTCGAAACCACGCCGCCGGGGTTGTTGTCCGGAATCCCCTGCGGCAGGTCGGTGCTGCGATAGCGCTTCGTCTTGCTCACGAATCCCGTGCAGGCCGGTTCCACCTGGTCGAGATGGACCAGAATGTGTCGCCGATAGCCCACGGCATCCGTCACGCGAACATATCCCCGGCCGTTCTGGGCGGGGTTGACAAGATCAACGGCGAAGTCCACCGAGCCCGCTCCTCCCGGCGGATTGGGATTGACGCTCACCAGAGTCAGGTTCGTGGAGTAGGGGAGCAATTCGACCGAGACAATGCCCGAATCGCCCGGCTGGCTGTCGGTGGCCGAGCCTTCAAACTGCTGCGTCATGGGATTGACCGCCCCCGTAACAATCGGAAGGGTCTGATCCGACAACGCGGCGGACAGGGTAATCGGGACGACCGTCATATTTCCGACGCAGTCGGTGATCACCACCGTTCCATTGCCGGGCTGGGTCTGATTGACCAGTGAAACGGCGTAGTCAACTTCGCTGTCACCCGGCGTGAAAGTCGCGGCCAGGTTCAGGTTGGTTGAGCCGATGCCCAGCGTCACCGAGCAAATCCCCGACTGCGGGTATTCATCCTTCGCCTTGCCCACGTAGCGCTCCGCAGCGCCTGGCGACTTGATAGTTGCCTTCCATCGCCGGAAGACCGACTTGCGACTGCCGGCCCCCTGAAGTCGCCAGTCCGAGACGTACATGTCCCACTGTCCGGCGGAGTCCAGTCCTTCCAGGGCGAACATCATGTTGTCCCGGTAATCGCTGGTGATGCCTTCGCCGACAAACTCCCCGCGTCCGTCGGGCTGATGCAGGCCCAGGAACTCGATCGTTCCGAGCGCCGGCTCCTCATGAGCATCGTCGGCGGCCGGCGCGTCGTCATCGAGCGTGATCTCGATATTGTCCTTCACCAGTCCGATGCCGCCGCGCTCGTCCATGCTGACGCGATTGAGCAGGGAGGCGAATTGACCGCCGTGGGTGAGAGTCGAGGCAATCTGCCCGATCTCCAGCGAATCGACGGTGAGGTCAACCTCCACCTCGCCGACTTTCACGGAGTCCGGCAGCGTAACGGACGAGACGACACCCGCCGGGACGGCGGACGGCACGTTTTGCTGCACCTCGCGGGCCAGTTCGATATTGCGACTCACATTGCCCGTATTGGACGGCCCGGTCTCGTCCGAAAGCCCGCTCAGCGAAATGGGTTGCTCGCAGGTATTGTCAGACGTATCCGTGATGATGACCGTGCCCGATCCATTCATTGCCGGATTCACCAGTCGAACGGCGTACTCGATGGTCAGGTCCCCCGGTACAAACGTCGGATCGACCTCCAGTACCACGTTGGTAGCGCCGGTCAGAACAATCGAAGTGATGCCGCCGTCGACGCCCATGGTGTCGGAGGCGCTGCCCTCGAAATACTCCGGCGAGGGGATATCACCCTTCACATCCAGCGACCACCTCACGAGCCGGGCCCCGCCGCTCGCCGTGCTGCTGCTTCCGGAGTCGTCGCGAACGTTCAGCGTCCAATTGCCCATGGCGTTTTGCCCGTTGAACACCGCCATGCCGCCGGCGCCCTCCGGCAACCATGTGCCGGTATAAGGTGCGTCGCTGCTCAACAGCGACATGAGCGATGTGGCGTTGTCATCAAAAGTGGCGTTGGTGATGTCGAAGCCGGAACTCGTACCGCCGCGATCCGTCACGACTTCAAGGACCGTGCCCTCGGGGCTGCGTAGAAAGATGTCGATGTCCAGCGGGTAAATCGTCTCGATCGTCACCGTCACGTTCAGATCGTCGATGGTGATCGAATCCGGGATATTGATGATCCCGTCGATCCCCGGGCCGGTCGGCTGGTTATCGGGGATGTGCTTCGGGCCGTGCGTGCTGCGATACGTGCGTCGCGGGTCAGGCGAGGCCAGGCCCGAACAGATCGGGGAGGAAGCGTCAATCTGCACGAACTGGCACGTCGTGTTCCCGGCGCAATCGGTGACGATGATCTTACCCAATCCGCTGAGCGACGGATTCACCAGCTCGATGGTAAATGACACGGTCGGATCGCCGTTGGAGAAGCTCGCGTCAATCGACAGGTTCGTCGAATCAGCCGACAGGCTCAGGTTACAGATTCCGCTGTCGCCCGGGGCATCGTCGGACGCGACGACCGCGAGTGTGTCATTGCCAAAATCCGGCGTGATGCTGTCGATGACCGGATCGGTGCCCTCCGACAGGCTCGGTGGGGCGTCGTCCCTGAAGATCGCCAGTTCATAGGTCTTGCCCGGTCCGAAGTCGTTCGCCCCGCCGCCCGAAACGGCGATAGTGTAGGTGCCGGTCTTGGGCGCTTCGAAGGCGCAGACTTCGGCGGGATAGTCGGGAAGCTGACCCGCGCCGACCGTGTTCGGGTCGTCCACGTCGCTGATGAGCACGTCGCCGTCTGGATCGCGGACCGCCAGTGCGCCGTCGAGCGCCTGCGCGTCGTCGTTTTCGTCGCCGGCGCTGTCGCGCTCAGGATCGCCGTCCAGTGCGATGAACACACGCTGCCCTTGGACGGCCGAAAAGGTGAAGTGATCCACGTCGCCCGATGCGCTGATCGCGCCCGAGTAATACTCCTTGGCGCTCCCGTCCGCCGCCGGCGGCGTATCATTCGGCTCGCACTCCGGCGAAGGCAGCCTCCCGGCGGGCTCGATGCCGAAGTGCAGCGCATACCTTGCGATGGTGTTCGTCGATCCATCGTTACTCGTCTGGATGAAATAGGTTCCCGTCGTCGTCAGCGGGACGCCCGCCACCGCCGCGGAAAAAGCCGAACTTCGCTGGAAGAGCGTCGGAATCGGCGAGACCGCGCCTTCACCGTCGTCGTCGTCCAGCTCAATCATCGTGGCGCCGTTTGGCGCAAAGACGCGCAGCTCTGTGTCGATGCCGGACAGAAGCACGTTGCCGTTGTCGCAGAATGCATACAGCTTGCTGCCGCCCGTCGCCGTGAGCGAGTAATAGTCGATGTCGGCCGCGCCGGCGATCTGCCCGCCGTCTTGTGCGCCGACCGTTAACGGTGTCGCAAGTCCGGCGGTGTCATTCGGCTCAATCTCGCTCACGCCGTAACCGGTTGCACGATCAATGATCAGGGCATACCGGGCATTCGGCGTCGACGCCGTCGCAGCGTCCACCACGATGTAATAGGTCTTGTCGAAGTCCAGCGAAACGACGATCGCCTCGGCCTGGTTGGAGGTCGCCGAGCCGTGACTCGCGGCCCCGAAGCAGCCCAGCGGGTAAAACGGCGGACATGAGTCGACAATGTAGGCATATCCATTCCAGGCGGTGCCCGCCGGAATCAGATTCACCATGTACTCACCCGCGTCCGACGGATTCGGCCCGGTGGTAAAGGCGTAAACGTGATCGACACCGGCCGTCGCGAGGCCGATGGAACTGCCCACGTCGCAGCGGCCGGTCCCTTCAACGAACGAAACGTCATCAGTGGCGCCGGTCAGCGTCCCGACCTGCACATGAGGAAATGTCACCCCGGCGATGATGCCCGTGCTCACGCAGTTCTCCCTTGAACCGCTCGGCGCCGCCGCCACCATCAGCATGAACTCGTATTGATTGAGCCGCGCGTCAGCAAAAACGCTGTCGACGATGATCTCGTATTCCGTGCCGCTCGTCAGCGTGGCGATCACGGTTTCAGGTTGATAGCGCGGATTCGCGTCGGCCCCGCCGATGAACGTGCCGCTCAGCTTCTCACGGATGTAAACACAGAGGTCCGGGACCGGTACGGTGCCGCCCGTGCTTCCATACACAGGCACCTGGTCCCACGGAACCATCATCACCCAGTAAGAGCCCGTCACGCTGGGCGTGAAGCTGTAGAAGACATCCGGCCCCGGTACCGAGGCGAGCCCGCCGATGGTCGTGGCGTTGATGTCGTTGGTCCCAAGGACGTTGGAGCCGAACGCAATGACCGGCGCCGCCCCCAGGACTTCCGCCGTGGCCGACGTGTCGTTGGCCGGCGGCGGATAAGCGGCGTCGGCTCCGGATACCACCACCAAGAGGCAAAGGATCTTTGCGACGCCAATCCGAAGCAGACGGTGCGCCGGGGTTCGGTCAGACTTCGACATGGAAATGCTCCTTGGCGACTCCACAGAGTCGACTTCTCCCCCTGAATGAAATTTTGGCTGCGGGATGGAATTCTTCTTCCCCCCGCCATTGTTAACGTTATAGTAAAGATACTCGTTTCGGCTTAAAGACTCAAGCCGAAAGTGATAGGCAATAAAAGGTCGGATGGTTCTCCGTCCCGGGGGCTACCGGACGGACCTCTTTGAGCGGTCCGTCTTCGTTCATGTGCACTCTCAAAAACTAACTGACTGCGCGGCAAGCGGAGGTCGTCTCGTGAAGCACCATTTCAAGATTGTCTCGGCGCTCGTTCTGGCCACGTTCTCGGCGGGGTCCCTGGTATGGGCTGTCGATCAGCCAGCCGCGACGCCCACCGCCGCCGCTCCGGCCCTGTTCATGTATCAGGGAGACGAGAAACTCTCCCTCGTCGAGTCGCTGGACACCTTCGTCGTCAAGCCGAAGCCTTCAACGAGGCGAGCCTCAGGCGATCGGCCCGCCGCCTTTCCGGCCCTGGCCCGGCCCGCCGACCTGCCGGAATCCGTTTCGCGCCTGGAGGACCGCCTGCTGCAGCGCGATCTGCATCTGGTCCGCGGTGTCACACGCGCGGCAGTGGAGCAATTGCCCGACACCGAGTACGCCCTGCCCGTGCTGTATCGCGTCGGCAGCGACGTTCCGATTTACCCCACACTTCGAATCGTCACGACGATCGTCTCCGCCGATGCCGAGAAGGCCCTGAGCGATTTCGCCGACGCCGCCGGTTGCACCGTGGCCAAAGCCCCGCGCGGAGAGAACAGGTTTTATCTTCGCATCAATGTCCCGAACGTGGAGACGCTCTTCCGAGTCGCCAATTCGCTCCATGAGCGAAAGGACCTCGCCCAGTACGCCCACCCGGATTTCTTCCTGCCCATGGTTGCCTACGCGCCCCCGGTCATCAACGACCCGCTCTATCACTCGATGCAGTGGCACCTCGACGGCGACACCAGCAAAGGCGCGCAGCCCAACTCCGATATCAACGTCGAAGCCGCATGGGATGATTCCAACGGGCCCAACGCCCAGGGACAGTCAATCGTCCGCGTCTCCATTCTTGATGAGTGCGTCGAAAAGCTGCACCCCGACCTGTTCCCCAATTGGGCCGCCGGCATCGACCTTGACAACATTCCGCCCGATGACGATCCCAGTCCCGACGGCGGTCAGCGCCACGGCACCTCGTGCGCCGGCGTCGCAGTCGCAAAGGGCAACAACATCGGCGTACGCGGCGCATGCCCGAATTGCGGGCTCATCGGCGTCAAGTTCTTCGGCGCGACCGTCGCCGAAATCGCCGAGGGGTTTTATTTCTCCGTGGACCCGGACGACAACGGAGACCACAGCGACGGCGCGGCCATCCTGAGCAACAGTTGGGGGTTCGGCGACGGCGTCTTTGCCCCCGCCGATACCGTCGCGGCGATCGGCTTTGCCGCCAACAGCGGCCGCAACGGCCTCGGCTGCATCGTCCTCTTCGCCTCTGCAAACAGCGACCACACCGTCAACGGCGTTTCCGCGCTGGCCCAGCTTTCCACGACCATGGCCGTCGGCGGCACCAACAGCAACGCCACCCACACCGAGTTCAGCGACATCGGCCCCGAAGTCGGCATCACCACGCCCACCAACGATCGCGGAGATGACGGCGTTCGCTTCGGCTGGATCGATATCACCACCGTCGATAACACCGGCAGCAGCGGCTACAACGGCATCCCCTCCGAGCCCGATTACACCAACGCCTTCGGCGGAACCAGTTCCGCCACGCCCCTCGCCGCCGGCATCCTCGGCCTCATCATCTCCCAGGACCCGACGATGACCGCCGCACAGGCCCGGGCGATTCTTCAGCACAACGCCGTACGCATCGACGAGCCCTACGGTCGATTCGATCCGGTGACAGGGCATAGTCACCGCCTCGGCTTCGGCCGATCCGACGCGGGTCTCGCCGTCACCGCCGCCCACGCCGGTATCCGCTGGCCCGACCGCATCAAGACCCTGTCGGCCTCCGGCAGCGGCAACGACGTCCTCGTGACCTGGAATCCGCCCCCCAACGATT
This sequence comes from Planctomycetia bacterium, assembly GCA_015075745.1. Lineage (NCBI taxonomy): Bacteria > Pseudomonadati > Planctomycetota > Planctomycetia > Planctomycetia bacterium. Next base: position 3,171,596 of record JABTTW010000001.1, read on the forward strand.
ACGCCGCGGCCCTGGTCGTGCGCTCCGCCAAGCCGTTCAAGTGGATGCCCACCGATGGCGTCACATACTCCCTCGGCCAGGAAGTCACACCCGGCGTCACGGTCAAATACATTGGCGCCCCCGGCGTATATACCGACGTCGGCGCCACCAACGGCGCCTTTTTTTACGGCGCCTACCCCGTCAGCAGCCTGAATAGATACGGCTTCGGGGCACGAGCCCACATCATCCGAAACGGCGTGATCCTGCTGAACGACAACAGCGAAGGCGCCGACCCCGGCTGGACCCACGGCGGCATCAACGACGAATGGCAGCGCGGCACCCCGACCGCGGTCAACGTCTCTTTCAGTCAGGCCGTCGGCGGCAGCGGCCCCATGGCCGGCACCCGAGGCGTTCGCGCCATCGGCGGAAACAAGTGCTGGGGCACCGATCTGACCTACACTTACGATCCCGGAACCGATGCCTGGCTCCAGACGCCGCCGATCAATCTGACCGGCGTCACCTCACCGGTCATCCTCGAATACTACGACTGGTGCCTGCTCGAGACCTTCTACGACACCTGCACCCTGGAAATCGTCGACTTCAACGACAACATCATCGGCTACCTCGACCCCGACACCGGCGGTGACTACGACTGGACCCAGCGCTCCTACGACCTGTCCCCCTTTGCCGGCCAGGTTATCAAGGTCCGCTGGCATATCGTCAGCGACGGCATCTATCAGCGCGACGGCTGGTTTATCGACGAGGTGAAGATCACAGTCGCCGAGCAGGTCAACCTGCCGCCGGTCGCCAAGAATAAGTCGGCCTCATCGCCAGCGAACATGACCACCGCGATCGGGCTCGTCGCCCTCGATCCGAATCCCGGAAACACGATGAGCTTTGTCATCACCTCGTTGCCGGCGCACGGCCAGCTCGTCGATCCGTTCGCCGCGGCGATCAACTCCGTCCCCTACACCCTGGCGAGCAATCAGAACTTCGTGCATTACACCCCGGCGATGGACTACCAGGGGCCGGATTCGTTCACCTGGGAGGCTAACGACGGCTCGCTCGCCTCGAACACCGCCAACGTGAAGCTCACCATCGGCACCCCGGTGATGATTCAGAATCATCCGCTCGATACCGATCCCGGTTGGGCGCGGGAAGGCGGCTGGCAGTTCGGCCAACCCGGCGGGCAGGGGGGCGACCCCACCATCGGCTTCACCGGCCTCACCGTCTTCGGCTACAACCTCGCCGGCGCATACCCGGATAATCTCGCGGCGAATTACCTGACCATGTCGCCGCTGAACTGCACCGGCCTGTATGGCGTGACGCTTAAGTTCGCGCGTTGGCTCGGCGTGGAAAATGCCGCCTTCGACAAGGCCACGATTCAGGTCTCCACCGACGCCGTCAACTGGACGACGATCTTCACCAACCCGACCAGCGACTTGTTCGAGACCAGTTGGAGCCAGCAGTCCTACAACATCGGCGAAATCGCCGACAACCAGCCCTTCGTCCTGATTCGCTGGGGCATGGGCCCGACCGACACCAACACCACCGGCGCCGGATGGAACATCGACGACGTCTCCATCTGGGCGATCGGTACGCCCTCCGGCAACATGCCGCCCTTCGCCAACAACGTCTTTGCGACCACCGCCGTCAACAACCCCGTGAGCGTCACCCTGAACGCCACCGATGCGGATATGGATTTGCTCACCTACTCAATCGTCTCTCTGCCCGTTGGCGGCACGCTGTCCGACCCGAACGGCGGCGCGATCCTATCGGTTCCTTACGTGTTGCTCGGCGGTGGAAACGTCGTGAATTATTTGCCGAACATGGGCTTCGACGCCGGCGACTCGTTCATGTACCGCGCGACCGACGGCGACATCCCCTCAAATGCCGCCACCGCCGCCATCACGATCCTCAATCCCGCCGGATTCCCGTTCACCGATACCTTTGAGGCCGGTTCGCCCTTCAGCACCCACTGGATCGCAAGCCAGTCGAGCACCGGCCGCATCCTGGTGACCGGCGCCAACGGTCCGATCGGCGCCTATCACGTCACCATGGATTCGTCGTCCGGCTATTCGTCGAATGAACTGACCCTGGTCGCCGATCTCGCCGGCGCGTCAAACGTCCTCCTCCAGTACGACTGGAAGGAATTCGGCGACGAGTCGAATCTGCTGCCGCTCTCGTGGACCGGCTCTGCCGTAGGCGATGGCGTGGCCGTCAGCGAAGACGGCGTCACCTGGCACCGGATTGCCAACCTGACCGAAGGCACGTCGACCTACCAGACCGTCCTGATCGATCTGGACGCCGCCGTCGCCAGCGCGGGACTCACCTACAACCAGACCTTCCGCATTCGCTTCCAGCAGTACGACGACAATCCGATTCCGACCGACGGCATCGCCCTCGACAACATCATGCTCATCCAGGGCACCAGCGATCCGCTCATCGCCACGTCCTCACTGCCGATTGCCCCGCTCAATCAGCCCTATGCACCCTTGCAGCTTGCCGCCGTCGGCGGTGATCTGCCGCTGGCCTGGTCGATGATCGACAACTTCGGCGAGGACTCCCTCGGCGCCAACCAGTTCGCAACGGTCGGCACGCCGCGAGGCTGGCAGGCCGACGACGCCGCATTCGACTACACCCTGCCGTTCTCCTTCCCGTTCTACGGGCAGAACTACACGCAGGTGAAAATCGCCACTGACGGCTGGATCAACTTCGGCGCATACGTCGGCAGCACCTGGAACAACAGCACCACGCTCCTCCAGGCCAACAAGCGCATCGCCGTCATGTGGGACGACCTCAAGACCAACGTGCCGGGCGGTGACATCTTCATCGACGAAACCGTCGCCGGTCAGGTGACCATCCGCTGGCAGGGCGTCGTCCGCGCAGGCTCGATTCCCGCCAATTTCAGTTGCACCTTGATCGACGACGGCCGAATCGAGATGAACTACGGCAGCCAGAACACAGGCCTGACCTGCACCATCGGCGTCTCCGACGGTGTCAGCCGGTCCTTCCTCGCCTCCTATAACGCGCAGGCCGCCCTGACCAATGTCGATTCCATCGAGCTGCTGCTCTCTCGGCTTCCGATGGGAATGATGCTGTCGGCCGGCGGAATGATCTCCGGCACCCCGACCGAGACCGGCCTCTTCAAGCCGATCTTCCGCGTTCAGGACCAGTCCGCCCGAACCGACACGCGCAAGCTTCAATTGCTGGTGCCCGACCTGATATTCGGAGACTTTGATAACGATCAGGACGTGGACGCCGACGACTTCGAGCAGTTCAAGCTCTGTTACACCGGATCGGACAATGGCCCCGTCGCGCCGGGCTGCGAAGCGGGTGATGAATTAGGCGATGGCGACATCGACTGTCTCGATTGGCGTGCCTTCCGCGCAGCCTTCCAGAACAGCAGCGGCTACACACCGGCCATGGAGATAGACGATTTCGTCGCTGTGTTGACCGATGACATGGACGTGACCGACCTCGATCGGTGCCTCGCCGACACCAACGACGACGACATCAACGACGGAAGTGATATTCAGGGGCTGATCGATGCGCTCCTGAGCCAGTAGCGGGAAAATTCGACCGCAGCCGGAGATATATTCGCACAACGAAAAAGGGGGTAAAGGCCGCGGTCGGATTCGAACCGACGAATCACGGATTTGCAATCCGCTCCCTTGGTCCACTCGGGCACGCGGCCGATTGAGCTCGCCGGAGGATTCCGGCAAGACAGGCAATTATCGTCTGCATGAAGGATAGTCGTCAAGACGAGCCTCAGCCAAGGTCCGAATGTGCCGTACGATCGTGCGGTCAAGGGCTCATTCGTCGCGGTTTATCCCCCAAGCGGCTATTCTAAAGAGACGAATCATGGTCTCTCTCACCAACAGCATCAGCCCGCCACTACCCGGCGAATTCCTGCCCGTCTCGCGCACGCAGGCCGACGGCGGCCTGGTCAAGTTCTGCCAGCGCACCCCCGACGGCTACGAGATCGAATCCGTCATCATTCCCATGGGCGCTCGAGAAAAGACCTGGCGAACCCTCTGCGTCTCATCGCAGATCGGGTGCAAGCGGGGATGCACCTTTTGCCAAACCGCGCAAATGGGCCTCCTGCGAAATCTGACCGTCGATGAGATCCTCGGCCAGGTCCGCGCCGCTCGCAGCGCCTTCGGCGCAAACGTCCGCAACCTCGTCTTCATGGGCATGGGCGAGCCGATGGACAACCTCAACAACGTGATAGAGGTCATCAAAATCCTGCACGGCGATCACGCCAACCAAATTCCCCGCCGCCGCATCACCGTCTCGACGGTCGGCAAATGCGAGGGAATCCGCCGGCTCGCGGCCCTTCGCTGGCGCAGGCTCAATCTCGCCGTTTCGCTCAACGCCCCCAACGACGACATCCGCTCGCAGATCATGCCCATCAATCGCGTCGAGCCGATGGCCCAGCTCCGCGAGGCGATTGCCGCCTACCCCGTCCGCGCCGGCGGCCACGTTCTCATCGAATACGTGCTCATTCGCGGCGTCAACGACGAGCTCGATCACGCCCGCCAGCTCGCCGAGTATCTCCGCGGCCTGCACACCTGCGTCAATCTGATTCCCTACAATCCCCGTGATGATTCCCCCTACGAGCCGTCCGACGACGAAACCGTCTCCGCTTTCCAGCTTGCGCTCATGAACGCCGGACAACTCTGCTTCCGCCGCAACACAAAAGGCCAGGCCGCCATGGCCGCGTGCGGGCAGCTTGGCAATCTCGAATTACGTCGCCGTGGCCTGGCTCCGCAATCAATCTGACAAGCCGCCGCACACGGTGTTGATCCGCCATGGCAACCTCGCAAGAATAGTTCGAAATCGGCGGCTAAAACCCATCAACGGCGCGCTTTTCCTGGGAGGCGAATCATTAAAACACCCCACAACTCCGTTTCGCCAGTCTGTGGGCGATGGACCGCCGGCCCACGGTTGCTCTACGGCGTCGTAGCGGCGTTTCTGATCCTCCCGTTCGCCGCTACGGCGAACGCCGCTCCACCCAAGGTCGTCAAGGCCGTTCCCGATCACGGCGATACCGACGTCGATCCGGCCCTCACGCAGATCACCATCGAGTTCGATCAGGACATGACCCCCGACAGCTTTTCCGTCTGCGGTGGAGGGCCCACGTTTCCCGAGGTGGTCGATAAGCCCGTCTGGAAATGGCCGCGCACCTTCGTAATCAACGTCCGGCTCCAGCCCGACCACGGCTACGACCTGAGCATCAACTGCTCGGGGGCCGTCAACTTCCGCAACGCAGCCGGAGAATCCGCCGCGATCTACCCCATCTCCTTTCACACGCGCGCCGCAACCGTCAGGGAGACAAAGCGTCTTACGTCGAAAGACAACGTGGCCGCGATCGAAGAATGTCGCCGCCTGATCGACGAGGCCTATTCCTACCGCAATCTACGCACGGTGAATTGGAACAAGCAGTTCCGGCGATACACCACAAAGCTCAAAAAAGCCAAGACCCCTGCCGAGTTTGCACGCACGGCGGCGAAGCTCCTCGCCCCCGCCAAGGACCTCCACATGTGGCTCCAGGTCGAGCGCATCTCCTTCCCGACCTTCCAGCGCCGCTACAAGCCGAACTACAACCTCAAGCTGCTCCCCCAGATCGTTCCTCAATGGAACGACCACAACCCCGTCGTCTCCACCGGCCGCTTCGACGACGGCATTACCTACATCCTCATCAATTCCTGGGGTTCGAATAATCCGAGCGACCTGGAGCCCGCATTCTCCGCCCTGTCAGCGGCGTCGCCCGACAAAGGCGTCATCGTGGACGTCCGCCCCAACTCCGGCGGCGCGGAGCCGTTGGCCCTCGAGTTCGCCGGCTGTTTCGTCCGCGAGCCCGCGACCTATTCGCAAAGCGCCTTTCGCACCAAGCGAAAGAAGAGCGGCTTCGCCAAACCCGCGCAGCGAGTCGTCGAACCGAACAAGGCCCGCCCGGCATTCAAAGGCCCGGTGGTGGTCCTGATGGGCAAAGGCGTGATGAGCAGTTGTGAGTCGTTCGTGCTGATGATGCGGCACGGGGCCAAAGCGCCCCTGATCGGCGACACGACTTACGGAAGTTCCGGCAACCCCAAGCCGCACGATCTCGGCAACGGCGTCACGCTGGTCCTGCCCTCGTGGAAGGACATGCAGCCCGACGGCACCGTCATTGAGGGCAAGGGGATCGACCCCGACATCCGCGTAAAACCCGCCAAGGCAGACTTCAAGACGAGCGATCCCGTCATCGAAGCGGCCATCAAGGAATTGAAAAAACGCGCCGGCAGTCGCTAGCGCCCATTCGCCCGCCTACTTCACGGGCTGCGCTGAAAGCAGCGCCGGGCCGATCCGCTCCATGGCCCAGTCGATGTCGCCCTTCTCGATGATCAGCGGCGGGGCAAATCGAATGACGTCCTCGTGCGCGTCCTTGCACAGAATCCCCTCGCCCATGAACTTCTCGCAGAACCATCGCGCCTTCGGGTAGTTCGACTTGATCTGAACGCCGATCAGCAGGCCGCGGCCGCGCACTTCCTTCACCGCCGGCGCGTTCACCGCCGACAGCTTGCCGCGGAAGTATTCGCCCAGCTCCTTCGAGCGATGTTCCAGCCCCTCGTCGCGGATAATCTCCAAAGCCGCCCGCGCCACGGCGCACGCCAGCGGATTTCCGCCGAAGGTCGAACCATGATCGCCCGGTGTAAAGACGCTCATGATCTCTCGCGAACTCACCACCGCGGAAATCGGCACGATGCCGCCGCCCAGCGCCTTGCCCAGGCACATCGCATCCGGCCGCGCATCGGGCCCGTCATGCTGCCACGCAAAGCGATACCCCGTGCGGCAAAGCCCCGTCTGGATCTCGTCGGCAATCATCAGAATGTTGTTCTTCGTGCAGATCTTTCGCACTTCGCGCAGATAGCCGTCCGTCGGCACCAGAATGCCGCTCTCCGCCTGAATCGGCTCGACAAAGAACGCGACCGTATTCGGCGTGATCGCCTTCTCCAGCGCAGCCGGATCGCCGAATGGAATCAGCGGGAACCCCGGCGTGAACGGCCCGAATCCGTCTCGGTACTGCTCGTCGGTGCTGAAGCTGACAATGGTGATCGTCCGGCCGTGGAAGTTGCCCTTGGCGCAGATGATCTCCGCCTTGTCCTTAGCGACCTTTTTCTTGTTATAGCCCCACTTGCGCGCCATCTTCAGCGCCGTCTCGCACGCCTCGGCCCCGCTGTTCATCGGCAGGACCGTCTCGTATCCCGACAGTTCGCACAATTCCTTGCAGAACGGGCCGAGCTGATCGTTATGAAAGGCCCGGCTCGTCAGCGTCACTTTATTAAGCTGCTTCGTCGCGGCGGCGATGAGTTTCTCGTGGGTGTAGCCGAAGTTCAGCGCGCTATAGGCCGAGAGCATGTCCAGGTAGCGATTCCCATCGACATCCGTGACCCAGCAGCCCTCGCCGGATTCGACGATGACCGGCAGCGGGTGATAGTTGTGCGCGCCGTAGGCGTCGGCGATCCGGAGATGATTCTGCGTCTTCGATTCTGCGGCCGCGGTAGTGCTCATGTCTGATTTTATTCCTTCGAGTTTGTCTGGCTCGTTGCGATTCGCGAGGCCCCCGCGAACTACCCGGATGGAATCCTATCCAATCAATCTGCGACCCGCAACAATTCCCATCCGGCCGTTCATCGTCTGCGGCGTTTCGGTTGAATTCACGCGATATGCGGATACGCCGCGTCCCTTGCCCCCGTCCGCGCAAGAGCTAGAATGAACCTCCGGTTCGGCAGCGACCGACCCCGCGAAGTCCCCGTAGCTCAACTGGACAGAGCGTCGGCCTCCGAAGCCGAAGGTTGCAGGTTCGAATCCTGCCGGGGACGGTTTTTCCCTGTTCACGTCGAGTGAAGATCTCCCCCATCCGCCGCATCCCCCGGATAACGACGAATACGCGCGATGCGCCGCCGACCGTTACGAATCCGCCGCAGAGGTCGCCGACGTCGTTGGCTGAGTCGCTGGCTCCGGCTTTTCAACCAGCAAACCGTCCGTCACGACTCGGTCGATCGCATCGCAGAATATGTCCAACTCCTGCGTCGTCGTATAGACGTTCGGCGAGACGCGAATCCCCTTGAAGTCATCGTGAAGAATCGGCGTCACGATGATCTGATGCTTCTTCCACAAATGGTCCGTCAAGGCGACCGGCGGGACGTTGGCAATCTCCATCGTCGCCAGACCGCACGAGTGCGAAGGGTCGAGGTTCGTGTGAAACCGGATGCTGTCGTGCTTCGACACCCGAATCGCCCAGTAATCGCGCAGCCACCGCAGCCGCGCTTCCTTCCGCTGGGCTCCGATGCCCTGATAAAAGGTCAACGCCTCGGCAATCGCAAGCCTCGGCGCCGTCGAATGCGTGCCGATCTCCTCGAACTTGCGAATGTCGTTCTCCTTCTCGCGCGGCGCCGCCTGCATCGGCCACAAATCCTTAATGAGTTCCCGCCGAACATACAAAAAGCCCGTCCCGATCGGCGCCGTGAGCCACTTATGCAGACTCGTCGCGTAAATGTCGCACTCCAGATCGCCCACCTGATAAACAAGGTGCGAAAAGGCGTGCGCCCCATCGACGATCGTCCGAATGCCCCGCTCCTTCGCGATCCGGCAGATCTCAGCCACCGGCAGTATCTCGCCCGTGATGTTGACCACATGGCAAAGCAGAATCGCCCGGGTCTTGTCGGTCATTGCCTGCTCGAAGAGCTTGACCACCTCCTCGGAGGACGTGATCGGCACCGGCAGCTTGATCTGCTTCATCACGATGCCCTCGCGCTTCTCGCGCTGCGCTATCGTGTTCAGCATGCGCCCATAGTCCTGCGTCGTCGTCAGTATCTCGTCGCCGGGCTTCAGGCTGATGCCGTTCAGTGCGATCTGCAGGCCCTCACTGGCGTTGCGCGTGATGGCCATCTCTTCCGGGTCGCAGCCGAATATCCGGGCAAGCCGCACGCGCACCAGTTCGAGCTGCGGATCCTGATCGTGCCAAAGGTGCCGGGACGGCGCGTGATTCGCCCAGTCGAGCTGCCGCTTCATCGCCTCGTGGACGAGCCGCGGAGAGGGGGATACGCCGCCGTTGTTGAGGTTGATCAGCGATCGATCCAGATCGAACGCCTGCTGGATGTGTGCCCAGGAGCCTTCGTTGGTGGCGGCCGCCGCCGGTTTTTGACTGGGCGGCGCGGCCTCCTGCGCCCGGGCCAGGTGGCTCCGCCAGGAGTCACTCAGACATACATAGGCCGCCAATCCGGAGCCCGCTGCGGTCCGGAGAAATGAGCGACGAGTCGCTTCCATACATCTAGCTCCCGAGCGCGCCCATCTCATTTCGAGAACGACACTCGATCAAGCCGGCGAGTATTGTCGTCCGACGCTCCAATCACGGCGCGACGCGCGGGTCGCGGTGCGTCCGTTGGCCGACGACCTGAATCGAGATACGATATCAGAGAGTCCGGCCGCTGGCGAGTGCCGCCAATCCACCCCATATGGAGGGCTTCGTGATGACACACATGCGATACGACTTGATCCTTTTCGCCGCCGCGGCGGCCCTCTTGATGGCGCCAAGCCCGGCAATGTCTCAGAGCCCCGGGAAGTCCGCCGATCTGGAAACGCGCTACCGCGATACCGCCCGCAAGATCACCGAAGCCGCGCTTCAGACTCATGGGGCATACGACAAACTGGTCGAACTCTGCGACGACATCGGCCACCGGCTCAGCGGCTCGCCCGAACTCGAGAAGGCCGTTGACTGGGCCCAGAAAAAAATGCGCGACGACGGACAGGAAAACGTCCGCGCCGAGCCCGTCATGGTCTCGAAGTGGGTCCGCGGTCGCGAGTCGCTCGAGATGATCGCACCCCGAAAAACTTTCCTCTCCATGCTCGGCCTCGGTATGTCCGTCGGCACGTCCGCCGAAGGCATCTCCGCGAGCGTCCTCGTGGTCGCCGACGAAGCCGCGCTGGAAGCCGCCGGCGAAAAGGCCGCGGGAAAAATCATCCTCTTTAACAATCCCATGCCCACCTACGATCCCGAAACCGGCTCAGGCTACGGAACCGCCGTCCGCTTTCGCCACAAGGGTGCGCAGCTCGCCGCCGAACACGGCGCCGTCGCGTGCCTCGTCCGCAGTGTCACCGCCCGAAGTCTCCACACCTCCCACACCGGCGCCATGAGCTACGGTGACGCATTCAAGAAGGTCCCCGCCGCCGCCATCTCAATCGAGGACGCCGAGTTGATCTCCCGCCTCACTGCGCGGGGCATCGATGTTCGCGTGAATCTCAAAATGGAGGCCCGCAATGAAGGCCAGGCCAAGTCCGCCAACGTCATCGGCGAGCTTCGCGGCCGTGAAAAGCCCGAGGAAGTGGTCGTCATCGGCGGCCATCTCGACGCATGGGACGTCGGTCAGGGCGCCCACGACGACGGCACCGGCTGCGTCATGGCGATGGAAGCCATCAACGTCCTCAGGAAGCTGAACCTGACCCCGCGCCGGACCATTCGAGTCGTCCTCTGGACCAACGAAGAAAACGGCCTCGCCGGCGGCAAGGAATACGCCCGATTCCATGCCGATGAATTGGCGAATCACGTCGCCGCCATCGAGTCCGACGCCGGTGGCTTCGAGCCCCGTTCCTTCAACGTTGAATGCTCAGATAAGAAGGTACAGGAAACCGCCGCCCGCCAACTGGCCGAGATCGTCAAACTCCTTCGCCCTACCTGTACGATGGACATCTCGCAGGGCCATTCCGGCGCCGACGTCAGTCCGATGAGAGACGCCGGCGTCGTTCTCATGGGCCTCTCGGTCGAAGGCTCAAAATACTTCGACTATCACCACTCCCACGCCGACACCATCGACAAGGTAGACCCGGTGGAGCTCTCCAAGTGCACCGCGGCGATGGCCGTCATGTCCTACGTCCTCGCCGACATGCCCCAGCGCCTCGGCCGCGAAGCCAACTAAACGCCGCCCCGCTCGGCCCCTGCCCCATTTAGCCGCCGACCTTCGTCGGCGCCCGCGCGATCCTCCCGTACCGCCTCCGAAGAGCCCCGGACTTCGAAGAGCCCCGGACATTCGAAGAGCTCCGGACTTCGACGAGCCCCGGACTTCAGTCCGGGCGGTTCAAAACCCACCATCGGCCTCCACTCCCGCGCGCACACGGAGCATCTATCTTCTATGAGATGTCCGCCACCAATCCCACTCCCGCGCCCCCCGATCCGAGCCGCGCGCGTCAGCAAGCGGTACCAGAAAATCCGGATGCCAATTGCATTCAACACCCATCGCCGACGCAATCAGTACCGCCGCCTCTGCATTTTCCTGGATCCTCTCAAATGCCCCCACGCAACCCCGCGACCGCGCACCATTTCGACGTTTCGACGTTTCGACTTTTCGACGTTTCCACGGAAAACCACCCAAATCGCGAACCACCCCAACCCGCGCCCGCCACAGCGCTTACAAGCGCCCCCCAAAAACTTTTTCGCCTATTGTCACCTTGCCTTTTGCGTGCCCCGCCCTCCGCAACCAACTCAATAATGCACGCCGGGCGTCGATTTTCCACCGCGATATGTCACCTTGCAGAGGTGGCAGGGGGTGTCGGTGACAATCGCCAAAGCACACGATTCGCACCGCGACGCGGCCTCAACCGCCAGCAGCATCGTCTCGAATGCCTGGCTGCCCTCGCCGAAGAGCTTTTGATCCGCCACCGCCGTATTGCCGATCATGCCGACCTTGCAGCCGTCGCACCAGCCATACCGCTCGGCATTCTTGCGGCAACCGGCACACCCAATCGACTCGGTCGTGTGGACCTTCCCCTTGCCCAGCACGTACGTGAGCTTCGAGAAGAAGGCGAGCTTGTTGATCCAGCCTGTCTTGCAATGGTCGCAGAAGCCGTCGACCTTCACGGCAGCCTGGCACTCGGGGCATTTGATCGCGTCGAGTTGCAGCTCGTGGCCGTGGGCGTCCATGCATTCGAAGAGAATCTTCGACTTCATCGCCACACTGGCGACATACCCGACCCTGCACGCCTCGCACCACTGGTTCTCCAGTCGCGCGCGAACGCAGCTTTCGCATGACTTGGCGGGCACCCGATCGCAGGCGCAGATAAGAGGTAGCAGCAAAATGGCCGACAGCAGGCGGCGCGACATGATGACAACCTTCGACTGGAGAACGTCCAGCGTCAGCTATACCCCGGGGAAGAGCGCGGAGGCAAGCCGGGGCCCGACCGCGGCGCGAGGCCGCCCGGCATGCTCACCCGCGCGGGCGGAGCGGGAACGATTCTGATCGGCCTGCCCCTAGTGGAGCAGATCGTCCACGAAGGCAACCGTGTTGGCGGCCAGGGAGCCCTGGCAGTACTCGGAGCAGACCGGTTTGTCGCCGACGTCAGGCGTTCCGAGTTGTGCGCGGACAAATGCGGCAACGTCGCCACCATCGAGGACGCCGCTGTTGTCGCAGTCGCCCAACAGAGCACAGCCGACGTTGATGGTGCCTGTCTGCCCGGCGTAATTGGTCGGCGAGTTGCAAGGAGTCGTCAGCGACCGCGTCAGCGAATGAACGCCGTCAGTCGGCAGAAGTCCCGCGCCATAGGTCCATGCGTCGAATGGCGTATAGGAAACAGTGTTGGCGGCGCCGACGGTGTTGATAAACGGAACGCTTCCAGCCGGGAAAACGTAGTCCGGAGTCGGCGCGCCGGGCAGCCCCACAAACGCCGGCGTCGCAAACAGCAGCGTCTTGAAGCTGGTCGGCGGCGTGCGACCGGGAGGGGGAATCAGGTAGCTTCGGGCCGGGTTGGTACTCGTGATGTTGTGACCATTGACGGCAGTTTCGTTAGCCCCGCCGCCGGTCTCTCTGATCTCGACAAACTGGATCGTCCCCGTGGAATCGGTAAAGACCTCGTTGATGTCCCACGTATGGCCGCCGGCCCACGCCAGCCCGACGGGAATCGACAAGAGACCGATGGCCATGACGCAAATCCGAGCCTTTTGAGTGTTCCCGCTCATCTTTTCTTCCTCCACTTCCCGCATTGTTTTCGAGTGAAATTCGTGAAGTCCCACACGACTCCCGAATTCCAAAGAGAATGGGGCCGCCCGAGCCCGCAAGGCGAAGCCCGAACCCACCACCCCGTATTAGGGAATGTCACGGCCCGGCAAACATCTTGCTATTTGTCTGGGTTTATCATTCGAGCCCGCCCGATGAGGGGGAAGGCGTGTGACTCTATGCACACCCTCCCTCCTGGATCGGCGGAATCCCGGAAGAATCGTGGTCAAATTGGGTCAACCGGCCCGGGTCGCTCCTGCGGCCCTCATTTGTCGCGGACGAGACGCAGATCCTTGAGGATCGAGAACACAATCTCTCGCGTCTTCATCCCCATGGCATCCAGCCCTTTCGCATTGGCCGCGAAGACAAATTCACGCTTGCCGCTCTTGAGATGGCCGACGAACCAGCCCAGGTCGTTGCGCTCATATGAACAACCGGTCCCCGTCTTGCCGCTGAAGACCCAGTCTCCGCTGCTCTCCAGGACGATCATCTCGCGCACCTGCTCCATGACTTCGGGCTTGATCGGCAGGCGATTCGTGTACAAACGTTGCATGAACGTGAGCTGCTCCTCGGCTGAGATATTCAGCGATGAACAAAGCCAGAACTGGTCTATCCCTCCCGACATGTCCTTGTTGCCGTATTCGAGTTTGTTGAGATACCCCTGCATCCGCTGGGCCCCGACTCGCCGGGCAAGCTCCTGGAAATACCAGACGACCGACACGCGCACGGCACTGCGAAGGGTATGGTCCTTTTCGCACTCCTTGCGATTCTGCGGCTTGCCGTCCCACTTGAGCTCCATGTCCGGTCCCGTGGCGACGCCGCTGTCCAGCGCGACCAGCGAGTTGAATATCTTTGAAGTCGAGCAGGGCGACAGCCCCTCTTTGCAGCGATCGGCCTTGTACCGAATCGTGAAGTCCTGCCCGATCTCCTTGAGGACAAAGCAGCCGTCGAACGCGCCGAATCGGGCGTCGAAATTGATGGGGGCCGCAGCGGCCTTTGCGGGTGGAGGCGGGGCGATGGCGAGCACGAGCGGCACGAGAACAGACACGAACATGACAGACTCCCTTCTGTATGACATTCGCGGCAACCGGGATCATACGCAGGCGCGGGCCGGCGGTTCGCCAAAAAAACAGGCGCACCTTTTCACCGGGTTGCTGCGGCAATTCCTGCGCAGGCCGGTCATGCCAAATCTAGGGCAAAAGGTCGTCGGTAAACGGCTGCACGTCCAATGCGTCCAGCACCGTATCGTGATTGCGATCGTACATGCACGCCAAGCCAGGGTCCGGCGGATCGGCAAGCAGCGTGGCGACGAACAACGCCATGTCTGTCCACTCCGGGTCGCAGGGATCGAGAACAAGATTGGCGTTGCAGTCACTCACATATCCGGGGCGGAAATCCAGGCCCGTCGGCGTCGGCAGCGGGCCATCGCCGCGGACATAGGAGCGGATGAAGACGCCGCTCGTCGCGTTGTACTCATAGACGCGAATGTTCGCCGGGTCCGTTCGCACAACAAACACCGTACCGACCGGGCCGACGCGAATTCCCCATGCCCCAATCGGGAAGATCTGCTGTGTGAAGACGCGAATAAAAGCGCCGGTACCGCCGTCGAATTCGAGCACGTTGTTCCCACTCGAATTGGAAACCAGCAGCTTGCCATCAGGCTTGAAGACAAGTCCGCGAGGTCCGTTCAGTCCGCCGCTGCCGGCGCTGACAAACGTGCCGACCAGTGCCCCCGTCCCGCCGTCGTACTGAATGACCGTGTTGTTCCCACTGGTCACATAGAGATTGCCATTGGGGCCGAATGTCAAACCGTACGGCGACGAAAGTCCGCCGGAACCCGCCGCAACGAAAGTGCCAATGATCGCGCCGGTCGAACCGTCATAGCGAATGACCGAGTTCGTCAGCCGGCTGGCGACATAAAGATTTCCATCCGGGCCGAACACAAGCGACGAAGGGCCATCGAGCCCGCCGCTGTTTGCGGCGACAAAGTCGGAAGTCGTGCCGGTGTCCACATTCACCCGGACAACGCGATCGTTTGCGTGGCTGGCCACATAAAGTTGTCGATCAGGTCCAAAGACGCAGTCGTACGGATCGAGGACAGCGCCCGCGCCGAAATTACCGACTGGATATCCGCTGGTGCTGAAATACTCGCGGACATACCCGGCTCGATCTGCGACAAACAGGTTGTTTCCTCGACCCAGTTCGATCCAGTCGGAGATGCCATTGGCATTGCAGTCCTGGCAGACGTCCGGTGTCACATTGCGATCGACATCGACGAATCCGCCGCCGTTCACATCCGACCAGTCCAGAATACCGTTGCCGTTGCAGTCCGGGTCGCAGTCGTCCGGCACGTTGTTGCCGTCTGCATCATTCGCCGGGAACAGATCGCATTCATAAGGATCGGGCAGGCCGTTGGCGTTGCAGTCCGGTTCGCAGGCATCAAGGATGAAGTTCCCATTGACGTCCGGCGCCCCGCCGAAGATTTCGTCCTCGTCGATCATGCCGTTGGAATTACAGTCCTCGCATTCGTCTGGGACATTGTTGAAATTGGTGTCGAGGCTCGTCTCATTGCTGATGTCATCGAAGTCGCTGATGCCGTTGCCGTTGCAGTCGTAGTAAAAGCAGGCGCCGGCAATCATCTCCGATTCAATCACGTCCTGAACGCGACGATGAAAGCGCACGTCCGTGTTGGTCGTCCCGCCGGGAAATGTGTGACAGTAGCTCATGATCGTGCCGCGCGAGGGGACACCATTGCCGCAATCGTCGATCGTCGGGGAATAGCCGTCGTGGGTGTGATAGGTGCCGCTGTTGTGGCCCATCTCGTGGGTCGTCACGATGACGTCCCAGTTCCCCAGGTGCGAACCCTCGATGGGGCTGGGGAAACCACCGAGCAGAAACGCGCTGATGGCGTATGCAAATCCCTCGCAGGTTCCGCCGACGTATCCAACGCCTCCGTAGCCCGTATCGCGTCGACCGGAAAGCATGTGGACGTAGTTGAGTCCGGCCGTATTCTCGTTGGTGGTCCAGTACTCGTAAAACCCGAACAAGTCGGTCGCCGAAAACGGCTCACCGCCCGCCGGCCAGAGTCGAACAAACGTCAGGTTAAAACGAATATTGAGGTCGCGCTCGTAAATGTCGCTCCCGGCGGCATACAGGGCGACAACGTACGCCTCGGCATCCATCACGTTGTCAAACAGATTCACGTAGAACTGGTCGCCATCGACGGCGACGTTTGCGATGCGCGGACCGCGAACATCCGTGACGCTTCCGCGCGGAGTAACGGTAGAAGCGGAGACCGCATGGGGCGCCGGCCCGACCCCGCAGAATTCAGGAAACTCCGGCAGGGCGAACTCGCCGGGCCCTTCGTGGATGGTGAACAAACTCCGTCCGTTCGCAGTCCTACCCGCGCCCCGGCTGGAGAGAAAGATATCTCGGCCTTCAAAGTGGACGGATCCGTTGGTGAGGCCGGTCGCCGACACGGAAAGGAACGCGTGGGACCCAGGAGCGCCTTCCACATGTCCACGATAAAGGACGATGTCGGGCGGTTGCAGTTCGGTTGGGCCGTTTGGCCCCATCGAGATGAAGCGCGTTCGCGGCGTGGTCACCTCGAAGCGGGTCATCAACAGGGGCAGGCTGGTACCGTCGGCGAGCGGCAGCATGAGCCTCCGCTGACTTGCTCCCTGCTTGAGAAGGAGAAACTCTGATTCCGGGATGGCGGCACGGAGGTATTTTCCCTGTGGCGCCATCGACTCGATCCTGATGGGACGCCCAACCGTCGCCTCCGACGGTCCATGAATTGGCGCCTCGGCGATCAACGTACCGCAGGCGGCCAGGACGCCAATCACTGAAGAAACGAAAGCGGAAGTAGAGAAACGCACGGTATCTGACAACATCATGAATCGGTCTCCCCGAACGACGGCGCTGGGCCGTATGGCAAGGCTCGCATGCCTTCATGATAACGCGAGAAGCGGCCTAAGGAGATCGCCGTGCCCGTAGATTCTCTCAAAAAAATAGGGGGGTGTGGACTATAACACGGCAGAGCCGACCACCGTGGGTCGGCTCTGCTCCGAAAAGGGAACCAGGATTAAGAACGCGACCGCGCAATCAGGAGCGGCGGCGTCTTCGAAGGAATAGGGCGGCGCCCAGGAGCAGCGCGCCAAGTGTCGCAGGCTCCGGCGTCACATGCAGCACCTGTCCGCCCGTGCCGATGGGACCCAGGAGCGTCGAGGCAAGCAGATAAATCTCACCATTAGCGTCTTCGCCGAACCCCTTGACGAACAATCCCAGCGGCAAGTCCATCGGTCCGTTGATGAATTCAAATATCTGTGAGGGATCGCCTTCAATGTCGATGTAGAACAGCCGACCCGCGGGGGTGGCAAAGCTCGTGCTGAAGTCTCCGAAGATGTACTTTCCAACCAGCTCGGGAAACAGAGAGCCGCGATAGACGAATCCACCGATGACGGAAATGCCGTCGGTGTGATCGTACTCCGCAATGGGATCGAGCAGCGGCTCGCCGCCGGCACCTGTCGAACTGCACATGGCCGGTGGGGTAGTCGGATTAAGTGGATCAAAGCAGTGGAAGCCCTCGCGCGTGACCCAGCCGTAGTTGCCGCCGTTTTGAACTCGATCGATTTCTTCGAAGAGGTTTTGGCCGACATCCGCGACGAGCAATGAGCCGTCACCGCCGGGACCGTCGTCGAATGAAAGCTTGAAGGGGTTGCGGAACCCATATGCATAAATTTCATCCAGGCCGGGTCCGGCCGCGAATGGGTTGCCCGCCGGGATCGCATACTCAAGGCCCATGGCGGGCGGGCCGTTGACGTCGATACGAAGAATTTTTCCAAGCAGAACATTGGTGTTCTGCCCATTGCCGATTGGCCCATGTGACGGAGGGACATCCGCCAGTCCATCGTGCGCCCCGCCGCCGTCCCCCAATCCGAAGTAGAGGAAACCGTCCGGGCCGAACTCAAGATCGCCGCCGTTATGATTGAATTGCGGTTCGTCGACGCGAAACAAGATGCGCTCTGATGCGGGGTTTGCGAGATTCGCGTTCATGGGATCGACGGCAAACTCCGAAAGGCGCTCCTCGTGACATCCGCGCGACGTGCCGAAACACGGCTCCCCGGGAGCGCCGGGGCGCGGTGCGCTGTAACGGACGAAAAACCGACCGTTGTTCGAGTAATCGGGATGGAATGCCATACCGAGCAGGCCGCGCTCGTCGAATCCAGCGGCCAGCATGGGCAGCGACGATGTCAGATTGAGAAACGGCGTCGGGAGGAGCGTGCCGCCGTCGACAATTCGAATGCGCCCGTTCTGATCGGTGATGAAGAGCCTGCCGGATCCATCATTTGGAGAGGTGAGGTCAGTCGGCGATACGAGGCCGGTGGCCACGGGATCAAGATTGACGGTGATGCTGCCGGGTTGAACAGCCGCGTTAAGAGTCGCCGCTGACGCACAGATCGCGGTGAGAATCGCGAGTCCCCTCACGAAGTTTCCCGGCTTCCCTGGTCGACGGATGAACATGAGGTGCTCCTTTCGCCATGCAGATGGCAGACTCGGTGGCCCACACAAGAAGTGTGGGAGTTGTTGATTTGGCCGGGACGAAGTGATTGAACGGGGGATGCGGGAACAGCATTCCCCTCCAATATGAGACATGTCTCTGCTCGACTGGTTTCTTGCAAAGTTTGCAAAGGATTCATCCGGAGCGGGCGAAAAACAATAGACACGCATAGGATGTTGCTCGTGAGGCAGTCAACACGCGATCTGACACTGGCTGGGATGACGCTGCGAAATCTCTACCGCCAGCGCATGCGCACCCTGCTGACGGCATTGGGTGTGGCCGTAGGCACGGCATCAATCGTCGCGTTCGGCAGCATCGCACGGGGGCTGTGGGCTTCCACACAGGCGTCGCTGCGCTTCAACCAGGGGGACCTCATGGTCTTCCAGCGCGGCGTCTCCGCGGACATCTTCAGCTCGCTGGATGAGCGCGAGACAACAGCCGCGCTCTTGGCCGATCCGGCGGTCGAAAGCGTCACGCCGGCCCTTTGGCAGGTGATGCCGGTTTGGCCAGCGCCGTTTTGCTTCGTCATGGGTCTGCCGATTGAGGAGGTGCAGCGAAACGCCGATCGAATTGTTGCCGGTCGCGCCATTGTCTCTGCAAACGAGGTCGTGCTCGGCGCCGTGGCCGCTAAGACCCTTCGCCGGGTTGTCGGCGAAAAGGTGCAGATCTCTCATCGGGTGTTCACCATCGTCGGTATTTTCGAAACCGACGTCGTTTTCTTCAACGCCGCCATCGTCGTGCCGTTGCCGTCCCTGCAGGAAGTCTGCAAGAAGACCGACCAGGTCACGAATTTCCAGGTGATGCTTAAGCCGGGAGTTGATCCGCGGGAAGCGGCAACTCGAATGGAAAGAACCAACGCCAAAATCGTCGCGATCGCCGGGGCCGACCAATATAAAAAAGTCGATCAGGGGTTGGAGATCGCCAATTCGGTCGTCGGCGTCATCGGCTTTCTGTCGATCGTGCTAGGCGGGGTCATCGTGATGAACACCATGTGGATGTCGGTGCACGAGCGCACTCGGGAGATCGGCGTCCTGCGGGCCCTCGGCTGGCCGAGCCGACGGATCGTCACCATGGTCATGATCGAGGCTACCGGCGTCGGCCTTTTGGCCTGGGTAATCGGCTCATTCGGTGGGGTGGGCCTTGCGATGCTGGCGGCGAGGCTGCCGATCGCCGACCAGTTCGTTGATCCGGTCTTTGACTGGCAACCCTTCGCTTGGGCCCTTGCCGTGGCGGTCGTGCTGAGCGCGCTCGGCGGAATCCTGCCCGCCTGGCGGGCGTCGAGAATCTCCCCGGTGGAGGCCCTGCGCTATGAATAACTCCGACCGGTGTCACGGCGGCGGCATTTCGGCCCGCGGTCTCGTCAAACATTACGAGGAAGGGCGCGTCAAGGCGCTGGACGGGCTCGATCTTGACATCGCTTCGGGCGAGTTCGTCGCGATTTGCGGCCCATCAGGCTGCGGCAAGTCCACGCTGTTGAACATGATCGCGGCCATCGACCGGCCGGACGCAGGCCGGATCGAAGTTGGCGGCACGGATCTGTCATTGCTGCGCGGCCAGGCTGTGGACGAATTTCGCGCCCTCGCGGTCGGCCTCGTCTTTCAGCTTCACAATCTGCTGCCGAATCTGACTGCGATTGAGAATGTACAGGTGCCGATGATGAGCCGCGACACTGCTCAGCAATCCTCGCATCGTGACCGGGCAGCAGGCCTCCTGGACCGCGTGGGCCTCGGTGATCGGCTCAGTGCCTTGCCGACGACGCTATCCGGCGGGGAGCGTCAGCGCGTCGCCATTGCCCGGGCACTGGCGAATGAGCCGCGCGTCCTACTCGCCGATGAGCCGACGGGCGCGCTCGACTCAAAGTCCGGGAATCGGCTGTTTGACCTGCTTGATGAATTGCGCCGGGAACGACGCATCACCCTGGTCGTCGTGACACACGATGCTGGAATCGCCGCGCGTGCCGAGCGGATCGTCTCAATGGTGGACGGCCGTATCGCGCCCGACCCGCTGTGACACGGTAAAGCATCCTCGCTACCATATTGTCCTTTGGACTCAAGGAAACTGAACAAAGGTAGTCCTGCATGGACTTTGGACTGACCCCTGAGCAACAGGAATGGCAGAACGCGGCGATCGAGTTCGCGAAGACGTCGTTGAACGATGACATGATCGCCCGCGATCATAACGCCGAATTCAACCGCGAATTCTGGAACCGCTGCGCCGAATTCGGCGTCCAGGGACTGCCGGTCCCGGAAAAGTACGGCGGCACAGGCGGTGACGTCGCCACCGGCATCGCCGTCATGGAGGGCCTGGGCTACGGTTGCAAAGACGCGGGCCTGCTCTTCTCCATCAATGCCCACCTCTGGACCAACTCCGTCCCCATCTTGCTCTACGGGAATGAGGCGCAAAAGGAAAAATACCTCCCGGGTTTGTCGAACGGGACGCTCATCGGCGCCAACGGCGCCAGCGAGCCGGAGAGCGGCTCCGATGTCTTCGCGATGAAGACAAAGGTGGTGAAACAGGGCGGCAAATACATCCTCAACGGAACGAAGATGTTCGTCACCAACGCCCAGATTGCCGACGTCATCGTCGCGTACGGCACGCTCAACGAGAGCATGGGCGTCCTCGGCGTCTGCGGCTTCATCATTGAGAAGGACTTTCCCGGCGTTTCGATCAGCCGCAAGCTCGACAAGATGGGCCTGCGGACGAGCCCGATGGCAGAGTTGATTTTCGAGAATTGCGAAGTTCCCGCCGAGAATCTTCTCGGTCGTGAGAGCCGGGGCGCGGAAGTGTTCAACTGTTCGATGGAGTGGGAGCGGAGCTGCATCCTGGCGAGCTGCCTGGGCACGATGCGCCGCCAACTGGAAAAATGCGTCGAGTACGCACGCATGCGCAAGCAATTCGGCAAGCCAATAGGTAAATTTCAGTCGGTGGCCAATCGCATTGTCGACATGAAGCTGCGTCTGGAAACTGCGCGGCCGCTGGTTTACAAAATCGGCTGGCTCAAGGATCAGGGCAAGTCTGCCGTCGCCGAGGCCGCGATGGCGAAGTTGTACCTGTCGGAGTCTTTCGTAAAGTCCTCGCTCGATGCGATTCAGGTCTTTGGCGGCTACGGCTACATGACCGAATGCGAACTGGAGCGCGATCTGCGCGACGCGGTCGGAAGCCAGCTTTACTCCGGCACCTCGGAGATTCAGCGCAACATCATCGCGTCGATGCTGGGTTTGTGATGGGGCATGGCCTGGCTCGACATGAGGGCCCGGCCGCACTGGCTTTCAATCATCCTGCCCACGACGGAGCAAATCGCCGACGGTGATTTTGCTGAAACTTTCCTTAAGAAGGCGGCTCATGTCGCCGGTGGCTCGATCGAGCATCGTCTGCACGCTGGGCGGCAACCCCTTTACCGCCGGGCCCTTATTTCGACCCTGCTTCAGGGCGCCGACACCCTCGAAAACGTCAAAAAGCGAGATCTTCTCTTCTGCTCGGCTGAGCCGAAATCCGCCCCGCGGCCCCCTGTCCGATTGTAAAACGCCGGCCCCGGCCAGTTGGCTCAGGATTTTCGCGACATAGGCCTTCGGCAGATGGTGTTTTTGAGAGATATCGTGTGCCCGAACCCCCAGTTCCTCGTTTGCACGCTGTTGTCGAGCGATTTCATAGATGGCCAGCAACGCGTAAGCCGCTGTCTTCCTACCTAACATTTCTTCTCCCACTGGGATGCGATCATTGCGTGGCTGAATTGCGATAGACCACGGTCGCGGCCCCCCGGCGTATGAAGACGTGGTACGTGCAACGCCGGTATTTCCGATCTCCAAAAAAAGGATGATAGGTGTCGAGTTTCGAGTTCGCTATGATTCTCGCGTCGAGTTAATGTTTCAAGCCGGGCTGTATTTTCGTGAATTGCCGCTCGTTACGCTATCAGGGAAAGACCTTAGTGACCAAGATTCTTGAGGAGCAACCGACTCGACCCTGGCTTCGCGCGCTGGGCGCGGACGACCTGCCGGAAGTTCTGGACATTGAAGGTCGACAACTCCGTCTTGATAAAACGTTCAAGCATGATTTCTTCGCTGTCACGGGACTTTATCAGGGAGAGGCCGACAAGGTCGTGCTCAAAGTGGGAAGGACAGCGACACTCTTCGGACTTCCGATGTCGTGGATCGGCGGACTTTTGGCCAATCACGAGGCCCGGCTCTTCCACCTGATGCGGGGAATCCCTGGAGTCCCGGCGTTTCGCGGTTGGTTTGGCCGGACCGGCATCCTGCACGACTACGTTGAGGGGCGGCCGCTGCAAAAGGATGACACGATTGACGATGAATTCTTCCCGAGGTTGTCGGCCCTCATTGACGCCGTCCATGCCCGCGGCGCGGCTTATGTCGACCTGGAGAAGCGAGAGAACATCCTCCTGGGCGACGATGGTCTCCCTCATCTGATCGACTTCCAGATATCCTGGTTCGTCCCGGCGAACCGGGGCGGCGAGGTCTGGCCATTTAGAATGATCCGCGACATTCTTCAGGCCTCCGACAAGTACCACATTATCAAGCACTGGCGACGCCTACGCCCCGACCAGCTTGCCGGCAGCCAGATAGACCGTTCGTATCGACCGCCTTTTTGGATAAGATGGCACCGAACTATTTTCCGGCCTCTCACGCTGCTACGGCGGCAGATCCTGGTCTGGCTGGGGGCCCGGGATTCGATCAAGGTCCGATCGCCCGGTTGATCTCGGCGATGTTTGGGAGATGAAGCACCGATGACGCTCACCGCTTCGCAAAAGGATGTAGTCGAGAACTTTCGAGGATCGTTCGAGGATCAACTCTCGTCGGATGCCCGATTCTCGTCTTCAAAGCGCCATGATCGCCCTGACGGCTCGACCCTGGCAACGCGATGGCAGTCGTCGGCGAACGAGCACGTCTGGTTCGAGATCGCCGTGCGCCCGCTCATCCCGCAGATTCGCGTGGGCATTCTGACCGACGACCGATGGAAGAGCGAAGACCTCGAGGAGAAGATCGAGGAGTCCGGCGACACGATGCGCGAGTTCGTGGAGATGGGCTTTGAGGAAGCAGGGCTCGAGTGGCTCGAACCCCCGGTGGAGCATTTTCGCGAAGAGATGAAGTTCTTCTACTTCTCGACGGCCTTCGAACTCAAGCGCCTGGACGAACTCGACGACCCCGCCGTCCGAACGAAGACGCGACAGATGTTCGACGGCTACCATCACGCCTTCGGTCCGTTTCTCGAATAGTTCCCGTGGACGGACCGCCTGCCACGCCTCGGTTGCGCACGCTCTTTCACTTCATTCGCCCAGAGGCTAAATAAACAGATTCGCATTCGCCGTGGACGTCGCATCGAGATAGGTGCCGACGCCGCCGATTTCGATGCCCTCCATTAACTCGTCCTTGTGAATGCCCATCACGTCCATCGACATGGCGCACGCCACCATGCGCACTCCGCCCTTCATTGCCGTTGTCATGAGCTCCGCGAGCGGCGCCACCTTCTTGGCGCGCATCGTTCGTTTCATCATCGCCGTGCCCAGTCCCGCCATGTTCATCTTTGACAGCCCCAGCCGATCCGGTCCGGCAGGCATCATCCAGCCAAAGAGCTTGTCCATCAGCGGCTTAACGCCTGAAGAAGCGCCCTGTTTTCGAAGCACGTTCAGACCCCAGAAAGTGAAGAACAACGTCACCTTCTGCCCCATGGACGCCGCCCCGTTGGCGATGATAAACGCCGCCATCACCCGATCGAGATCGCTGGAGAAAACGATGATCGTCTTGTCCCGCCCAGTCGCCTGCGGTGTCCCCGCCGCTTCCTGCCCGGCCGCTGCCCCGGCGTGCTTGCGGATGGTCGCCACAAAATGTCCGTTCTCGGGCCGGACCTGCAATAACTCATTGCCGGTCTGCCGGCACCACGCCGGAACATCCGCCGCGAATCCCGGGTCCGTCGACCGGATACGCAGCACATCGCCGTCCGTCAGGGTGCGCAGTGAATCGCCAATGGCGACGATCGGTCCCGGACACTGTTGCCCTCGAACGTCAATCTCCTTCGTCGCGGCGACTTCGGCGCCTTTGCCGGCGGCGCTGATGACGGTCGCGTTCGTTCGACTTGCAGTTTGTTTTGCTCCGTCACCGTCTCGGCACTCGGCCGGCCCATCACACGGTGTCGTAGGGGGCGCTTGCGCCTCCGGATGGAACATGCGGTAGGTCTTATACCCTCCCGAAAGGTTGCGCACGTCGTAGCCAAGCTGCGACAGTATGCGCGCTGCCGTGTAGCCGCGGAGCCCGACGGCGCAGTAGGCCACGATCGGCCGGTCCTTTGGCAATTCACCGGCCCGGCGGCGCAGCTCATCGATCGGGATGAGCGTGGAGGCGGGAATCGCCCCGGCCTCATGCTCGGCGATTGTTCGAACGTCGAGCAGCAGGTCACCCGTAAGATCGTCGGCGTGGGCGATTCTCACATCGCCGCGAACGACATTCGCCGCGACGAAGCCGGCCATGTTGATCGGGTCCTTGGCCGCGCCGAACTGCGGCGCATAAGCCAACTCCATCTGCTCCAGGTCGAAGACCGTCATCCCTGCCTGAATCGCCGTCGCCAGCACATTGATGCGGTTGTCCACGCCCTGACCGCCGGTGATCTGTGCCCCGAGGACGCGACCGTCGTCCTTGCTGAACAGCAACTTGATCGCCATCTGCTCGGCGCCGGGGAAATAATCGACGTGATGAGCCGGGTGTAGATAGACCTTCTCAAAATCAATGCCAGCCCGACGAAGAACCTTTTCGCTGGCGCCGGTCATTGCGACCACGAGGTCAAACACGCGGACAATGCTCGTCCCCTGCGAACCGCGATAGTGAGATGTCTTGCCGAAAATGTTGTCCGCCGCGATACGCCCTTGTCGATTGGCCGGCCCGGCAAGCGGGATAAGCGTATCGGCTCGGGTCACGAAATCCTTGGTGATGACGGCATCGCCGACGGCATAGATATCAGGGTCGCTGGTTTGCATCTGGTCGTTGACGGCAATGCCGCCACGCTCGCCGATCGTCAGCCCGGCCTCCTTTGCCAGCTTCGACTCAGCCCTGACGCCGATGGAAAGCACAACCATGTCCGCCGTCAGCGCCGTGCCGCTCTTGAGCTTCGCCGTGACCGCGCCCTCTGCATCGTCGAACGACTCGACAGCATCCGACAGGCGCAGTTCAACGCCGTGCAGCCTGAGTTGTTGCGCGATAGCAGAGGTCATCTCCTTGTCCAAAGGCGGCATGAGCTGGTCGAGCATTTCGACAAGGTGGACGCTCATCCCGCGGCGGCGAAGATTCTCGGCCATTTCCAGACCGATGAATCCGCCGCCAATGACCAGGGCGCTTTGCGCCGACTCGGCAGCCGTCTTGATCCGGTCCATGTCCGGAATGGTGCGAAGTGTAAAAATCTTCGGATGATCAATACCCGGCAGCGGCGGACGGATCGGCCCGGCGCCGGTGGAAATAATCAGATGGTCATAAGCCTCGTCGTACTCGAGGCCGCTTTCCAGGTTACGAATGCGAACCTTCTTTTCTGTCCGGTCGATGGAAAGCACCTCGTTGCGAACGCGAACGTCGAGATTGTGTCGGGCCCTGAGGCTCTCCGGCGTCTGAAGGAACAGCTTCGCACGGTCGGCAATCTCTCCACCGATGTGATAGGGCAGTCCGCAATTGGCAAATGAGACGTAAGGCCCACGCTCGAGCACGACGATCTCCGCCGGCTCACTCAGGCGACGGGCCCGGGCCGCGGCGGTGGCCCCGCCGGCCACTCCGCCGATGATGACGAGTTTTTTCCGTGTTGCCATGTGATTGCCTCCTGTTGCTGACGACGACCCCACCTGTCCACACCCGCGGCGCTAAGCTTCGTGCTTGCGGATGCACTCCAGTATCTTAAGCGCGCTGGGGTTGGCGACTTCGTAATAAACCGTCTTGCCGTGGCGCCGCGCGGCCAGCAGACCGTGGGCCCTCATCAGGTTGAGATGCTGGCTGCACGCGGCCTGTGAAAGGCCGAGGCGATCGGCCAGCTCACCGACGGCAAGGTCATGCTCCGCGAGGAGTTCGACGATCTTGAGCCGGTGCGCATGGGAAAGCACGCGAAACGCCGCGGCGCATCGCTCAAGGGTCTCCATCGAGATGCCCGATTTCGGCTTGATGCTCATGTAATAAATATATCATAATTATTTTATATGTCAAGCGAGGATATTCGCCCCTTCGCCCCCGAATCCCCCCAAACGGCCCTTTTACGGCGTTCTGCCAGGCGATTCGAGAATGATATTGATCGGCCCGTCGTTCACGCTGTGAACCGCCATCGTCTCGCGAAACCGGCCCGTCTCGACGTGAACGCCCAGGGCCCGTAACTCTGCACAGAATTGCTCGTAGATTTTTACCGCCTGCTCAGGCGGGGCCGCATCCACGAAAGCCGGCCTGCGCCCCCGGCTCGTGTCCGCGTAGAGCGAAAAATTGCTGATCGCCAGCGCCGCGCCGCCGATCTGGCTCACATCGAGGTTCATTTTCCCGGCGTCGTCTTCAAAGATTCGCAGCGTCGCGATCTTCTTCGCCAGAAATGCGGCATCCTCATCGCTGTCCTCGCGGCCGATGCCGACGTACAGCAGGAGCCCCCGATCGATCCGCCCCGTCTCCGTCCCATCGACCACGACCGCCGATGGCCCGACCCGCTGGACAATTATGCGCACGCCGTATCGCCCTCGCGACTCGGTCCGCTGAGTGAGTTGACGAGTTGCTGGGCCCGCTCGCGGACGCGCTCTCTGAGCTCCGGCGGCCCCAGAACCTCCACCTGACCGGCGTATCCGAGGATCCAGGAACTGATTTCCCGCAACCCATCCACCGTCGCCTCAAACAGCAGCGACTGATCCGCCTGCCGGACGGTCGATTGCGTCGAGTGCCACATGACCTCCTCCACGCTCGACGCCACTTCCGCCTTGAACAGCAGTCGAACCTCGTACAACTTACCGTCGGGAATCATGCTCCACGCGTTGCCGAAGTAGGCTCGTTCGTCGAAACCGCCGGGCTCCATTTCAAACGTCTCATCGAGCGGCGTCACGCTCACGAAGCGATCCAGTTTGAACGTCCGCGTCTCACCGTGCGTCGGACTCATCGCCAGCAGATACCAGCCGCGGGACATGAAGATCAGCCGCCGGGGCTCAAGCTCCAGGGTCAACTCCTTCCGGTCATATACGGAGTCGTAACAGACGCGCAGCCGCTTGCGATGCGACAGGGCGTGGTGAAGCGTGCGAAAAATGCCCGACGTCAAGTCCGTCGGCGTCGTTTGCGGGAACCGAACCGAGATTCCCTCGAGTATCTTCCCGCAGTGATTCAGTACGCTCGCCGGAATCGAGCTCTCGATCTTCAGGGCGGCGCTCAGCGCCTTCTCATAGGCCGGGTGAACCTGGCGAGACAGGAACTTCCGCGTGGTGAGCAGCAGTGCCAGGGCCTCGTCAAACTCAAGATGAAGGGCGGGCAGAAAGAAGGAGTCCGAGATCGCGTAGACGCTCTTGGTGTGCTCGAAGCGATACGGCACGCCTGCCTGATCGAGCATGGAAAGGTCGCGGAAGAGCGTTCGCCGGGAGACGCCGATCTGGGCGGCGAGGGCGTCCGCGTCATACGGCCGGCCTGATCGCAGCGTGGTAATCAACTTCAGAAGTCGAACGACTCTGGAGACATTCATGTGACTATCGGGCGATCGCGAGATGCGTCCTTCCGTTGCGAACTGCTCGTCACAGAGTATTCGATCCGTAGGCGCTTTGCAAACTTGAAGCCGCGGCAATCAGTAATACGACACCCAATATCAGGATCGCGCGACGATGCTCGCGGCGGCCCGCCAGGCAGTACGCAGCGCCCACCATCGCCAGCGTCGCCGGACGAACCCATTCCGCGGGCAAAGCGACCGGAGAAAGGAGTGCAATGATTGCGGCACTCGGAAGTAGGAGCATCGCCAGGGTCCAAAGCGGCTTCTCGAAGCATCTCGCCTTCGAGTGAACCGCCGACTCCGCCGCCAATAGAACCGGAATCACCAGCCCGCCGAACACAACCGCGTGATATTGAAGAATCCACCCGCGCAGCGCCGACGTCGGAATTCTCACAAAAATGAAAGTGAACCCCGAAATCGCCACGGCCACGCTCAGAGTGGCCATCGAGCTGGAGCCGTCGCGGATCGCCGCTCGCGAAGCCAAGAGCACGATGAGCCCGATCGCGCAGACGCCCGAAACAAGCCGCCCCCAACTGCGGTCATCGCCGCTCGTCGGCACCATCTCCGGCCAAAGCGCCATTTGAAACGCCGTCAGCATCGCCAGCGCCGCGATGACGAATGCCGCGCGTCGGGCATAGGGAATCAATCGTCCCGCCGTCGTCCACGCCTCCTTGCCTAATAGCTGCTGTCGCCAGAAGGCTGCCATCCACCGCCAGAAACCGAACATGATCGCCAGGGCGAACAATACCGCGTTAAAGGTGGCGGGCATTCGGTCTGCATAAGCGTCCGAGGCGCCGCCGATGAAGCCCCCGATCAGGCACGCGAAAAGAGCCGCCGCCGCCGTAAGCAGGCTGATCCCTAGTGCAGCGGTATTGGCACTCCATCGCCGATAGGTCATGAACATGCTGACCACGCCCGTGGCCGTCGTTGCCGCGACGCCCACGAATGCCGCCTCCGGCCCCAACGGTTCGCGCCGCACAATGACGTAAACACCCAGGATCAGCACCGCCGCCGCCAGCATCGCCTCCACCTGAATGAACATAGGCCATCGCGAATAGGGCGCCGACAGTTCCCCCAATCGGTCCGGCCAGGCCCGATTCTGACGATTGCGGTAGAGCAAGTCCTGAAACAACGCCGCCGTCACCACCACGCAGCTCAGGCCCACTTGCAACTGAAGCGTCCAGCTCCACCATGCCGGTCGAAACCGCTCGAAGATCATCGACGATTCCCCCGATCGTGTGGCCGCTTCGGGGATCATCAATCCGCTCCACCACACCAGCATCGCCGAAAGGATGAGCAGCATCACCGGTTGCTGCGGCCGGCGTCCGGATAGCGTCCAGACGAGAACGGCGATGAGCAGGGCGATGATGTCCCACCATTCCTTTCCCGTTGGCTGTCCGGCATGCAGCCATGACGGGTTCAGGACGCGAGACAAGGTCAGGCCGACCAGCGTGTTGAGTACGAGGACCGCCCCCGAAACGCCGGTCACCAGGGCCCACGCAAAAAAGACCCGACTTGTATGCGGCGCTTCCCCTTTGACCTGCTTGGACTTGAAGAGCGACGAGAACCAGCCCATCACCGCCCAAAGGACGCAGAGTGTCGAAGTGATGTGGCAGGCCGAGTAAAGCGTCCACGCCGTCGCTTCCCTCGAAACGACCGTCAAACCAGCCGCCAGGCTCACGGCGCCGACGAGAATAGAGGTTCCCAGTCCTCCCGGAAGTCGACGATGAAGAGCCTGACACGCAATGCCAAGCGCAATCAAAAAATAGGAAACCGCATCGGCATGCCGAATGACGCCCCGGACGATGCCCGGCAGCGACTCGTCCATGGCAACCTGTGCGAGGGGCAGCATCATCCGTGAGGGTAGCTCGTGAGATACAATCGGGCGATTCGAAAAAACCGCGAATAGCGCCGCTTACGGCTCTTCGGAGAGTACGACGTTGTTGTATTCGAGCAGCGTACCCTTAGCCCGCTCAACGTCAATGATGCCCTGATTGTAATTCACCAACGCTGTCAGAAGCCCCCGCCGCGCCTGGGCCAGACTGACCTGAGAATTGAGAATGGTATCAAGCTGTTCCGGGCTCTTGCGCTCCTGCCGCTCCTGAAGCGAGCGAAGATTCTCGGATGAGGACGTAACAGCTTCGTGACTCGGTCCAAGCTGTTCGAAGTTCGTCTCCAGATTGCGGAGGGCGACGCGGCAGTCGGTGATGATGTCGTCGAGTGACCGTTTGTACTGAAAGACGGCCTGCGACTGCTGAAGCTTCGCGATGCGTATCCCCGCCCGCTCGGCGCGCTCGCCGAAGTTCCACAGAAACTCCATGCCGATATATTGATCGATGAAGTTGCCGCCCGTCTGCTGATCGAACGCGCGATCCGCGCTGGGCCCAAGCCCGTTCACGGTCATACGATAGACGACGTCGAGCTGCGGCAACGCCTGGTTCTTGGCAATCCCCAGTTGAAGCCGCGTGTTATCGACGCCCACCCGCGCCTGGATGATCTCCGGCCGGCATTCGATGGCCGTCTGAACCGCATGATACCGATCGCGGAGGATCGCGGCCGTGGTCGGTTCATCGATCGGTAGAATCTCGTACTCGTTCGACATCGGCCACTCGGGATCGTTCATCAGGTTGAGAAGCTGATCCT
Source organism: Planctomycetia bacterium (assembly GCA_015075745.1). Lineage (NCBI taxonomy): Bacteria > Pseudomonadati > Planctomycetota > Planctomycetia > Planctomycetia bacterium. Next base: position 3,202,502 of record JABTTW010000001.1, read on the forward strand.
CGGCATTGCGAACGCGATTCTTCACGTCGATGTACTCGAACTCGCGAGCCTTGACCGCCGCCTGGCTGCGGAACAGAAGGGTCTGATACGCGTCGAAGTCTTTGCGTGCCTCGATCTGCGAGAGCGTGAGGTTCGCCTCGGCCAGCAGCTCCGCGCTCACCACCACGTCGCGTCGAGCGCCTGCGAGGGCCCAGTAGGCCCGCTCGGCGTTGTTCAGCGTCTCGATCACCCGGGCCCTGAAGGCCTCCTGATTGATCTTCTGCTCATTCTTGCGAATGTTGATTTGTGCGCGGTTGAAGTCGATGCCGAAGTTACGCAGAACCGGCTGTCGAATCTCGGCCACAAACGTCTGCGTCCACGACGGATTCAATAGCTGGAATTGAAACCCCGGATTATCGATGCGGGTCATTTGCTGCGTCAGCGTGACCTGTGCCCCGGTCGCCAGCAGCTTGCGAATCCCGCCGTTGACCACCGTTGTGTCGGTTTGCGAGGCAATCAGGGCCGAAGGCGTCGGCTGATCGGTGTTGTTGCGGTTGACATTGGCGAAAAAAGCCATGTCGAACGCCGCCTCGGCCTGCACCACCTGGGCCGCGCTGATCGCCGGCGCATAGCCGTCCAGCCGTATCTGGTAGTTGTTCGCCAATGTCCGGCGAAGACAGTCCGACAAAGCCAGGCGAAGCACATTGGGACGGGAGATCTCCCTGATCTTCTCAAGGGCCGCTTCGTAGATATTCTCATACTCCCGTTTGATGTTCTGGCTGAAACGGGTTACCTCCAGCCGCTTCTTAAAGACTTCCTCGGCCTTGATTGGGTCCGGAAGCTGCAGCCAGATCGTCGTATCAAGGGAGAGGTTTCCGGCAGACGATCTCGGTTCACCGCTAAGGTCGACCGGTGCCGGGCGATCGATGTTCGCAAGCTCCGGCGCCGTCTGGCTCTTGGGTGCCTCGGCCATCCGATCCTGGTACTCGGCGACCTGCGCGGAATCGACCGTTACCGCGTCCTTCTGACAACCGACGGTAAAGCAAGTACTGAAGGCCGCGGCGAACGAAACGATGGCGTAGAGGGAAGCTCGCTGCATGGAAGGAACCGGTTCCAGAATCCTGTGCTGATAAGGAGGCCGCCCCAAATGGCGAATCTCAGAATTCACCGCAGGGCCTCGCCTTTTAAGGGGGCCGACGACCGCTGTCAAACCCGTTGCCAATACTGATACAACGGCAAAACTCGGGCAAACTCTCTAGTCTGCGGCCCCGCTGGAATGTTTTTTCAGTGGGCTCTCATCTATGGGCCGTCGAGTCCGAACCGGTCCCGGGCCACCGGGCCGACCGACTCCAAAGTCTCGCTCTGCCGGTCAGGCCTCCCCGGGCCCCGCACCCGTCCCGAGCTCGATCCCAAGCCGCCTTTTCGCCCGGGCTCAAGTTTTCTCAGGTTATGTTCCGATAGCGCTACGTAACCAAAAAGGAACATAATCATGGACGACGTGTTCCCGGCGATCTCAGACCCCACGCGACGTGCCATCCTTCGCCTCTTGTCCGGAAAGCAGATGCCGGCAGGCGCCATCGCGGCCCACTTCGATCAGCAGAGGCCCGCCATCTCCAAGCACCTCGCCATCCTCCGGCAGGCAGGGCTATTGACCGAGACCCGCCGACGTCAGGAGCGGCTTTACGCAATCCGGCCGGGCTCGCTCGACCCGCTTCGGGTGTTTCTCGCGGAGATTCGTCCGCCCGACGACGGCGTCATCCAGACCGCGACCGCCAGAATCCTCGCCCGTGGCCCCAGCGCATTTGTCCCGGCCCCGCCAAGGCCAACCAACCTCTCCGACGCAGTCACGAAGCGAGAGTCTCAGTCGTTGACTCCAGCACCAACCAACGAACACGCTCAATCGGAAGCACCGGAAGAACCAATGGCCGCCGCAACTCCGGGCTTCAATCTGGAGTTCGACTAACCCGCATATTTCATCAGTGATCTTCGAATGGTGATGGACGGAGTTTTTCGGCTTTGTGCGTGAGCGGAGGGACGAAGGTGGAGGTTGGAGCGCGCAGGGCCCCCTTACCCCCAAGCGGTGATCAGGTTGTTTTTCGGGTCATGATGGGGCGGGCGGGATCAGGCGGAGTCGTGGAACCAGGGATCGCCACAGGTCCTGCAGGGGGCAGCTGCTCGACAGTCGCAGTACGACGCGGCGCACGGAGACGACCACCCGCGCGGCGACCTTGAGGAGTTTCAGGCGAATGGTGTTCACCTGGGCCTCGGCCAGTTCGGTGCCGGCCAGGGCCGTGCGGCGCAGCGTTTCCACCAGGACGTAGGCCGCCGAGGACAACAGCAGCCGGAACTGATTGGCCAGGAAGGCGTGGCAACTGGTGCGATCGGCGAAGAGCCCGAGCTGCTGCTCCTTGATGCGGTTCTCCATGTCGCCGCGGGCCGTGTACAGACCGTCGTAGATATCGTTCGGCGTGCGGTCGGTCAGGTTGGTCACCACGAATCGAACGTTGGGCCCCTGAACCAGCCGCTCGGCCTTGACGATCACGCGGCGCGGGCGATCCCAGGTCTGCGCCGCGTACTCGATCTCGTGGAAGTTCCGCACCTTCTGCTGCGTGGTGGCGAACTGGGCCTCGGCCGCCTGCATGAAGGACTCGGCCGCTTTCTCCAGGACGGTGTTGCGGGCCAGGCCCAGCACGTACTTGACGCCGTGCCGGTCGCACCATTTCATCATTCGCCGGCGGCAGAAGCCGGAATCCCCGCGGACGATGATCCGCACCCCGGGCCACGCCTGTCGCAAGCGCTGCACCAGCAGCTTCAGGATGGGCCAGGCGTGATGGGCCCCGTCGATGTTGCTGGGCCGCAGGTAGGAGACCAGCAGCCGCGAGCCGCAGAACACATACAGCGGTAGGAAGCAGTGGTGGTCGTAATAGCCGTGGAAGAAGCGGCCTTCCTGGTTGCCGTGGATCGGATCGTCGGTCGCGTCGAAGTCGAGGATCAATTCCTCCGGCGGCGATTCATAGGACGCGATGAACTGCTCCACCAGCACACGCGACATTCGTGCCAGGTCGCCGCGCGTGACGCGGTTCTCCAGCCGGCACAAGGTCGGACTGCTGGCCAGCGGCTCATCCGCGCTCGGCGGCCGCCCGGTCAGGACCGCCAGCACGGGATCGCTCCGCAGGGCTTGATGGTCGTTGAGATCTTCGTAGCCCATCGCAATGGCAAAGATGCGCTGGGCCAGCATGACCCGCTGGTCATGTTGAATTCGGGCCGGATCACGCGGGTCGTTGATGACCCCGGCCAGTTGATCGACCAGGCCCAGACGCCGCTCGACCTCCCGAAGCAGCAGACCCCCGGCGTCTGAGGTGAGCGTTCCGCCTGTGAAATCGGCCACGATTTTCTTGCGGCCGAGACTGGAAAAGAACATCGGTTTGCTGTTACAGTCTGTCACGAAAAAGCCTCCCTGCCTATGGACCGGAATGTTCTTAAGAAACCCCAGTCTACAAGGCTTCGAGGCTTTTTCTATTCCTATTCAACGCCGACCTGATGAAATATTCGGGCTAATCAGTTTTTTCGCCGGCCATGGTCGAAAACGGCCGCGATCTTCGGTGAGGGGAGATTCAATGCGCTGCATCGATCGTAAACGTCGCCCCGCAGCCGGGCTTGGTGCATTCTGCGCTGCGTGATGGCCCGCCTTGATGAGCCGCTGTGATGACCCCCAGCACGCCGATCGCCGCATGAATACACAGGCCCTCGGGTGTCACGTCGGTGACATCAAATGCGTCGCCCTTCCTGCAATCGGCGGGGCATGTACCCTTCGACGGCGATCTTGTGCACGCGACCGTGTACTCCGAAGCCTCGCCGGCCTCGGTTGCCGATTGTGCCTTGCCGGTCGTTGTCGACTCAGACCCGTCCGAAAAGTCGATTTCGATGACGTCCTCGCCCGCATCCATGGCGAGGTTGGCCAGTTCGTCGGCTCGGGCGTTGCCTTCCCGGCGCACGTGTCGCACCGTCCACTTCGAAAACTTCTTCAACCGGGACATCGCCTCGTCAAAGAGCGTCTGAAGGCCCGGATTCTTGACGCGATATTCGCCGTTGATCTGCTTGACGAGCAGTTCGCTGTCGGAATGGATGAGCAATTGCTCGGCGGACAGGCGGTGCGCGACCTCCAGGGCCTTCAGCAGGGCGGAGTATTCAGCGACGTTGTTGGTCATCCGGCCGAGGTAAAAGCCCGCTTCAAGCTGCGCGGTCCCCTCATCGTCGTGAATGACCACGCCGCCGCCCGCTGGACCGGGATTGCCCCTTGCCCCGCCGTCAATATAAATCACCAGCTTCATAGGGAACTCGTCAGAATCTCTTCCACTGCGCGATGGCCTTGGAGGAGGTTACCGCTCAGCCGATTCACCGCCGAGTGCCCGCGGTTCCGGCCGATTCCATGTAGAGGATGCGTCCGCAGATGTTGCACGGGGTGGCTTCGTCGCGCGACAAAACCGCGTTGACCTGCTCAATGGTGATGGACATGTTGCATCCGTCGCAGGCGTATTCGGCGCGCTTCGGATTGGTGCGGATTACCCTCGCCATTGCCTCGCCATCATTCTTGCGAGCGATGCGCTCGAAGATATCCAGCGCGCCCGGAGGGACCACCGCCGCTGCGGCCGCCCGTTCTGACATGAGCGTCTCGAGTCGATTCTTGGCCTTGGCGTTCGCCTCCTCAACCACCTTCTGGGATTGGCTGAGCCGCTCCAGTTCCGCGGCGCGCTCCTCTTTGATCGCCGCCTGTTCCTGGCGCTTCTTATCAAGCTCGCCCATCAGGGCCAGAACCCGATCCTCGACCTTGCTGCTGTCAGCCTTGAAGGTATTCAACTGGGTGAGAATGGCGGAATATTCTTTGTTCGTTTTGGCGGTTTGAAGGGCGGCCCGGAGTTTCGATATCTCGACTTCGCGCGACTTGACGTCGAGGTCCAGGCGATCCGTCTCCATCTGACTCGCGCGAATCCCATCCTGGGCGCGCTTAATCTGTTCATCCAACTCGGCGACACGCGACTCGTGCTGTTTGACGATTCGGGCCTTGCGGTGGATGCCGCGATTGATCTCCGCGATCTGCAACTCGACCTCCTGAAGGCGATGCAGTGCGTCGAGGGTGGCTCCCATGCGAGGTCGAGTCCTTTCTTTGCTTCGGACGGACGGCGGTATTTGCAACGGACAGTTTGTCCAGAGCAAAGCTATTATGACCGTCAATCCGATCCGCTACAACTCCGAGCCTGGGCGCCCGGTCCAGAATTGATGCCGCGATCGGTTGCGGCCGGCCGCCCGATACCCTTTGGAGCCTGCCTTGGCAGCCGGAAAAAGCAAACGCGCCGGCGAAAAGCCGACGCGTTCGCTCCCCCCCATTCGGATCGGAGGCATTGTCCGTAGCGCCGCAGAGCGCCCTCCCGCCCCGGGCCGCATTCGGACAACACTTGTTAAATCAAGGCATCAACCGCGCTCATTCGTGAGGGAATCGCTCCCTTGGCGTGTGTGCCGTTTCGACCGTTATGACTCGATTGCGGACGAACCGTCTCCCGAATGCACAGCTCGCCGGGAACGATCACCTCGATGGGCCGTTGACCCTGCCGCGCATCCAACAGCAGCCGCGCCGTCCAGTCGGCAATCTTATTCACATCGAATTCGTATGCCGTCAGATTCGTCTGCTGCGGTGTCGCGTCCCCGGGTTCCATGATGCAGGTAACTGCAAGCTCACCACAGGTCACCAGGCGTGCGACAGTCGTGTCCGCGCGAGCCGCCGCGAGCGCGCACGAACCCACGCAGACGATTCCAACCGCGGCCTTGTGCGTCGTCGCCGCATCCCCGTTGGCGTTCCCCATTTCGGAAAGCAGGCGACCCGGCCAGTCTTTTTCGCCTGTGTGAAGTCGTGTAACGAGACAATCGTGTCGCAGGGCTGCCGTTCGACAGCCCGTCATCACCATGCCCGTTTCGCGGCCGGCCTGATCGCTAGTCAGCACCACGACGCGACGACAGCCGATGAGGAACAGGTGTTCGGCACTATTGAAACCCGCCGCGACGTAATCCGGCATGACGGCGCTGAGCTTGAGATCATCGGCACAACCCGAAAGCACGATCATGGGCACATGGCGTCGCCATGCCTCGAGGACCAGCTTTTCGTCGAGCCCGCCGTTGCCGCCCGAGAGGCGATCCGCGGGAAACGAGATCAGTCCGCCCGATGTTCGGCGATGCGATGAGTGCCACGAGCCCGCCGAGATCCTGCCATGCTCGTCCAGTCGCTCGATGCGGTGACACTCCAGCTTGTGGCCTTTGCGGGAGAGGGCGCTGCCGATCGCCGCGATCATCGCCTTGCGGTGAGGCATTGTCGAACAGTCCGCTGCGTCGAACAGATGGAACACCTTCTCCGACGGATCTGTCGAGGTTCGACCGTTTCCATCGGCGACGAAAGTACCCCGCCCGATGACGCGGACGAGCAGGCCTTCGCTGGCCAGGTCGCACAGCGCCTTATTGATGGTCTTGGCGTTTGCTTCGAAGCGGCGACCGAGTTCGCGCTCTCCGGGCAGTTGTCCCGAAAAATCTCCGCGTCGGATCGCTTGCCGAAGCTGCTCTCGGATTCTCTGGAATTTGTAGCTGAGGCGTCGGGCTTCCGGCAAACCCCTTTCCGCGATGTGCGGCAAGGAATCGTGCTGCATGTGCGATCTCCCATATTTTTTGCGAGGACGATCGCCCGAAAGGCCGACGGCCTGCCGCGACGGTGCACAATTTGGAGCATGCCCCAAAATGAACGCAGGCGCGCGTCAGACATTCAGCCTGTCATGCGATGAACCGGCCGGATGGGCTTTCGCGAGTCGAGTTCGGCCGAAACCGAGTCGCCGCGACGGGAGATCGAAGGGGCGGGTAGGAGGCCTTCGAGAGTCATTCGCCGGTACAAGTAAATTCTTGCATATATCGGGCGTCAGTCAAGGACGAGTTGTATGCCGGCTCATTTTTGACTTAACCAATTGGCCTTAATCGGATTACGAGTTTACGGCGGCCACAGAATTGCGGAATTGTCTGGGAAAAACACCCAGCCCCGGCTCCGGGGAGAGACGCAGGACACCGCCTGCGCCGCCAATCCCCGAAAACGGGTCCTCGGCGAGCAGTAAGTGGCCGTCCAAGTCGATCCAATCCACCAGCGGTGCGAGCTGCAGGGCGGCGGCGATCCCCAGCGAACTCTCCACCATGCAGCCCAGCATGATTCGCAGACCCGCGTCTCGCGCTCGACGAATCATCTCCAACCCCTGTCGAATCCCACCGCACTTGCTCAGCTTGATGTTGATGCCATCGACGTGACCCACCATGCGATCAATGTCATTCGGACGCACGCAGCTTTCATCCGCGACGATCGGTAAAACGCCGGCCCGCTTGAGTTTTCTCAGCCCTTCGAGATCATCAGCCGCCAGCGGCTGCTCGACGAATTCAACGTCATACATCGCCAGCATGGGCAGCTTTCTCAGCGCCTCGTCGACGCTCCAGGCCATGTTCGCATCGACCCGGATAATCGCCGTCGGCGCCTCGCGCCGAATGACTTCGAGGATGCGCTCATCCTGCTTTGTCCCTAATTTGATCTTGAGAATGGGAAACGACGCAGCCTCCCGAACGTGCGCAGCGAGCAAGTCCTGGTCCGACTCAAGCCCCAGCGAAAATGAGGTCAATGGCAGGGAAGGGTCCGTCACCCCAATGCCCTGCCAGGTCGGCTCGCCCCTCTTTTTACCCTGCCAATCGAGAAAAGCGGCATCCAGACCGGCCACAGTCGCAAGTTGGTCACCAAATTCGCCGGTAAGCCCCTCAATGGCCGAACCGAGCTCCTCCGCATCCCTAAACGCTCTGGCGGCGATCTTTGAGAGCGTAAGCTCTGCGGATTCCAGGGTTTGACCGTAGGTATCCATGGGAACCACCTCCCCCGATCCCTGCACGCCGTCATCGTGGACTATTACCCAGATTGTCTCCTTGTCCGTACGGACTGCCTTCGATGTCCGGAAGGGTCTGGCCATTTTCAGTCTCATTCGAGACCATGTGATTTTCATCATTCGCCCTTTTCGGCCGATAACTAAGCTGATATTCTCACCGTCCGCGAAGGAATTATGATGTAGATGCCTTTGTTATGTAAGCGGCGGCCTGCCCTTAGGGGCTTTGAGGGCCGCCGTACTTCATGACTTTGTGCCAGAAATCAGGTGAAACGTTCGATGGTCTCCCGGCGTGGTCTGTCCGGTACCGGTTGCTCATTTCAGGAGCATATTGGCAGCACATCGGTTTTCGGGTAAACATCTTGACTGCCCGATTGGTCCGCGTCTTGCTATTATGTCCGGCCTTGCTGGTGGTGCCGCTTTGGTGATCGTCAGTAGGCCGGGGCACTTGGCAGTGACCGGTAACCTCGTAGAAGATCGGATAGGCTTAGGAGTGCTATGTCCTTGCTACCAGTAAGAATCGCAGGCACCGGAAGTTTTCTCCCGGGTCCGCCGGTACCCAATGATCGGCTCGAAGCCATTCTCGGCCCGCTCGACAAAGCGCCGGCGAAGGTCAGGAGCTTCATCGAAAACCTCGGTCCCAAGATGCTCGATCGCGGCGGCGTCCGCACTCGGCATTTCGCCGTGGATCCCGAGACGGGAAACATGACCTTCAACTTCAGCAGCCTCGCAGAGAAGGCCGCGCGAAATGCGCTCGAGATGGCCGAGATGGAGCCGCAACAGCTCGATCTCATCGTCATCTCCTGCCCTTCGTACGATCAGAGCACGCCGCCGACCAGCACACTGCTTCAGGAGCGGCTCGGCATTCAGACGTGCGCTGAAATGGAGATCCACTCAAACTGCACCGGCGTCGGCAAAGGCGTGCAGGTTGCATACGACGCGCTGCGAAGCGGTCGTTACCGCACCGCACTCGTCGCCTACAGCCAGCTCTCCTCGATCTATCTCCGTAGCTGTTACTTCAATCAGCCCAAGATGGACAAGGTGCATGCCGCACTGCGATGGATCCTCGCCGACGGCGCCGGAGCCCTCGTCCTTCAGGCCGGTCAGAACGGCAAGCCCGGTCGCGAGATCGTCGGCACCTTCGTGGAGTCGGTCGGCGCAGGTCGTCCGGCAGGCATGACCGCCGGCGGCGCAGCCTCCGACCTGATGAATACCTCACATCAGATTCCTGAGTTGTACGCCGACGGCACTCACCACCTGTGGCAGGACTTTTCAGCCGTCAATGACAATGCAGCCCCGCTCCTCTTGCAGGGCCTCTGTAACTTCACGGCCCAGATGAAGATCGATCCCAGCACCGTCGATCACTACGTCGTATCGATTCCGACCCTCCAGCTTTACGAGGATCACATTCCCGCATTCCTTGATCGACTCGGCATCACGCGCGACAAGATCAAGTTCCGCAGCGGGAAGATCGGCTACTGCGGCGGCTCCGCGACCCTGCTCCACCTCGACGAGATGATCCGCAACAACGAGATCAAGTCCGGCGAGTTGGCCATCGTCCATGCGGTCGAGTCGAGCAAATGGATGACGGCGGGTTTCGCGGTCAGATGGTAGACCCTCCAGCCTCGACGCCCTCGGCCAAGCCGGAGAAGCCCTTCGCGCTGCGGGCGTTCGTTTACACCGTCGGCTTTCTCATTTTCATTCTCGGCATCGTCCCCTCGGTGTTTCACCTCCTGGGTGAGATGCCCCTGCGCGATCTCTCATTACGCGATGAAATCCGGCGATTCTGGACTGGCTTTCAGCATCTCGTGGGAATTGGCATCTTCGCCGGAGGTCTCTGTGCCTACGTCGTCTGCTCCGCTTGGCTGATCTTTCACGGACGCGGCCCGCACGTTGAGTTTGATCCGCCCAAGGTCTTCGTCGCCACCGGTCCCTATCGCTGGGTGCGAAATCCCGTCGTGATCACCCTGTTCATCTGCGTCCTCGGCGAGGCGATCTACTTCGGCTCCATCGGCATGTTCGTTCTCCTCGCCGTCGGCTGCGTCTTCGCCCAGTATCAGGTCACGAAAATCGAAGAGCCGCGCCTCCGCGAGCGATTCGGTGACTCGTACACCGACTACTGCAATCGCGTCTCCCGTTGGCTACCTCGCCCGCCCGGTGATTCCGGCCCGTCCGTCCAGTGATGCGGCCGACCGCGTACCGGGTAAACTGATGCCATGAATGCACTCGTCACCGGCGGAACTGGCTTCGTCGGCAGCCACCTCATCGAACACCTTCGCGCCGCAGGCGATAACGTCCGGGCGATCGTCCGCCCCGGCAGCAATCGCGCGTTCGTCGAATCGCTCGGCGCCGAGGCCGTTGATGGCGACCTTGATAACCAAACCTCCCTCGAAGCCGCCTGCAAGGGTATCGATGTCGTCTTTCATTCCGCCGCTCGCGTGGAAATCGTTGGAACCTGGGACGAGTTCCAGCGAACAACCGTGGAAGGCACGCGCCGGCTCGTGAATGCGGCGAATGCAGCCGGCGTCCGCCGTTTCGTTTTCGTCAGCTCATGCGGCGTCTATCACCCGGACCTACTCGCGTCGGGCGAAGTCATCAACGAATTCACCCCGTCCCCACCTCCGCCCAAGTGGTTCTCATACGCCATCGCCAAGCTGAAGGCCGAAGAAGTCGTCAGGACCGAACTCACGCCGGGAACCGAGTGGGTCATCGTCCGGCTCGGCTACCTGTACGGCCCGCGCAATCGAACGATGAAGACCTACCTGGAACCGGTTATGCGCGAGGGGATCATGACCCTCATCGGGACCGGCGAAAACGAAATGGCCATGGTCTACGTCGAAGACGCCGTCCGGGCGCTGGTCCTTGCCGGCAGTTGTCCCGGCGCGGCAGGCACGACGCTGATCGCCGGAAACACCGAGCGCGTCACCCAGCGACAATACTTCGACGCCCTCGCCGACGGCTTCGGCATCCCGCGAGTCACAAGGAAGGTGAACTACTCAGTTGCTTTCGTGGCCGGCTGGGTGGGGGAGTACCTTTTCAAGGATGGCATTAGGGCCGCGGCCGTCCGACGATCCGCTATTGCCCTGACCGGATTGCCGCAGCGCATCAACAGCGACTACACTCAGAAGCTGCTCGGCTGGAAACCGACGACAAAGTTTGATGACGGAATGCGGGCTGCGTTCCAGTGGTATCATCGTGAATACGCGGCGAAAGTTGTTCCCGGCAAGTGATCGCTTCGATGTGAAGTCCCGCGTGACTTTTCACGCTTTCGGCAACAACCCAGACAAGGGCATGGAGGTCTTTATGGCGACAGTAAGCAGGTCGATTTCCGTCTTAACCGTCACCCTCGCGATGTGGCTCTCCGCGTGCGCTCCCACCGGCGGATTCAAGATCACACCGGTTCCCGCGGACCAATCGCTTCAGGAGCAGGTCGTACGGCGAGATCCCGGATGGATCAGCGATCGCATCGCCATGATCGACATTTCCGGCATTCTCATGAATTCCCACGAGCCGGGGTTCTTCTCCGAAGGTGAGCATCCTGTCGCGCTCCTCGTCGAGAATCTCGCCGCCGCCGCCCACGACAGCAGGGTCAAGGCCGTCGTCCTCAGGATCAATTCCCCCGGCGGCACCGTCACCGCCAGCGACACCCTCTTCCAGGAGATCAAGGCGTTTAAGGCCAAGACCGGCAAACCGGTAGTCGCCTATTTTCAGGATGTCGCCGCCAGCGGGGGGTATTACCTCGCCTGCGCAGCCGACGAGATCATGGCCCAGCGAACCACCGTGACCGGCTCGATCGGCGTCATCATGCAAATGGTCAACCTCACCAATACGATGGCCAAGTTGGGGATCGAATCGGATGCCATCAAGTCCGGGCCCTACAAGGACACAGGCAGCCCATTCCGACAAATGCGGGCAGAGGAGCGGGAAATTTTTCAGGGTCTCGTGGACGGGTTCTACCAGCAGTTTGTCGGGGTCGTCTGCGAAGGCCGGCCGAAACTCACCCGGGATGAGGTCCTAAAGCTGGCTGACGGAAGAGTTTACAGCGCTGAGCAGGCCCTTTCGGCCGGTCTGATCGACCGAATCGGCACTCTCACGGACGCCATCGATGCCGCGAAGGCCCGTGCCGGCCTGAAAAGGGCGATTACGGTTCGCTATCTCCGGCCAATGGAGTGGGCGCCGAACATATACGCACAGTCCCCGGCCCCTCCCGCGGCAGGCACAAATATCAATTTTTTGCACCTAAACCTGCCTTTTTTCTGGACAAATAGGCCGACATTCATGTATATTTGGCGTTCAGAAGGGTGAAGCCGCAGCCGTCGCTCTGACGACTAAATGCGGTCGCCAAACATTCGTGCAGCAGCCTTTGATAAAGTCGCTGTATAGAATGTGTTAGCGGCGACCCCGGTTTTGGGAAGCTGTGGGCGTTCGCTCTGGGTGGATTCTTATCGGGAGAGCCCCGATGCCTTTGAGAGTACAGTGTAGGTTCTGCGGACGAATTCTCGTCCTCAACGATGCCTTCGCCGGCGGTCGCTGCCGGTGTCAGCATTGTCGCACTGTCACCGCGGTTCCATCCTCGCACCAATCTTCGCCGACCTCCGCTACATCACGACCTTCTCGCCCGCCGCTGATCGGCGAGGCGCCTTCACATGCGAGCCCGGTCCAGGCGGCTTCGCCTCGCGTTACGGCAGCTCGCCGTCCGGTAAGTCCCGGTCTAAGGCGCCACGTTACCTTCGGACGCGCTTCGGCGGCATTGGGCATCGCCGCGATTCTGGTCGGTCTCCCCGCTTGGTACTTCGCCTTAAGTGGTTCGCGTCAGCCGACCGTCCATCAGACGGTGACGCGCGTCGATACCGTTGCCCTTCCCGAGGCAAACGCAGGGTTGTCCGGTGCGCCGTTGGCGCTCGCCTCCGCCGACCCGCTCAACACCTACTTCGGCCTTCCGCTCAGCGGCAGCATCATCGGCTACGTCGTTGACGGTGACTCGGCCATGACACCCTACATCCACGAAATCGCTTCACTGACCGATGCGGTGAACGCCTCCTTCGTTCCCGGCTCAAAGCGCTACGGAATCGCCCAGACATACGGTGAAGGCGGCGAAGCCGTGGTGGAGGTAGCCGAGCCGGTCGGTGATCTGGAAGGCAGCCGCCTGACGATCTCACCACGGACCTCTGCCGGCCGAACTAATCTCAGCGACGCATTGGGCGTGACCTCCGGCTGGTACGCCGATCAGGTCTTCCTGGTCATGGCCAAGACCGTTGACGCCGAAGAGCTTCAGAAGCTCGCCGCCACCGCCGAGCAGAGCGGCGCGATCGTCAATGTCATCGCCCTCGGTGAGGCCGCCAGGCAGCCCGAGCTCGCCGAAATCGCTGCGGCCTCACGTGGCAAGTTCGTCCCGGTCAGCGACACCGCCCTTCGTGACCTCCTCGCCCGCCAGCGTGCAGCCCAGGAAGATCGCAATCGCGTAGCCGCCGCCCAGTAATCTCCCTCCCGATCGACCACGGTTCATCACAGCAACCCAATCATGATCGATTGCGATAGCCCACTCCTTGTCTGCGCATGCGCGATCCGATTCCGCATGGCCCAAAGGCCGAGTCGGTCTGGCCCTCGCCGATGAGATAATCCCCCAAGGCTGAAGGGCAATCGTGAGAAGGCCCCCGACCTCTGCAGGGGCCCGCTCACGATTTGCAATCTAATGCTTCTTGCCGAATTGATCGTGACACGAGCCGCACGTCTTCCCGATGGCGCTGAACTTCTCCATCGACTCCTTCGCGTCGTGCTTTTTGAGCGTCTTGGCCAGGTCGGCGCACTGCTCCGACATCTGCCCCGCGAGCTTCTTGTAGTCGGCGTGAGCGTTCTGGAATTGATTGGCATTCGCCATCTCGGAGAGGATCCATGCCTTGATCACGGCGTCATCCCAGGTCTCGTCCAGAATGCCGGCCTTGATCCCGCCGAAGAGGTACTTTTGTCCTGCCATCATCTGCTCAAGCTCTTGAGCAGGCTTGAACACATTCGACTTCTTGGGCGATTTGCGGGTTTGCCCCGGTTGGGCCTCCGCGCTGGGTAGCAGGCTCAGCGCGAAGATCGCGCAGAAACCAATACCGGCAACTATCTTCATGTGTTTCGAACTCATCATTCCTTAACTCCTTGTGATCCGGCCTCCGACTCAGCGGTATGGCTTTAAGTAAACGTGGGTTCGCGACGACGGCGATCCCTCCCACAGAGAAACGTCGCACTGCAGATTAACGTTCGCGCAGGCGAAGTAAAGGTTACAATCCCCTTCATTCGGGTCCGCCCGCGTTGTCGGCCCCTGCGATAGGCGTAATGAGCCATGCCAAACCAACTTATCAGTCGGCCGCGGTTGGCCGTGTGCCTCGACGATCTCAAGCTGGAAATCCGCGAGGCCCTCGACATGTCCCGTCGCCTCGGCTTTCGCGCCGTCGACGTCAGCGCCCTCCGCGGCCCCATCTCGCCGGACGAAATGTCCCGCTCCGCCCAGCGCCATTTCAAAAAGCACCTGGACGATCTCGGCCTCCGGTTGTCGAGCCTGCGTGGCCCTCACGGCGGCAGCGGCTACGACGATCCCGCAACCGGCGATCGTCGCCTCGACGCCATGCGTCGCATCATTGCATTGGCTTCGGAGATGCGCGTCCCCGCGGTTTCCACGCTGCTGGGTCCCGTTTCAAACACCTCTGATAGCAAGGTCGCCCCGCGCATTCGAGAGACGCTCAATCTCCTCGCCGAAGACGCCGACCGTCTCGGCGTCACCGTGGCCATCGAGACATCCGGGCTCACCACCACCGCGCTCCGCGATCTCCTGGCTGACATCAACTGCCCATCTCTCATGGCCTGCTGCGACACCGGCGCCATGCTCATGCAGGGAGAAGACCCGCATCGCGTCGCCGAACTGCTCGGTGGAAGGATCGGCCTGACCCGAACGCGCGACGCCGTCGCGGGCTCATCCGGGGCCATGGGCCATGAAGTGGCGATGGGGGAGGGGCAGCTCAGCCCGCCGGCGCTGCTCGCCTCGCTCGCGGAGGCCGGCTTCACCGGTGACATGGTGATGACACGAACCGGCGGCTCATCAGTCGCCCAGGACCTCATCCGTGCACGGCAGGCCTTTGAATCCCCATTGTAATCACGCTGTATATTGACTTACCGGGCAGACGGATCAGAACGGCGCATCATCCGCCGCGCCGCCCGACATATCTGTGCCCCCGCCGTAGCGGCCTGGCTCGTAATCCGTGTCGTGGATATACGCCGGGGCGGCATTGTCGAATCGGGTGAACTGAGGATTGAAGTGCAGCTCCACATCCCCGGTCGGTCCGTTTCGCTGCTTGGCGACGATCAACTCCGCCTTGCCCTTGAGCTTGTTCGCCAGGTCCATCCCCTCGGACGTGCCCGTCTTCTTCTTGTTCAGGTAATACTCTTCGCGGTGCAGCAGGATGACCACGTCGGCGTCCTGCTCGATGGCCCCGCTCTCGCGCAGATCGCTCATGCGCGGGCGATTGCCTTCCCGGCCTTCGACCTGCCGATTGAGCTGGGCAAGCGCGACCACCGGAATGTTCAACTCGCGGGCCAGTGCCTTAAGTCCGCGGCTGATGGCGGAGATTTCCTGCTGACGGTTCTCCCTTGATGCCCGGTCATACATCAGCTGAAGGTAATCGACAAAGACGATGCGAATATCGTGCAGCATCTTGAGCCGCCGCGCCTTGGCCCGCAGCTCCATGACGCTCATCCCCGCCGTATCGTCCACGAAGATCTTGTAATTGCGCATGTTGCCGCAGACCAGCTTCAGCTTCGTCTTTTCGGAGTCGGTCAGCCGCCCGTGACGCAGCTTGTGCAGATCGACCTGGGCGTGCGAGCACATCATGCGCTGGGCCACCTGCAGCTTGCTCATTTCCAGCGAGAAGAACGCGCACGGAATGTTCTCGACGATACCGACGTATTCCAGAATCGAGAGCCCCAGCGCCGTCTTGCCCATGCTCGGCCGCGCCGCAACAACGAGGAAGTCGCCGTTCTGCATGCCGCCGAGCATCGAGTCCAGCTCGGTAAAGCCGCTGGGCACCCCGGTCAACATGCCTTCTTCAAACACGTCGATCTGCCGCATCGTCTCATCCAGAAAGTCGCGGATGGCGACTGCCTGGTTGCTGACGCGCTGCTCCGTCACCGCGAAGAGCTTCTTCTCCGCGTCGTCCAGGACGGTGCCCGCGTCGTCGTGCGAGTCATACGCCGAATGAAGTATGTCGCTCGTGCACGAAACGAGGTCGCGCAGCAGGCCCTTGTCCCGCACGATTCGGGCGTAGTATTCGGCGTTGGCGGCAGAGGGGACGGACCGGCAAAGGTCAATGAGATAATCGCGCCCGCCGATCTCCTCCAGGAGCCCGCGACGGCGCAGTTCGTCCTCCAGCACGATCAGGTCGATCGGGCGGTTGAGGTCGTACAGGTCGATCAGGACTTCATACAAAAGGCGATGGTCCGGTCGATACAATCGACCGGACTCATCGCGGGGAATGATTTGCAGCACGAGGCCGATCGCATCCTTGTCCAGCAGCATCGAGCCCAGAAGGCTCGCCTCGGCTTCGAGGTCCTGCGGAGGAATGCGACCCCCGGCGATCGGGTCAGTCGTCCGCGCTGCCGGGGTCGGTCTGGGTTGCGACGGCTGCGTCGGCGTTGTCGGCGACATGTGTGACCTCCGTTTCACCCTCATCGTCAAGATCGCCGGCAATCTTCTCCGCCACGACCCATACCTTGATCGTCGCGCGGATATCATCCGCCAGCACAACCGGCACTTCCTGTGAGCCGACTTCCTTGATGTTGTGCGACATCTTGATCTGGTCGGCGTGAACCGAGTGGCCCTCCTGGACCAGGGCGTGGGAAATCTCCCGCGGGCCGACCGAGCCATACAGGTGCCCGTCAGGCGTGCAGGCGGCGCTGATCGTCACTTCCTGACCCGTCAGGCGCTCGCACGTCTTGAGCAGCACCTCGTGGATCCGAGCCCGCTCGGCGGCGGCGATCTTCTTGTCTTCCTCGATCGCCTTCAGGTTCGCCTTCGTCGGTTCCAGCGCCAGGTGATGCGGTAAAAGGTAATTCCGAGCGTACCCCGACGTCACCTCGACGATGTCGCCGCAGAGGCCCAGTTTGGCAATGTCTTTTCGTAAGAGCAGTTTCATGAATCAATCACTCCTATCCGGAAAACGGCATGAGGCCGATGAATCGGGCCTGCTTGACGGCGCGCTTCATGGATCGCTGGTGTGCCGCGCAATTGCCGCTTCTCTTGCGGGAGAAGAGCTTGCCCTGGCCCGAGACCAGCTTCAACAGCGTGCCGAGGTCCTTGTAGTCCAGTTCCGTGACTTTCTCGCGGCAGAAGCGACACTTCGAGGGCTCGCGCACCTTCGAGCGCTTCTGCTTCTTGTCATCCTTTTTCTTGAACGACTTGTAGGGAGGCATGTTTTCTCTGTCCTTTCGTCGCGTCCGATTGCACTCTTCAGAACGGAATATTGTCACCGCCGCCGGTAGATTCGTCGATCGGCGGCATTTCGTCGTATCCACCACCACTACCACCACCACCACCGCTGCTGCTGCCGCCGCCCGCACGCGCAGGCTCTGGAGCCCGGCCGCCCGTGCGACCGCCGCGGCTCGAATCACCGGATGGCGCACCGAGAAACTGGAAGGTGTCAACGACCACGTAGAGCTTGCTGCGCTTCTGGCCGTCTTTGCCTTCCCACTGATCGAAGCGGAGCTGGCCTTCAACAAGGATGGGCTTGCCCTTGTTCATGTATTGATTAAGCGTTTCGGCCTGACGACCGAATGCCCGGATATCCACGTACGTCACGTCCTCGCGCTGTTCCCCCGTCTGCGACTTCCAGCGACGGTTGATCGCCATGCCGAACTCGACGACCGGCGTATTGCTCGGCAGAAACGAGAGCTGCGGATCGCGGGTCAGATTCCCGGCCAGGATGACCTTGTTAAAGTTCGCCATGCGTTGCTCCTTGCTCCTCGCGGATCGTCACTTGTTCTCACCCGATCATTTGTCGTCGGCGTCGTCGGAATCCAGGTCGGGTACCTCGTCGTCCTCGTCGCTCGACTTCGCGGTGGCCGTCGCGGCCTCACCCTCGCCGCCCCGATCGCGGCGCTCTCCGCCGAATCGGTCTCCACCGAAGCGATCGCCGCCGAACCGCTCGCGTCCGCCGCCCCAGTCGTCGCCGCGCGACGGCGCCTTCGGCGGAGGCGGTGCGTTAAACGCCTTCTCAATCGCCTCCGGCGTCAGCTTGTCGTGACGCAGGATGATCACCCGAACCGTCTTTTCGCTCAGTTGCGCGTCGCGCTCCAGCGGCGCGATCTTCTCCGGCGCAGCCTCGAAAAAGCAGAGCATGTACAGCCCCCGCTTGTTCGGGCCGATCGGATAGGCCAGCTTGCGCTCGTCCCACTTTTTCACACCGAGGACATTCGCCTCCGCGCGACCCAGCAGACGCTTGATTTCAGCTTCCGCCGCCGCTTCATCCGTCGCCATCGCCGGATCCATCAAAAACATCGCTTCATAGCTCTTCACAAGTCACTACTCCTTACCAGTTGCGCCGCACGGAAGTACGCTATCCGGGCATCCTCAATGGCGACGCGTCACGTCTTGTCGTTTTCCCGATTCGTATCGTTCATCGCCGCGGCGATTTCTTCTTTAATCCACTTCTCGACGGCATCGGCCGCCTTCGGAATCGCAGCGTCGATCGTTTCCCTCTCATCCTTCGCGAACGGCGACGTCACGAAGTCCGCGATATTGCCCCGGGCCGGACGCCCGATCCCAACTCGCAGTCGGGCGATTTCCTCGCTGCCCAGGCAGCGAACGATGTCGCCCAATCCCTTCTGACCGCCCGCCGAACCCGTCGCCCGCATCCGCAGCTTGCCCAGAGGCAGGTCCACGTCGTCGGACACGATGATCAAGTCCTCAAGCGGCGTCTGAAAAAACTGCATCGTCGCGACGACGCTCTTGCCGCTCAGGTTCATATACGTCATGGGCTTCAGCACGCAGGCCCTCACGCCCGCGACAAGCCCTTCGAAGATCAGGCCGGAGAACTTGTCCTTGCCCGATCCCAACTGCCATCGATCGACCAGCACGTCGGCGACGCGAAATCCCACGTTGTGCCGGGTCTCGGCGTACTGTCGCCCCGGGTTTCCTAGTCCAACGATCAGCTTCATGCCGCCGCTCTGCAATGGGCCATCGCGATGCCGGACGGCGATGTATTATTCCTTCTCTGCGTCGCCTTCTTCCTCGTCTTCCTTGCCCTTGGCGATGACTTCCGGTTCCGTCGAAGCGCCCTCGACCGGTGCGGCGTCCGTCGTCTCCGCCTGAACCAGCGGCAGGCGAACCGTCGCAACCACCGAATCGGAATCGCTGGTCGCCGTGATACCGGCGCCCAGTTGCAGGTCTCTCACATAGAGCACCTGGTCGAGTCCAACGTCCGCCACGTTCACCCGCACGTGCTCGGGAATGTTCGTGACGAGGCACTCCACCTCGATGTCGTTCATTTCCTGTCGGAGCACGCCGCCGTCGGCTACGCCCTTCGGCGTGCCGCGAAGCTCGATCGGAACCTTCACCGTGACCCGCTCGTTCAGGTCCACCCGGGCAAGGTCGATGTGCAGGATGCTCGCCCCGAGATGGTCGTACTGCGCGTCCTTGAACAGGCACGGCTGGCTCTTCGAGCCCAGGTCGAGCGTCACAAGGTGCGCCCCGTGTCGAAGCTGAATCTCCACGTCGCGATAGTTCAGCGTGACCGGCTCCGGATCTTTCTTGTGACCGTAAATGATCGCCGGAAGCTTGCCGGAGCGGCGCAGGCGCATCGCAGCGCGGGAGCCCGCGGACTTTCGGGGTTCTGCCTTCAGTGTTGGAATGTCCATCGTCTACTACCTCTAGTCGTTGTTGTGAAACAAACTGCTTACCGATCGATGCTTGTGTATCCGCGCGATCGCCTCGCCGAAAATGCTGGCCACGCTGAGCTGAACCAGGTTCGGCAGACGCTTGCGCACTTCGTTGGAAATCGGAATCGTGTCGCTCACGGCGATCTCCGTGAACGGGGCATTGCTCAGTCGCTCGAGGGCCGGGCCCGCGAACACCGCGTGCGTCGCCGCGCCGCGGACGCTCTTCGCTCCGCGCTCGATGCACACCCGGGCCGCCTCGCACACCGTTCCCGCTGTCGCGATCATGTCGTCGATCATGACCACGTCACGACCCTCGACCTCGCCGATGATGTTATGAACGATCGCCGTACTGCCGCTCGTGCGACGCTTGTCGATCACCGCCAGATCGCAGCCCATCTTCTCCGCGTACATCCGGGCACGCTTGACGTTGCCCACGTCCGGGCTCACGAAGACGACGTTCCTGTAATCGAGATTCTTGAAATGCTTGGTGAATGCAGGCTCGGCCTGAAGGTGATCGACAGGAATATCGAAAAAGCCCTGAATCTGCGCCGCGTGCAGGTCCATCGTCAGGACCCGGTCCGCCCCCGCCTCGCGAATCAGATTGCTCACCAGCTTCGCCGTGATCGGAACCCGACCCTCATCCTTGCGATCTTGTCGGGCATAGCCGTAATACGGCAGCACCGCCGTGATGCGCCGTGCCGATGCGCGACGCAAGCAATCCATGAATACCAGCAGTTCCATCAGGTGTTCGTTGACCGGCCGGCAGGTCGGTTGAATGACGAAGACGTCTCGCCCGCGAACGTCGTCGTTGAGCTTCACGAACAGTTCGCCGTCGGGGAATGTCTCCGCATGGGCCCGGCCGGGGCGGGTTTCCAGGTAATTGCAGATCCCGTCCGTCAGTGCCGGATTGCTCCGACCGCTGAAGATTTTGAGTTCTCCATCTGGGTTGATCATGGGCGAAGCCTCCTCATGGACAACCTGACGAAGCCGGCGGCCTGCGAACCACCTGCACCGTTCGTTTACTGGTTTGCTGAGACGTCATGCGATTCGCCGCCGCGTCGAATCCACCGGTGGCGGACGGACCGATCGTCGTATTGTCCGCTGCGCTCAAGCCCGCCGCCACGTGCGAAAAAGGCCCGACTGTGCAGCCCGCGCCGATGCTCGCGCCCCGTTCGATAAACGTAAACGGGCGAATCACCGTGTCGCGCCCGATCTGCGCGTCGCATTCGATCCAAGTATTGCTCGGGTCAACAATCGAGACCCCGCTCTCCATCCACGCCGCCTGGATGCGCCGCTGCATGAGACCGTTGACCATGGCCAACTCGGCACGCGAATTGATGCCGGTCGCGTCCTCGGCAGGCAGCTTGACCGGCGCGACGACGCGCTTGCCCTCGCCGCGGAGGATCGAGAGGGTGTCGGTGATGTAATACTCGCCCTTGGCGTTGTTCGGTGTGATCTTGTCGAGCGAGGTAAACAGCGCCTCGGCGTCGAAGCAGTAATAGCTGGGATTAACTTCCGTGATCTTGAGCTGTGCCGGCGAACAGTCACGATGCTCGACGATGCCGGTGAATTCGCCCTTCCCATCGCGGATGATCCGCCCGTATCCCGTGGGGTCGTCCAGTACCGTGGTCGCCAGCGAGGCCGACGCCGTCGCAGCGCGATGAGCTGTGATCAGGTTCTTCAGCGTTTCGGCATTCACCAGCGGCATATCCGCCGCGATCACCACGCAATCGCCTGAAAAACCGGCAAGTGCCTCGCGACACATCATCACCGCGTGACCGGTGCCTTTCTGCTCCGTCTGCTCGACAAAGTTGACGCCCGGCTGCTGGTCGTACGCCTGAATAATCGCATCCTTCGCGAAGCCCACCACGACATAGAACTTCTCAATGCCCGCGTCACGGCATGCGTCCAGCACGTGCCCCAGCATCGGTTTGCCGCAAACCTCGTGCATGACCTTCGGCAGATCGGTCTTCATGCGCGTGGACTTCCCGGCAGCCAGAAGAACGGCCGCGAGCCCGCGCGATGATTCCGCTTGTGATTTCGTCATCTGCGATCGTGTCCAAAAAACAGGGCGGCGAAAACTACTACCCGGCGAGGACTCGAACCTCGACAAACAGGACCAAAACCTGTTGTGCTACCATTACACTACCGGGTAAATCGCGGTAGCGACTCGATATCGTCCGACGACAAACCGTCAACGGCAAAGCGGCCGCGCTCATCACGCAGCGCGCAACCACGGATCACTGACGATTCATCTCCAAGGCAGCCGGGAAAGCCGATGGACGGTTGTCCGCCGAAGTTCCCAAGAGTTTCAGCCCCAATTGAGGAGCCAGATTGGACGCGGCTGCGATTGGGTCACTCCCAGGGCTAGTGCGCTCGGCCGCGTGCCGAATGCCCTCAGGTCGCCACCGCCTTCTCGGCGCCATCGACCTGCCCCGTGGGGAGAGACTACCGGCATCGGGAGCTTCCCGAACGCCGAGCGAGAAGTCTAATCCCCCGTAAAACCCCCGTCAACCGTGTGATTTACGCCGATTTACCACCACCGGTTTGCGCCAAATAGGAGCCCCCGTCCGAGAACTATTCCTTCAACCGCCGCCGGGCAATCGAAACGGCCTCCCTGGCGGCGTCGCACCCGATGAACCGCCGCCCCAATCGCTTCGCCGCCACCAGCGTTGTCCCGCTGCCGCAGAAGAAGTCCGCCACGCAGTCCCCCTCGCGCGTGCTTGCCCGGATGATCCGGTCGAGCAGCGCCAGCGGCTTCTGCGTGGGCCAGCCCTGTCGTTCCAATGAGACCGTCGAGAGAAACGGAATGTCCCAGACATCCGTCAGCGCCGGGCCCGCCGCGTTGAAGTAGAGCTTCCCGCGCGTCGTGGATTTGTACGGCCGTCCGTCCGTCTCAAACTTGAGCCCGTCCGTCCGGAACACGCCTTCGCGCAGGACATTGAACCGCTGCGACCCGATCTTTTTGGCATACACCAGAATCGTGTCGTGCTTGCGCCCGAACCACTGGCGCGAGACGCCGCCGGTTCGATAGTGCCAGATGATCTCGTTGAGAAAGTTCTCCTCCCCGAAGATCGTATCCAGGCAAATGCGAATGTACGCCGCGACGCGCCAATCGAGATGGACATAAAGCGTCCCGCTCCGCGCCAGCAGCCGATGACACTGCTCCAGTCTCGGATGCATGAACGCGAGATAGCCCTTGCGCCCGCCAGCGAATGAGTCCGCGTACGCCGCCTTTTTGTCTCGCTGTTTTCCCTTTTTGCCCGCCACGGTTCGCTCGCGGCCCGTCAGGAAGGGGGGATCGATATAGATCAGATCGCAGCAGCCGTCGGGCAGTCGCGACATGACTTTCAGATTGTCGCCCGAATGAACGCGATTAACGTGCGTCATGGCGCCGGGCTCTTCGTCGGCAGGGCGGGGGGGTCGAGGTCTCGGCTGCTGCCGGAAAACCACGTGTTGTTCGGCCTGTCCGGCGTCGACTCCAGATCGACAAACGCCCCATTGGGCAGCACGCGATATCCGATCGTCTGCGGCAGCACGGAATCGACGTGCCCATCGCAGAACACCGCGTTGGCCTTGGTCTGATGACGCGGATCGACCGCCGTGCGCGGCGTCCCGGCATCGCCCGTCCCGCGATCTGAAGTCGCCGTCAGCCTCGGCGGGTCCAGCGTCCAGCCGTGATTGCCGGTCTCATTGAAGCCCGTGCCGCGCAGGCTGTATTCCTTTCGGTCGCTCGCCGGCACGCCCGCCGCCGTTCCCATGCAGTCGGCGGCCATCACCGTTCCCGCGAAGCTGGCGATGCTCGACCGATTCACCGGGAAATTGATGAACTTCCCCGCCGCCTGCCGCGAGTTGCCGAGGAATTGGTGGTTGTAGCCGTAGCCCGCGTTGCGGTTGTCAGTCCACTGCGGGACCGTCGGGCACAGATAGACATTGTTGGTGTAATCGAGTCGATCGACGTCGGTCCGCGGCATGTCATAGGCGTAGATGCCCACATACTTGCCGATTATCGCGATCCAGCGCGGCCGATAGGCCAGCCCGTTGCCGACGTCGTACCAGTTCGCCGGGTTCGACACGCCGCCGCCCTTGTTGTACAGCCGGCCCGGCGGCGACACGTCGTCGTGATCGTCCGCGTACATGTGCCAGCCCGCGCCGATGCTGCGAAGCCGCGACTGACAAAGCACGGTCCGGCTCCGCTGCCGCGCTCCGGAGAGCGCAGGCAGAAGAATGGCGATGATGATCGCGATAATCGCGATCACAACAAGCAGCTCAATCAGGGTAAACGCGCGTCGCTTCACGGGGCCATACCTCCGGCGCAGAACGAGCGCCGTTGTATCCACTCTGCCCCCAATGGCAAGCGACATGCGCTATCCAATAAACTCAATCTCCCCCGCGTTCGGCACCAGGCCCGCCTCGTGCGCCTTCTTTAGGAGCAGCCGCACCGCCGCGCGGCCTCGCTCGCCGTAGTCCAGCGTCCACTTATTAACATACATCTCGACGAACTGATCGGTCAGCTTCGTGTCCAGCCCCCGGCCGAACGACAGCGCGTAGTCGATCGCCTCGCGCCGGTGATTCAGCGCATGCTCAATCGACGCCTTCAGCAACTTCGCCACTTCGGCCATCCGCTGAGGGCCCAGGTCGCGGCGAATCACGTTGCCCCCCAAGGGCAGCGGCAGGTCGGTCTGCTTCATCCACCACTCGGCCACGTCCACCACCTTGTGCAAGCCCTGCCTGGCATAGGTGAGCTGCGCCTCGTGGATGATCAGCCCGGCGTCCACCTCTCCGCGCAGCACCGCGTCGGGAATCTCGTCGAACATGACCGTCTTATGCTTGAAGGCCCCGCGGCCCATGCACAGGTTCAGCGCGAGGAAGGCCGTCGTCCGCTCGCCGGGAACCGCGATCGTCTTGCCCGCGAGGTCGGCCAGCGTCCGCGGCTCGCGGCTGATGACCATCGGCCCGTAGCCGTCGCCCATGCTGCACCCGCAGGCGAGCAGGGCATAGCGGTCCTTCACGAACGGGTAGCTGTGAATGCTGATCGCCGAGACTTCCAGCTCGCCCGACTCGGCCCGGCGGTTGAGCGACTCGATGTCGGCCATCTCGTGGGTGAACTGGTAGGGCCCGGTGTCGATGAGGTCCTTGGCCAGAGCATAAAACATGAAGGCGTCATCCGGGTCCGGCGAGTGGCCGACGCGGATCAGTTGAGCGGCTTGGATCATTTTCTTCCCTGTGGCTAATCGGGTTTCCAGGTTATTCGAGGCCGCATTATAGCCTCGCCGCCCCGGCGTGTGGGGGCCGCGCCCGCCTGCAAAAAGTCGTGAAAACTCCGCGCAGAATGCGTGCCCACCTGAGGTGACAATAGACGAAAAAAGTTTCTGGGGGCGCTGGCAACTCTCGTGACGGGCACGTGTTGGGGCAAGTCGCGTTTCAGGTGGTTTTTTGGAGAAAAAGGCCTGAGTCTTGTAGCCCGGGACCTGAGACATGGGGCTTGGGCTTGAGAGGTTTTGAATCTGAATCGCGCGAACATCATGAATGGCTCCGCCCGGCATGGATGGAACGGCCTCCTTTCACTCAAACTTGCTCCCTGTCCGCGCGGGTAAAGCCGGTTGACAGTCGGGCAAAAGATGATGAGTGGGTTGTGGTCCGATGTTGCCAGCTCAAGCCGGCGGCGAACACCAATCGGCTGAAGCCGATCCACTGTAAGGTGCACACCGGTGCACGGCCACGCATCCTCAAATGAGGTGCTTCGTCGCTACGTTTCGCCAGTGTTTCTGCAAGTATTCCGCGACCAATCGACGGTGGCAGTGGTGCGGCTTCTTTTCACTACAAAGCAGGCAGCCAAGACTGGCTGTATCCCGCGAGATGACGTTTTCGATGCCGCGCTTAGACATAAGGGCATTGAATTCTTGCTCGTAGACTGACCAACTTCCCCTGTGCTTCTTAAAGGCATCGAGGATTTCCTGTGTCGGGGCAAGTTCAGGAACGTGAATGTAGTCTATTCCACCTACCTCGCGCAGGAAGAACCGTAGGTCTTCCTTCTTCGAAAAGCCCGACAATTGAGAAGTGTTATTAAGCCGAACATCAATGATACGCTTTACACCCGCGCCACGCAGCAACTTGAAGAACTGCTCCGCTGTCGTCTTTGCGAACCCAATAGTGAAAAGCTGCACACTCACCTTATCGCTCCGCTAGTTACGGGCGGAGCCCCCGACTCCCTGAACGCGATTCGCTCGCCTTGAAGGTCGTAGGCAAGTTCGATCAGTTCGGAACGGGAACGAAACAGGTGCTCTGTCGGTACCTTAACCGCTTCGAGGAGTCGCGATTCGATTTGGTCCATAGTTTCAACCGAACCGTCCTCCAGGATGTGCCGAATGTCGATGGAGTCGGCGCGGAGATGGCGGCAAACAAGCACCGCTCGGTGACAAGTAATCGGGTCCTTTTCAGCACAGAGTAGTGCAATTCGATGAGTGGTAAGCCCACGCCTAAGCCGGTCCAATCCTTCACGGAATGCTGGAAGTTTGGCTATAAGGTCGTAACGAGCCTGTTTTTCGTGGTAACACTCTCGTTCCGATCGCCGCGCGCCGAGTTCTTGCCCGAGGAAGACGTATTGAGTCCCGGCGCGATTGAGCAACTCTGCGAGCGTCTCACGATTGAACTGACCATGAAAGCGGCTGTATGGCTGTGAACGCACATCGGCGATAGCAGTGACGCCATGTTGCGCCAGCAACGAGACGAACGCCGGCATTTCATGGTCGGAGTGTCCGATCGTGAAGAGGCAGGGTTTCGTGGCGTTTTCGATCATGGCAACTCCAACACGGTCGCAACTATCTTGTAGTGGTAGCCATTGAATACTGGCGTGAGACTCACACAAAGCAGGCACTGGTCTCTGTAAGGCGGTCTAACGGTGATCGCGGGCTTGTCTCGTGCGGGAAACTTCGTCGCATACCGGTCGATGAACACCGGATCAGTCAGGCCGAGCGAATACTCTTGACGTCTGTACGTGAAGCAGGCCCGCCGTTTCTGTTGGTTTTTTCCCTCGAAGGGGTTGAAGTCGTTTGTCAACTCCACGCGGAAGTCGGTTGGGCGGATGAGATACAGAGACTGGTGATTCGATAGTTTGATGAGGAAGTCCGTCGTGGCCCGATCCGCTCGTGTAGATGGGTCCATCCACAGATCCCGGGGCTTGTCCTCAATTGTCGCGAGATACTTCGCCGCGAACTTCCTTCGACGCTTCCATGCCTCGGAAGTTTCGACGCGCCAATCCTCTGGGTGAGTCTTGTCCTTCGCGTAATCGCCGATTGGAACGTCCACGATATCTAGAACTTGGAGTGGCGAGCCATCCTCCAACTTCATGTGGCGAGGTAGCAACTCCCCCTCTGGCTGGTCGCTGATCGGGCGAATCCAATTACCCACAGTGCCATCGTCACCAAGTTCGCGGCCAGCAACGCACCTTCCGGGCTTCTTCTTGTATGAGTTTGCGAGCACGATAATTCGCTTCGACGGCATGGGAATCTGGGCCTCCGGTCGTTCGGCAATCATAGGGTCATTTGGACTTCCTGTGGATGCGAATGCAGAGGCTGCATGCCCTGCAACCCCGCCTGGAGCCGAGGCTCGATACCAAGGTAATTATAAGCGTCGTTTGGTCGTCGGGGGGAGTGAGGCGCCGTTGGATGGGGCTTCACCTTTCATTGGCATCAGCGGCTCAACGCCCGCCGTGAGTCATCAGACACTTGAGTTTCTCTTGCCCGCAATCAGTCCTTGGCGTTTTCGTCGCCCTTGGGCGGCCCGAGCAGGCGGAATGCCGCAAAGGCGCGTACCATGCATCTCTGTGAGAACGATGCTGAGAATCATCCATACCGCTCTATCGCGCCGAAAGTTCTGCTGGCATGTCCTGATGGTCGGCTTACTGCTGTCCGCCGGGTGCAGCCGTAAGTCCGCCAAACGGTGGAACCCGGGCTCGCCGGAGCCGGGGCAGACCTGCGTCTTTCTCCTGTTGGGGTTTGGCGATCTGGACGGATCGCAAGGGCTTGACCAACTCGCCGCGACGCTCAAGGACAAGGGGTGCTTTGCCGATCTCGAACCCTATCGCAAATGGAAAGCCATCGCGCGAGACGTTCTGAAAAATCCGCCGGCCAGGCTCGTGCTCATCGGGCATTCGCACGGTGGCGTGGATGCGATCAATATCGCCCATGTTCTGAATGAGAAGGGCGTGAGCGTGCAGCTCCTCGTGCTGCTGGACGTGGGCCGGCCGGACCCGATTCCGGCGAATGTCGATGTGGCGGTGCATTACTATGTGAACCCGCCCACCCTGTCATTCCGAGATGGGCCGCGGTCCAAGCTGGAGCCGGGCAACACGCACACGCAATTGATCCATGTCGCCGTGGGGCCGGAGGGCGATCTGCCGGAGGCACGGGATGTCGATCACATGGACATCTGCGCATCGCCCGCGATACAGAAGCTGATCGCGGACAGATTGTGAGCACGTGAGTTTGGCTCGGAAGGGGTCAGATCACTCCGTCACTGCTCAATGCGGCCAGCGCCACGCAAAAATCAGCCCCGTAATCACCCCGTACACAATCCCATCCAGAATCCCCGCCACGATCGTGCGCCGGTACGATCCGAACCAGATGTTGTTCGGGATGAACGAAAACGCATACGTCAAAATGCCCGCCGTGCCGACGACCTGAAAGACCTTGCCGAACGCCGCCGGACTCGGCAGGGCGACCGAGGCGAGATACGCGATGAAGGTGCTCGCGATGAGATAGACGACAAACGTCGCGATCATCTTCCCGCCCATCGTCAGCGGCGGCTGCCACAGGCTCAGGTGGCCGATCGGGCCTTCGTTGATGAGCTTGTTGATCCGCTCCGACTTCATCGCCTCGCGGCCGCGGAAGTCGGGGAAGACATAGTTGCCCGGCTTGATGCCGCTCTTGCGGATGAAATCCAGGAACGCGTCCTCGTCGGGCATGCCGATGAAGTCGTTCTTGTGATGGGGCAGGGCCATCCAGACGATGGCCGAGACGATCCAGACGGCTGCGGAAGAAATGAGAATGGGCAGCCACAGGGTAGAAAGAAATTCCATGGTTGGGTCCCTTTCATGTTGGCCGGGCGGTAGTGCAATCGAAAGCGCGGGAAAAGGGAAGGGAAAAGTTGGATACTCTGTCCCCCATTCAATAGGCTTGTCCTACGGTATCACCCCGCGAACGCTCGTCAGCGTCGAAAACTCCACCCCGTCCAGCAGCCGCGGCTCCAGCGCCGTAATCCGCCAGCCGCCACGCGCCCAAGTGAAGCTGGCCTGTTACGAGATCCAATTATTCGCCGGCCCCATTTACTTTTGCAGATAAACTGCATGGACCGCGAGGACTCAAGTTCTTCCTATGTACTTAGGAATCGTCAGACTGCACGTAATCGGACATGCGAAAGATGCGGCCCGTTCTTTGCGAGACGATGGAATCATAGGAAGTTTTTGGCATCTGCAGCGACACTTCAGTCTTCGGATACGCTGGAGGAGCCAATGATAAGCCAAGATTCTTCTCTATGTCTCTAATCGTACCTGCCCCGAGTTTTTCAAAATCGCTCAGTTTGACGCCAGAGTCTTTTAACACCATTTGGATCGCTCTTCGAAGCAACCGCGGCTCTTCAGTAGGAATCTCATTATCAAGCGGCTCACGCGTTCTCCAAGATCGGCGATTCAACTCGGTCATAGCGCGTCGATAGGAATGCTCGCTCAACAGTCCAAGTTGAGAGGCACGAACGAGAATCGCAGAAATTGAGAGCCCCCAAAGTTTCTTCAACGCGATTAAGTCATCGAGCCCACCACGAACAAACGACTTTCCAAAAGTAGACGCCGGCGCCAAGAAAGCTCCGGCAAAGCGATGCGCCTGTTTTTCCAAGGCCTTGTGAATCTCGGGCAATGTTTCCATGTCGATCTGGCGATGCAACACCATATGTGCCAACTCGTGAACCGCATCAAACCGAGACCTCACTGCCGATCGCTTTTCTGTGTTTAATGCAATGTACGGTGTGTCGTCATCAGGGCTCCACTCAGAGAACGCGTCGAGCGCCTTCGAATCGAAAATTGTCCGAGTAACAATTACACCGTGGTTTTCCAGTAGGAGAACGACATTCGTGATAGGTCCGTCGCCAATTCCCAGTCCCCTCCGTGCTTCGCTCGCGAGCTCTTCGACTTCTTCGTTGGATAGTAACTGCGGCTTTCCTTTGGATAACTGCGGTATACAAACCCTTGGAAAGTCGACGAACTTCCGAAGGAACGCCACTATTCTGCGCCGCCACTTCTGCCTTTGGACCTGCCTCCTTCTCTCAGATGCCGTTGCTGAAGCGAATGACCGAAAAAAAACCGTTCCGACGACCTCGTTAGATTCCTGAACAAAGAAGTCCCTGGGAAGATTGAGCACGGAGCAGATTCGTTCCATCACAACTGGCGATGGTGTCTGATACCCCTTCTCGTATTGCGAGACCGCCTGCCGAGATACCTCTATCAATTCAGCTAGAACAGTACCATTAAGTCCTCTAGCCTCTCTTGCTTCGCGCAATCGGCCTCCGACAAACTCGGGAGTCCCGGGTCTCATGCTCTACCCACCGCTTCCAGTCTTGATCAAATCAAATAGTACAGGGTGCTGTGCAAGCCACCTATCGTCGTAACTCTCCCTCAACTTTTCCGAGCCTGCGCAGTACTGGTACCGAAGTATCCTGGATAGTCTCCGCGACAATATTTGCGATCGTGGCCTTTCTCGTAAATTCGAGGAGATCTATTCGCTCGACAATCTGTCGATCACGATCGGGGAACAATACTTCCACGAAGCCGGCAGATGCGGGATCAACAGTTGGGCCATGTGTTATAATCGCGTACACGAACCCTCCCTCGGGCCTGTCCTCCTCAAAGAGGCGCAGCTGTGTCGTTGCTAGTAACGCAAGTCGAAAATCTGCATCTCCTGGTAGGGTCCCAGCAGCCTCGGTCTTCGAGATAGTCACGACAAATCCGTTAAGGCTTAACTCGACGTGTTGCGAACTGTTGTTTCGGTTGGATATCCACTCCGGTTGGAGTTCGTATCTGGACGCGATTTCGAAGAAGTGCGACTCAACCAAACCCCAACGCTCTGTTCCCGCAACGTTTCGCTGTACCTCGGGGCTGAGCTCACTAGCCTTTAGCTGAGCGGCCGGGTAGGCCGCACGAATTGCGGCCACGAGGTCAAAAAGGAAGTCCTGCGGAATACACTTCAAGAACGCGTCACTCACCGACTTACTCATATACAACTCCTCGGGGGCTGATCCGCAGCTACCGCGACATCTTGGGGCATTCTGCGCGTGCTTCGGCTGTTTGTCAAGTTATTTCTTGGATTCGTGATGAGCCACCTAACTATTGTGGCTGAAGACACTTAGAGATGAATCGGGCTGGTCGGATAACATCAATCAGTGCGTTTTCGCGCTCGAATTGGGGGCTAAGGGCCTCCCTACGGTATCACCCCGCGAACGCTCGTCAGCGTCGAAAACTCCACCCCGTCCAGCAGCCGAGGCTCCAGCGCCGTGATCCGCCAGCCGCCGTTCGCGTCCGCCTCCTCTGCCCACGCCAGCCGCCACGCGCCCCAGTGAAGCTGCCCGACGTCGCCGCCGACGCTCACCGTTGCCCGCGCGGCGAGGATCAGCTCCGCAATTCGGCCGGTCACGGTGATGTCGCGCCGATGCGTGCGCGTGTCGTAGATGCGCACGCGGGCCAGGGCCGTCTCGATGAATTCCAGCACCGCCGTCTTGTCCATCCCCTCGCTGTCGTATTGGTCGCTGAACAGATCGGCCAGTGCCGCGCGGTCGGCACGTTCCACGGCGGCGATAAACCGGTTCGTCGCCAGGCTGATCCGCTCGCGATCGGTCACCACGGCGTACTGCACCGCGAACAGCAGGGCGATCAACGCAAATGTGCCGGGAACGATCGCCCGAGGGCTGAAAATCGCGCGGCCCACGCCGCCGCCTGCCCCGTCAGACGCGTCATCAACGGCAAACACCATCCGCTTGCGAATCACCAGCGCGGCGGACATCAGGATGAACGCGAGAATCCCCAGCCGGATCGGGCTCTCCAGAAACAGCGTCTGCGCGAAATCCATGTCCAGCTTCCTAATAGCCCGGCGTCCCGGCTGTGTCTCACCCTTATAAACAGCCGCCCGGTCCTGCGTCGCGGCGTAAAAGGGCGAGAGCGCTGAGCAAGTGTAATGGACGGAGGGCGGAGTCGGTGATGGAACGGGCCATGTCACAAGTGCATACGAAACCGGCGGCGGTGTGTCACGCTGTTTTCGCGCAAAACCACCTTTTTCGCGCGCCGCCCCAACACATGCCCGCCAAAGGAGTTGCAAGCGAAAAAAATCGGCTGTGTCACCTTATGTCACCTTCGATCTTGCAGCACTTGTGCGCGAGAAAAGTGCGTGCCCATACCCTCGGCCCCTTGGTCCCTCGACCCCTAGGCCCCTTTTTTCGCCTTATGTCACCTTGGTTTTTGACGAGTATGGAGCCGCCGCCGAGCGGATTTGCAGCGCGGTTTTCCCGGCAAGCTTCAGGTGAGTGTGGTGTATCGAGGGGCCTGCGGTCTTTACCGCTTCGGGCTGGAGAGCATTTCCGAAACGACCTGCGTGAGAATCTGCCGGTTCGGCTCGTCGAGGTTGGCCATCGCCCGATTGAACCGATCGAGGCGGTCCTTCTCTTCCATGTAGGCCCGCAGGCTGGGCATGAGGCGGACGGCGTCCTTGGAGACACCGCGAAGCTGGCTCATCGTGGCCTCGTCCTCGCATCGCGCGAGGCGCTCCATCTCGCCGATGAGCCGCTGGAGTTCGTTGATCCAGTCCTGAAGGTTGTTCTCGACGCGCAGATAGCTCTCCGCGTCACCGACGACGACCGATTGCAGGACCGACTTCTCTTCTTCCGAAAGCGGCCGGCCCGCGCGAAGGTTCTTCAGCGCCGACTTCGATCGCTCCGAGAGCATGGACTGCTGCATCTCGCGGACCGTCGCCTCGAACCGGTTGATCTGCTGCTCGAGCGTCTCGAAATGCTCAGGCGACCGGGTCGAGATCGCCTCGCGCGTCAAAGCCTTGAGTCCATTGATCACGCTGGCCAGCGGGTTTGCGGTCGTGGTGCTCACGGCAATATCCTCCGATGCGAAGTCAACAAATCACGCGGCCCAAAGACAGGTCGCGGCGTTCGGATTCATCGGACGGTCAGCCGCTCAACTTGGTGTATTTGCCCGCAGCGCAGCCCTTATACTGGGACCCTTGAGCGATGCGCTGCTCCAAGCCGCCGAGGTACGTCATGAGCCGCTTTATTATTCGACCCGCGACGTCCGGCGATCTCGCGCCACTGGCCCGCGTCAATCTGAACTCGTGGCGCGCGGCCTATCGGGGCCTTATGCCCGCCGAGGGTCTGGCGGCCCTGACGCTTGCCGAGTTCGAGGCCGTCTGGGTGGAGAATCTGGCGGCGGAGAATCGACGGAATCTGGCGGCCGGGGTTGATGGGGAGATCGCCGGATTCGTTTCATTCGGCCCGACGCGTGATGAAGGCGCCGACGGCGGCGTCGGAGAGATCTTCGGCCTCTATCTCGATTCCGCCTTCTGGAATCGCGGAATCGGTCACGCCCTGTGTGACGAGGCCCTGGCATCGATGAAGCGCGACAGCTTTCGCGAAGTGGCGCTTTGGGTCCTGCGCGGAAATGCCCGGGCGATACGTTTCTACGAGTTGGCCGGGTTCATTCTGGAGGACGGCGCGCACATGAGCGTCCGCCGCTGGGACGTCGATCTGCCGCACATCCGCTATCGGCGCAGTTTGACGGGGCGGTCGTGATGTCTTGTCGGTCCGCTCGTCCGACCCTACATTGTGCCGATGCAGGTTCGCGACGCCATTCTTCAGCGACTGACCGATCGGATGATGCGCATGCGCGTCGTCCTCGAAGAGTTCGACGACACCGGCGCCGAGGCGTGCAAGGTCGGCCCGAAGTGGAACGTCCGCGATCTCGTCGGCCACTTTGTCTTCTGGGATGTCGAAGTGGCCGCGCGGCTCGGCGAGATCGCCGCCGGAAAGCCCGCCCCCAAGTACGACTTCGACAAGGTCAATGCCGAGGTCTATCAGAAGTACCGGCGCATGTCGTACGTCATGCTCCTGCCGCAACTGCGCGCCGCCGAGGAGCGCCTCATCGCCGCCGTGCGAGCCGTGCCCGACAAGCTGCTCATCGACTCGCCCGCCCGCGAGTGGATCGACGAAGCCGCCATCGAGCACTACGACCACCATTGGCCAAGTCTCGCCGCCGTCGCAACCCGCGGAAATTAAGTCGGCACTCTGTTAGCGTGAATCGTCGACTCGGAATTGCACTAATCCGCCGCGAACGGCGCGGAGGGTGAGATTGTCGCCCGAGCGTTCTGATGACGTGGATCGGGAGGCGTTCTTGAGTGCCAGTTCCCTGATCAATTGGATCGCCGCCGCTTCGTCAGCCGGCGGGCGACTGCTTAGAAACCCGAAGGCGGAATGTCGACCAAGTCGCGAGAGCATCCGTCCCACGCGCCAGCCAAGCGCCTGAGGCAGACGCTGCACCCAAGCCAGGAGTTCCGGCCGTGCGCCCCAACCTTCATAGCGATAATGTGTATAGCTGCTGGCGACGATTTGCCCGAAGCCCGCGGCTTGTGCGAGATGCGACAGACTTCGCTCGTCGAAGAAGTTGATATGAAATCGGTTGAGACCGATCCACCGCCGGCCGGTCCACCTTCGCCAGAATCCGCCCCAGTTCGGCGTGTCGATGCAGACCGATCCGTCCGTGGCGAGAATGCGTCGCACGTCGCGCAGCAGCAGGGCCGGTTGCGGCACGTGCTCGATCACGTCGCCGAGGAAGACAACGTCGAATCGTCGCAGTGTGTCTACGTGGCGAGCCAACGGCCCCGCGCGGACTTCCAGGCCGAATCGAACCGCGGCCTGACTGGCGGCTTCGGCGGAGACATCGAGGCCGACGACCTCCCAGCCGCGTGCCCGCGCAAGCGCGGACAGATGGCCCAGGGCGCATCCGACATCGAGGAGCCGCCGCTCGCCATGCGATTCCAGCGGGGCGAGGTGGATCATGTACTGCTGAACTGCTCGCGCCCAGCGATGCGCGTCGCTCTCTTCAAAGACGTAGTAGTCCGCCGAATAGAGCCGCGACAACTCGGCCGGCGTGTAGCGCGGCTGCTGCTGCACCATGCCGCAGTCGGCGCACCGAAAGAGGTCGAAGGGGCAGGCGACTCCGCTTCGCAGGACGCGGCGCGGCGAATCGAGCGTCGTGCCGCAGGCGGCGCATTCATAGCGGGCGGCCTGCTGGGCGGCCTGGATGGCGTTCGCATTCATCGAGGTGGCAATCATCGTCATGTTCGTATGAAATATCGACCGTTTCCGATGGTCCGTCCCCGGCCGATTTCGGCCGAACCGCCGCAAACGACGGCGGCTGCTTGCTTTGGAGGATTTTTTCCGTGCCCAATCAACGACATCTGAGAATCCTGAAAGACCTCGTCAACCTGCCGACGGCCCCGTTCGTCGAGGGCTGCGTCATCGACTATATCCGGCGATTCGTCGCCGGCCGGCCGCAATTGACGACGAGCGCGGACCGGTTCGGCAACCTCCGCGTGCGATACACCCCGACCGGCGCCGACCGCTCAAAGGGCCGCCCGGTGCTCTTCGCCGCACACATGGACCATCCCGGATTCTGCGCGACCAGGATGATCGACAAGGATCATGTCCACGCCGAGTGGCGAGGCTGGGTCATGGGCTCGTATTTTCTAAATGAACGAGTGCAGTTTCGCAGCGGATCGCGCTGGATATCCGGTCGAATCGTCAAAGTCATTCCGCAGAAGCCCACCAGCGCCGAGGGCCGACGCGCCGTGGCCAGCGCCCGATCCTTCGGCGCCGAAGCACCGCCCGCCGCCGTGGTCGTCAAAGTGCGCGAACCCGTCGAACCGGGCAGCCCGGGCATGTGGGGCATCGGCGACGCGGTGATCCGCGGCCACCAGATTCGCGCCCGAATGTGCGACGATACCGCAGGCCTCGCGGGCATCCTGTGCATGTTGGATGATATCTGTCGCAAGAAGCTGCGCACCGTCTGCCACGCATTCTTCACCCGCGCCGAGGAAGTCGGATTCGCCGGGGCGCTTGCCGCCGTGGCCGACAAGACGGTGCCGAGGAACACCATCGTCGTCGCCGTGGAGTGCAGCAAGGCTGTCACCGGCGTCGCCCTGGGCGACGGTCCGGTCTTGCGCGTCGGTGATCGGGCATCCGTCTTCACGCCCTCCGCGACCGCCTATTGCCAGGTCGTCGCGGAGCAACTCGCCGCGCAGGACAAGTCATTCCGCTTTCAGCGCAAGCTGATGGACGGCGGGACCTGCGAATCGACCGCCTACTGCCACTACGGCTACGACGCGACGGGAATCTGTCTGCCGCTGGGCAACTATCACAATATGGATACGGACAAGAAGAAGATCGGCCCGGAGTTCATCGATCTGCGGGACTTTGAGAACCTGGTGAAGTGGTTCGTCGCACTGGCGGGCAGCCCGGCGAAGATGAAGTTCGACGGCAGTCACCCCGGTTTGGGCAAGCGTCTCGCGGCCCTGCTCAAGCAGCATCGCGGCCATCTGCTGAAGACCGCGAAGCATCTGTGACCCGCGATGAGCCGTACTTTATCGTGATCGAGTGAGTGGACCGTCGATGGTGACTACTTCGAGGAGTCGTCGGCTGGTTTCTTGGCGGCCGGGGCGTCGACGACTTTGGCCATCGGCACCGCGAACAGCGAATTGCAATAGTGACACTTCACCTGCTGGCCGCGGTACTTCGCGGGCACCTGCAGCACCTTCCGGCACTTCAGATTGGGGCAGATCATCATGACATTTGGATTGGTCGTCGGTGTATCCACGGCCGCTTCTCCTGAGGATTCGTCATGGGTGGGGATTCGGGGGTCCGTCCCTGCCCTTTTAGGATTCTCCCCTAATCGGTGATTCGGACCTCACAATTGAGTCAATTGAGGCCCAGAATAGCTGCCGAGACGCGGCACTCTATATTCGGGGCGCAAAAGCCGCATTTCGGCCGTCCAACCGGCATTACCGGACGGCCGCAAATTCATGGCACACCTCGTTTGCGTTGACAGGGTTTTGGGGCGTAATATGATGTAGGGCTCGATGCCCCGGGGTATCGGCGGGTAGATTTCCACGCCGAATGGCTGGTACCCAGATCCCGTTTCGAGAATGAGGCAAGTACATGTCCGGTTTGAGGCTGCGTGCACTATTGGCGACGGTTGTCCTGCTCTGTGCGGGGGCTGCCATCGCTCTGGCAACGCCTGAGCCCAGCGCCGTTCCGGTTGCCTGGGAGCTCAAGCTTGAGCCAACTGCGCCCATGCGGATCCAGGTCGATACCGGTTCCGGCCCGCGCATGTACTGGTACATGCTTTACACCGTCAGGAATGAGACCGGCGAAGATGTCGATTTCCTCCCGGAGATCGTTCGGGTCAGTGAGGCCGAGAGCGAGCTTCCCGCCGACAAGATCGCTGCGAATCCCGGTGCCGCGCCGACGGTCAACGTCGATCCGGCCATCGTCGGGCTCGACGCGAAAATCTTCAAAGCAATCAGCGCTCGGCATGCCAAGACCCACCCGTTCCTGGTCACGCCGGTTGAGGCGATCGGTCGATTGCTCCAGGGCGGCGACAACGCCCGCACCAGCGTCGCGGTCTTTCCCGACCTGAACCCACGGGTGAGCAAGTTCACCATCTACTTCGGCGGGCTCTCCGGAGAGCGCATCACCCGGCCGAATCCGGCTTATTCGGCCCGTCATGACGCATCCGGCGGCATGTCGAACGGCCATCGGGCCGACGATGAATCGAACCCTAAGTTGTTCGTCCTGCGAAAGACCCTGGCAATGCCTTATACTCTGCCGGGCGATCTTCGAACGCGAAGCAGCGCCACGCCGGTGCTCGGGCGAATGACCTGGGTCATGAGATAAACTGAGAATCAGACAGCGAAAGCGTTGAAAGGGAAGACGTCATGGCACACAAAAAGGGACAGGGCTCGACTCGGAACGGGCGAGACAGCAGGCCGCAATTCCTCGGTTTGAAGCGGTGGGACGGCCAAATGGTCTGCGTTGGCACGATCCTCGTCCGCCAGAACGGCACGCCCTTTAAGCCCGGCATGTACGTCGGTCGCGGCCGCGACGATACGCTATTCGCCCTTCGCGACGGCAAGGTGATCTTCCGGGGCCGCAAGGTCTCGATCGAGCCGGTTGCCGCCGCCGCCCAGTGACGATTCTTCCATCGCTTTCCTTTACGGACATTCGACGTGCCGCGCGCCGACCCCGTGTCGGTTGATCCTGTTTCGAGCTGCGCGGTGTTACTCTGAGGCGACCTGATTCCGGTCGGCCAAACTCATGCTGTTTATTGACGAGGCGATCATCTGCGTCCGCTCCGGCAGGGGCGGCGACGGCTGCGTCAGCTTTCGCCGTGAAAAGTACGTCCCCAAGGGCGGACCCGACGGCGGCGACGGCGGCGACGGCGGCAGCGTCATTCTGCTCGTCGATCCGCAATTCTCCACGCTCGTCGATCTCACCGGAAAGCACCACTGGACCGCGCAAAACGGCCAGTCCGGCATGGGCGACAATCGCAGCGGAAGCGCCGGCGACGACGAGATTGTGCGCGTTCCGCCGGGCACGCTTGTCTATGACCGCGACACAGGCATTTTGCTGAAGGACCTCGTCGAACCGAATTCCACGCTACGCGTCGTACGCGGCGGGGCGGGCGGTCGCGGCAATGCCAGATTCGCGACGGCGACTCATCAGACCCCGCGCGAGTTTGAAAAAGGCGAGGCCGGGCAGGAACGCTGGATACGGCTGGAGCTGAAGCTGATCGCCGATGTCGGCGTCATCGGTCTGCCCAACGCCGGCAAGAGCACGCTCCTTTCGCGCGTGTCGCGCGCTCGTCCGAAGATCGCCGATTACCCCTTTACGACGCTCGTACCGAATCTCGGCATCGTCTCGCTTTCGGGCTTTCGCCAGTTCGTCATGGCCGATGTGCCGGGGCTGATCGAAGGGGCCCACGAAGGCGTCGGCCTCGGCGACAAGTTTCTGCGGCATATCGAGCGCACGCGCGTCGTCCTGCACCTGATCGACCTGTACCCGCTCGAAGGTAATCCCCGTCCGGCCGAGGCTTATCGGATCATTCGCAACGAGCTAGAGAAATACAGCCCGACCCTCGCGTCCAAGCCGGAAATGATCGTGGCCAATAAGCTCGATCTCGCCGGTGACGCGAATCCGCCCGAGTTGGCGGAGCTTGCCGAAGAACTCGGCGGCGCAAAGGTCGTCGGCATTTCCGCC
Source organism: Planctomycetia bacterium (assembly GCA_015075745.1). NCBI lineage: Bacteria > Pseudomonadati > Planctomycetota > Planctomycetia > Planctomycetia bacterium. The sequence continues at coordinate 3,241,687 of JABTTW010000001.1, forward strand.
GTCAGCGGCCGCGGCCTGGAAAAAGTCACCAATCAATTATGGGAACTGATCGACACGGCCCGAACCCAGGATGCCGCCGCCGACTAGCCGGTGACCTCTTCATCGTTGATCGGACGTGGCGGGGGAGTCGACGGCTGTCGCATCGCTCTCGCATTCATCAGCTCGTCACTTTTCGGAAGTGGTGCGGCCCGATTCGCAATTCTCCATACCCGTAACCTGCGTTTTACCGCTCGTCCCCCGCGTTTTAGTGAGTGCCAGTTCCCGTTGCGTGATACGCATTTCAACGGCACCGCATAATCCCACCCTTCGGCACGCGCGATTTATCTTCACATCAAAGGCGAAATCGCAGGTGCGCCGGGCATATTATCAGATGAACACAATTACTTTGTGCGGGGACTCCGTTCGGCCCGGTCGTTGCTGAATGTCGAAAGAGATTTTCGCATCCGCAGGGGATGTGACTCTTGCGAGAACGGCTGCCCGAGAGGGGCGGGCACAAAGGGGGTTATTCATGATGAAGATATTGGGCAGAATCGCACTCGTTTGCGCTTTGGCTTCGCTCGGCTCGGCCGGCGTCGCCAAGGCACAAATCGGCGAGCCGCAGGGCTCGTTTAACATCACGGTCAAGCAGGGCATGAATGTCATCGCCAGTGACACCGTGACCATCGGCATGGGCGGAGAGCTCTCCGACCTGAAGGCCACGTTTCAGGACGGTGATCCTGAAAGCTTTACCCAGATCGGCACGATCGGCGGAGGAAGTTCGCCGATCATCCTGAAGGTCACCACCGACGGTGATCCGAGCTTCCGCGTCGCCCACTGGTACATCGACGTGCCGGTGAGCCTAATGAACATCGACGCGCCCGGCCCGACTTCGCTGTTCCAGCCCGGAGCCGGCGACATCGAAGTGACCATTTCGAGCTTTGAGTTTGACAACCTGGCCCTGGCCATGCCGTTCATGCTCAACAGCCCGAACTACTACACCTCGTACATGCGTGACTTCAATGGCCACTTCTACAACACGCCCGGCACCCATGCCTACAACCAGTTCGGCAACGGACTGATCGACGTGCAGGTGCCCGGTTCGTTGTACACCGATGGCACGGCGAATCCTTATCAGTTCGACGTGCTGGCCAGCGGCGTCAGCTCTTCGTGGACGTGGAAGAACATCCTCGCCCCGACGAACGCGACAAAGGTGACGAACCAGTTCGGCAACCTGCTGAACCCGTTCGATCCCGGTTATGTCTTTGAACTCGGCCTGTCGGTGGCCTTCGTGCAGATACCGGAGCCCGGTACGCTGTCACTGCTGGTCCCGGCCGCCCTGATGGTCATCCGCCGCCGCCGCAAGCGGTGCTAAAGACCCACAGTCGCCACACTTCATGCACGACGCAGAGCCGGTACCCAGTACCGGCTCTTCGTCATTTTTACGGCGTTACCGGCACCACCGCATCGCAAACGGCGCCCACGGAAATGATTTTCATCGCCCAATGGAACCAACTCCCGAATTTCCCGTCTAAGAAACCGGCCGCTCGCGCGTCATACTGTCTGACGGGGACCGGGCGGCAGCGGGAGATGCGATGAATCGCCCAGAGCGAAGCAGGTGGATCACCGAGGCCCTCGATCAGTACGAGGGCCGCCTCGTCCGCTATGCCAATCGGCTGACCGGTAACCTCGACCAGGCTCGCGATGTCGTACAGGAGACCTTCGCCCGGCTCTGCGGGCAGGACCCCGGTGCGCTCAACGGCCGACTCGGGCCCTGGCTCTTCGCGGTCTGCCGCAACCGGGCGATCGAGATTCGACGAAAGGACCGCCGCATGTATGCAGCCGGAGAGTTAACGATGGAGAGCATGGCTGACGACGCCGTGACACCGGCCGAGTCAGCCGAAGACCGTGAACAGTCGGGCGGCATCCTGCGGCATCTGGCGAGCCTGCCGGACAGCCAGCAGGAAGTCGTCCGGCTGAAGTTTCAGGAATCGATGAGCTACCGCGAGATCAGCGAAGTGACCGGTCACAGCGTCAGCAACGTGGGCTTCCTCCTGCACACGGCGTTGAAGACCCTCCGCGAGAAGATGACGTAGGGTGGGCTTGGCCCACCAATTCTTCGGCAGAGCGCCGATTGAGATTCCTGTAGCGCCACCCCTTGTGGGTGGCGAGGAACGCCGCAAGTGAACGCGAGACTCTTGAATGTGACGACCCCACGGAATCGAATTCGTGGACTTTGAAAGTGAGAACGTGCCATGAACGCCCAATTCGACGAAGCCAAACTGACCGCCTACGCCCTCGGCGAACTCGACGAGGCCGACCGCGCCGACATCGAGCGCCTGCTGGACGAGTCGCCCGACGCCCGCGACGAGGTGGAATCAATCCGCAGCGTGGCGGGCCTGCTGACGGAGGAACTCTCCGCCGAACCGACGGCGGCGCTGAACGCAACGCATCGGCAGCAGATCGAGGCGACGCTGCTGGCCGGAAAGATACGCAAGTGGGCCTCTAGGGCACTGGCCGCGTCGTTTCTGCTTGCAGTGGTTGGCGTGTCGGTCTCGTATTTCATGCCCAGTTTAAGCAGAGCCCGCGACCTCGAGGGTAAACTCAGCGCGCAGCTCAATCGCCTCGGCAATGCAATGTACGTTTACGCGGATAACGACTCACAGCCGAAACAAGAGAGACAACTTGCATATGGCGGACCGGTGCCTCAACCCAGCGGCGGCGCGCAGTTGCTCGGCGGGGGAGGAAGAGACTCGTCCATTAGTTCGAGTGGGTATTCTGTCAACATGAGAGGTCGTAGCGATGCGTGCCTGGTACCGGGCGGCGAGCCGTCACAGAGCAATATGGAAATCGATGCCGGCGGGAGCCAACTTTCGAAGAAGGGATGCAAGATATTCGGGTTGGAGGACATGGCGTTCACAGAGCCGCAGCTTCGCGGCCAAGAAATAAGACTTGATCAAATTGGCCAAGGCACAAATCCGCAGGGCGGCCTCGGTGGCGGGAGGTTCCTACGAAGGAGTGGCCAGGGGCTGCGCAAGGACGAAAACGGTCTTTGGGTTTACATGGATGTCAATGCCGACCCTGCCGGTAGATACTCGCAAAAGTGGCCTGAGATCGTCGCCAAGCGCCCGGCGAGCGAGGGTGATGACGAAACACTTCATTCACTCGGCTATATCGTCGGAAGCCCTGAACTGCCAAATGATCGCGATTCCGAGAATCCCGCCGACCCTTGGTGGAACCGCCCGCGCGAAGGCCATCAGCCATACACCGAAAACACCGGCGAGGCCTACGCCCGCATCTTCGACAACCCGTTCCTCCCGGCGATGCAGAATCCGCTGTCCACCTTCTCCATCGACGTCGATACCGCGTCATACTCCAACATCCGCCGCATGCTCACCGCCGGGCAGCGTCCGCCCGCCGACGCCGTGCGCATCGAGGAGATGATCAACTACTTCTCCTATGACTACGCGCCGCCGACCGGCGAGCATCCCTTCAGCGTGAACCTGGAGACGGCCTCGTGCCCGTGGAATGAGCAGCACCGCCTCGTCCGCGTCGGCCTCAAGGGCGTCGAGATCGAGCCGGCCAAGCGACCGGTCTGCAACCTCGTCTTCCTCATCGACGTTTCCGGCTCGATGGACTGCCCCAACAAGCTTCCGCTGGTCAAACAGGCCCTGTCGATGCTCGTCGGTCAGCTTTCGCCCGAGGACCGCGTGGCGATGGTCGTGTATGCCGGTGCATCCGGACTGGCACTACCCTCCACCTCGGCGGGCCAGCGCGAGAAGATCCTCGACGCGCTCGATCACTTGAACGCCGGCGGCAGCACCAACGGCGGCGAGGGAATCCAGCTCGCCTACCAGATCGCCGAACAGAACCGCACCGAGGGCGGCGTCAATCGCGTCATCCTCGCCACCGACGGCGACTTCAACGTCGGCATTACCGATCAGAAGGACCTCACCAAGCTCATCACCGACGAGGCCAAGAGCGGCGTTTTCCTTTCCGTCCTCGGCTTCGGCATGGGCAACCTTAAGGACGCGACCCTCGAACAACTCGCCGACAAGGGCAACGGCAACTACGCCTACATCGACACCTTCGCCGAGGCCAAGAAGGTGCTCGTCGATCAGATCGGCGGCACGCTCATCACCATCGCCAAGGACGTGAAGATTCAGATCGAGTTCAACCCGGCGCAGGTGGCGCAGTATCGCCTCATCGGCTACGAGAATCGCATGCTCGCCGCCCAGGATTTCAACGATGACAAGAAGGATGCCGGTGAGATCGGCGCAGGCCACACCGTCACCGCGCTCTACGAGATAGTCCCCACGACAGCGACGCTGGCAGGCGTGGACACGTTGAAATACCAGACACTGGCGGCAGAGGAATTACGCCCCAGTGATACGCCCGCCAGCAAAGAGACGCTGACGGTCAAGCTCCGCTACAAGCAGCCCACCGGCCAGACCAGCCAACTGCTCGAAGTCCCGCTCACCGATAACGGCCAGACGTTTGACGCCGCCTCACCGGACCTGCGTTTCGCCGCCTCTGTCGCCGGTTTCGGCATGCTCCTGCGCAGCAGCCCGCACAAGGGCGACCTGACCTACGACGCCGCAATCGGCATGGCCGTGGCATCGATGGGCCGCGACCCCAGCGGCCAGCGGAGCGAGTTCATCGACCTGGTCCGAAAGGCCAAAACGATTTCCGGACACTAGTCGGCCGCGAGCCTGTGCAACCATCCACATACCGCCGCCGGTCCGCCCCGTAATAACCCGGCGGGCCGCGGCGGACTGTTTTTTTTTTCGCCGATTCGTTCCCTTTTCGACGTTTCATCAGGTAGAATCAACAACCGCGTCGGGCGGCTTTCCCCGCAGCGAGTATGCGGTGGATTCGCCCTGCCTGACATGGGTATTTGGAGGTGGCAGACCAGCCCGATGGGGACGGCGGGCAATCACCACATTCGTGGCATTCCTCGCAGGATGAATACTACTATGGATCAAAGAACACAGTCAGGGCATTCACTTGTCCGCGCCATCGGCGCCATGGTCATCATCGCGTCGGCGGCAACGGCCTCGGCGCAAAACCGCACCATCGACGGCACCGGCAACAACATGAGCCACGGCGTCTGGGGCAGCACGAATCAGCATCTCGATCGTGTCGGCCCGGCCGCTTATGCCGACGGCATGTCCATGCCGGCCGGCGGCTCTCGCCCCAGCGCGCGCGCAGTGAGTAACGGTATCGCCGCACAGACCGGCTCGATCGTCAACGATCGAATGCTCAGCGACTGGGTCTGGCAGTGGGGACAGTTTCTCGATCACGATCTGGACCTGACCGACGCCGCCAGCCCGGCCGAGTCGTTTCCGATTCCCGTTCCGATGGGTGATCCGTTCTTCGATCCGTTCAACACCGGGACGCAGACCATTCCCTTGAGCCGCTCGGCCTATGACCCGGTCACCGGGTCAATTAATGCCCGTCAGCAGATGAACCAGATCACCTCGTGGATCGACGCGTCAAACGTTTATGGCTCCGATATGACACGCGCCAATGCGCTGCGAACCATGTCCGGCGGCCGTCTTGCCACCAGCGCCGGCGACCTGCTTCCGTTCAACACCGGCGGCCTGCCCAACGCAGGCGGCACGAGCGCGTCGCTCTTCCTCGCCGGAGACATTCGCTCGAATGAGCAGTCCGGCCTCGCCGCGACCCACACCCTCTTCGTCCGCGAGCACAACCGCCTCGCCGACCAGATCGCGACCGCCAACCCCGGCATGAACGATGAGGACATCTACCAGCAGGCGCGCAAGATCGTCGGCGCCCAGTTGCAGGTCATCACCTATAACGAGTTTCTCCCGGCCCTGCTCGGTTCCGCCGCGCCGAGCCCGATGTCGATCGGCTACGACGACTCCATCAACCCCAACATCATGAATGAGTTCGCCAATGCCTGTTACCGCGTCGGCCACACCATGCTCTCGCCGACGATTCTGCGACTCGACAACGCGGGCAACGTGATTCCGCAGGGCAACCTGGCCCTTCAAGACGCCTTTTTCAACCCCAACAACATCATCAACGGCGGCGGCATCGACCCGATCCTCAAGGGCCTCGCTTCGCAGGCCATGCAGGAGATCGATAACCAGATTGTCGACGACGTCCGAAACTTCCTCTTCGGCCCTCCCGGCTCCGGCGGCATGGACCTGGCCTCACTCAACATCCAGCGCGGCCGCGACCACGGCCTGCCGGACTACAATTCGACGCGCGTGATGATGGGCCTGACCTCCGTCTCCAGCTTCGCGGACATTTCGAGCGACCCGGCGGTGCAGGCGGCCCTGATGTCGCTTTACGGAACGGTGAACGATATCGATCTGTGGGTCGGCGCCCTGGCCGAGGATCATCTGGCCGGCTCAAGCGTCGGCGAACTGATCGCCGCGGTCCTGAGCGAGCAGTTCATGCGTCTCCGCGACGGCGACCGCTACTGGTACGAGCGCGACGACTTCTTCGTGAACAACCCCTCGCTGCTCGCAGAGCTGCAGGCCACGCGCCTCTCCGACATCATCCGCCGCAACAGCGACATCACCAACATCCAGGACAACGTCTTCCTCATCCCCGAACCGGCCACGCTCGGTCTGCTGGTGTTTGGCGGTCTGCTGCTCCGGGAGCGCCGGCGCTAATGTACTGACAGGGAGCAATCGAGGCGAAGCATCGCCCTCGTCAGTGCCTTCGTGTCAAACCCGTAGCGAGATTAAAGGGCGTAGTCGTAGAGCGGCACGTTTCCGGAAGGCGCATCCACGGACGAGAGAATCTGTTCAATGTGCCGGACCGTCTCCGGGCTGAGAAGTGAATCTCCGCATACCGAACAGACTTCCGCCGGGACACCGTCGATCACCACCAATTGCCCTTTATGGCGCACCGTGTGCGCAATCAGTTTGTCCTGATACTCTCCGGGGCATCCTTGGAATGAGCATCTCGCCATCATTTTCCACTTTCGATTGGCGTCACCCATCGAGGAGGCGGCGGAACATACGCCGTAATTGAAAGCGCTCCTTGCGCCTACCAGCATGCAGATTTCTAGTTCTCATTTAGACCGAACACCCGGCTCCCGAGCTTCCTCTTGGTCAGTGCCTCGTGAGCAAGCACTTCGTCACGCGTCGCATTGTGTTCAAGCACGCGAAGGATCGAAAACTGAAAGTGGCGGTACCGATGGGGATATTTGCTGAGCAGGTCCTTTAAGCGTTTGTTTCCGCCGGAAGGGTTCTTGCCGTAAGCCTTCCATCGATTCCAGATTCCGCCCGCGCCGTAGGCGCTGCCGATGTACTGCATTCCCGACCGTGTATCGAGAATCATGTAAATTCCACTGACGCTGGATAACATACGCTGAAGCTCTCGATTAGCATCCGAATGTCGGACCATTGTTGAAAGCTTGTCAAAATTCAGGACAAGGTTGTAATAGCCCGGAAACTCCATCACGTAGCCACGCGGCAGAACCTCGGCGATTTCCTTATTGCCCTGCCGGTGCAACCACTGCGCCCAAGAACGTGTGCCCATTCCCCAGTTCACGATCAGCCTGAGCTTCAAATCGTCATATCCTGGCAGCTCCCGTGTCTTGTATCGAAACCCCCTTTGCCTTCCACTTCGTCGGGATATTACTTCCCATGCGCCGACGAACTTCGCGAACTTATCCCTTTCCGCGATGAAGCTGATAATGTATCGTGCGCTACCGAAGACATCCCAGGCTTGCCCGTTTTGATAGCTTTCGAATCGTCCAGTTTGATAGAGTTCCCAGAGGTCTTTGCGCATGTCTTTGTGCCGGACGACCTTCGTCTCAATGTTGCTCCTAAATGAACTAAACTGCTCAAGATCGAGGATGTTCATGCGTGGAATCTCGTCATTCGATGTGAAGGTTCTTTAGCGAACTAAACTGAAACCGCCCCGCCGCACTCGACTACAGCCGCCCCGCCGTCTCTCTCGGCAGCCACTTGCCCCAGCCGTTAGTCCCGCAGAACTTGTAGTCGTCCACGATCACCTTTCCCCGCGACAGCGTCGTCCGCGAGAAGCCTGCGAGGTTCCACCCCTGATACGGCGACCAGTCCGCGTTCGTCTCCATCTTGGCGTGGTCCACCTTGATCTTCTTTTCCGGGTGGATGATGGCGATGTCGGCGTCGTGGCCCTTCTTGATGACGCCCTTGCGATCACCCAGCCCCATGATCTTCGCCGGCGCCGTGCAGCACTTCTCGACGAAGTCGTTCACCGATAGCCGGTCCTTCATCACCCCGTGCGTAAAGACGATCGGCAGCAGCGTCTCCAGCCCCGGCATGCCCATCGGGATCTTCGTCCAGTCGCCCTGCCACATCGCCTTCTGCTCGCGCGTGAAGGTGCAGGTGTCGGTCGAGACCGCGCACACCGTGTCCGCCGATAGTCCCTTCCAAAGCCGCTTCTGATCCGACTTCTTCTTGATCTGCGGACAGCAGCCATACAGGTGCCCGTCCGGTCCCTCGAAGAGCGAATCGTCAAGCACCAGGTACTGCGCGCAGGTCTCAGCGAACACGTTCTTGAGCCCGCGCTTGTGCGCGTCGCGGATGATGTCCGTCCCCTCGGCGGTCGACATATGCACGATGTACAGCCGTCCGCCGGTCACCTCGGCCCACTTCACCGCCCGCTGAATCGCCTCCGCCTCGATGTAGTTTGGCCGCGTAATGCCGTGCAGCACCGCGCCGTACTTCTTCATCTCCGCCTCATTGTGGTGCCGCTCGATCAGCTCATCGAGCACCCGGCTGCTCTCCGCGTGAATCAACAGCATCGCGTCCAGCTCGCGGCACTTCTCCAGCGCCCCGAAGATCGCCGCATCGTCCGACTGCCAGCCCTCGCGCTCGTAAATCATGAACTCCTTGAACGTGGGGAAGCCCTTCTTCACCATGTCGGCCATCTGGTGCTTGTGCTGGTTCCACTTGGTGACGGCCACGTGAAAGGTGTAGTCGATGCACGCCTTGCCGTCGGCCTTGGCCATCCAGTTGTCCACCGCCTGCTGAAGCGACTCGTCGCCGTAGGGAATGGCGAAGTCGATCAGCGTGGTCACGCCGCCGCGCGCCGCCGCCCGCGTGCCGGTGTTGTAGTCGTCGGACGACGTCGTCCCGCAGAAGGGAAGCGCCAGATGCACGTGCACATCCACCCCGCCGGGAATGACGTAGTGCCCCTTGGCGTCGATGATCTTCGCCCCGTTCTTGCCGGCCTTCCTGGCCAGCTCCTTGCCGACCGCGGCGATCTTCTCGCCGACGATGCCGACATCGGCCTTCTCGCTCTTGTTTGCGTTGACGATCGTTCCGTTGGTGATAATCGTGTCGAAGTGCATAACCGCCTTCTCCAAACCTGGATGGATTCCCTGACGATTGATTCCGCCTGCATTGTCTTATTTGTCTGTCAGGGGGTCAATTGCGGGGCCAACCGTCCCGCCGGGGCGAATGAGTTTCCGAGCCTAAACGAGGATGTGGCTTGGGCCTGTTCTCGTCAGAACTCCGCCCTTTGAAATGCCCTGATGCCGATGCGCATCGCCGTCGAGCCCGCGCCGAGGCCGATGAGCAGCACGCCGCCGAACAGCGCCATGCCGACCTCGTCGAGCCGGTTCAAATCGCCCTGGCCGACCATCCGCAGGCAGATCCACCCGACAAGGGCAAGGCACAGCGTCACCAGCGCGACCGACGCGATGAGATTCACCGTGCCGCCCAGGCCGGATGCCACTCGCCCGGCACTCGATTCGTTGTAGCTCGGCAGTCTCGCGCCCAGGCCGATGGCCATTCCGCAAAGCCCCACGCAGACGGCGAAGGTCGCACCCGCCTGAACCGCGGCAAGAGTGGGGGGCAGTTGCAGCGCACGGATGGACAGGATCGTCACCGTCACCGCCGCGAAACCGCAGATCGTCAGAGCGTATGTCAGCTTGGCCCACATCACCGACGCCCGCTGCATGGGCCACAGGCCGACCAGCCACATCTGCCGGCCCTCCATCGACACCATCGGGAAGACAAATCGACTCGTGAAGGTCGAAAGGATGAGCGTCACAGCCCCCTGGTTGAGGAAGCAGATCAGGGCCTGCCACTGGAGGTTGAACCCCTCTGGCCGCGAGCGCGGCAGATACAGCAGGTACAGCGAGAGAAGGCCAAAAAGGATCGCCAACTGCGACCACTGGGCCGGGTCGCGCAGAAAGTTGCGAACGTCCTTGAGCACCAGCATGCGGCTTCGAGAGGGCAGGTAGAAAAAGAGCAGATGCGTCATCCACAGGCTTGCCCGGCCCTGGATGCGGCGCGAGCGCTCACCGCCGCTCTGGGCCCCGGCGAAGGCCGACGGCAGCAGCCGTCCGACCAGCGTCACCGCCGCCCAACTGAAGAACAAACCGGTGGACGAGATCACCCCGAGATAGAACATCGCATCGTCGAGTCGACTGTCGATGCTGAAGCGAATGGCGTTGGTGACCCACGTGGAGGGTAGCAGAGCGCCCCTGAGGTACTCCATTTCGCCGAGGAAGTCCTGCAACCACTCGCCCGAGTTCGCCGCCGAAAGCGTCCACAGTCGCCCCCACCAAAGCACCAGGGCAAGCAGCATCAGCCCGGCGGCATAGATCAGCGTCCGCGCCGCAACCCGCGGCAGCCAGATCGCCACGACGGTCGCCGCAACCAACCCGATCGCGCCGGGAATCGGAACGAACCCGATCAGCGACAGCGAGAAGATCAGATAAAAATGCCACGGCAGCCCCAGCACATTGCCGATGGCCATCATCAGCGGCAGGCCCAATAGCAGCAGCGACCAACTCGCGAAGAACAGCGCCTCCAGATACATGATGGTGACGACGTGTCGCGGGTGCGTCGGGGCGGTCAGCAAAAACGACGGCTCGGCCCGGCTGTACAACGCGCTATAGACAAGGACCGCCGCCGAGAACGAAAGCAGCACGGTCATCGCCAGCACGAAAATGTGAAAGACGAGCGGAATGGCGATCACGGCCTGCTGCTCGAAGCGCCGCATGAACGTAAATACGTAGTCGAAGACCGCGTACAGCGAGCCCCAGATCACCGCCATGAAAAGCACGACCAGCATCAGTCGCAGTGGCGACTGATCGGCCAGTTGCAGGACGCGATTCCTCAAGAGCCGCAGCTTCAGCCTCAAGAGCAGCGATAATCCGCCGCCGCGCGGCGCAAGGGCATCGCCGGTCAGGTGGGGGGCCAGGCTTGCCGGGACTTGCGTCATTTCCGTCGATAACCTCAGGCCGCGTTGACCGAGTTGCGCGCTGCCTCGGCGTCTGCGTCGGGCTGCGTCAGTTCCAGGAAGATGTCCTCGAGCCGGTGCTCACGCTTCGCGCGGGCCTTCAACTCCTCAAGCGTGCCGCAGGCGACGATGCGCCCGTGATTGATGATGGCGATTCGATCGGCAATGGCCTCGGCAACGTCCAGCGTATGCGTGGACATGAACACCGTCAGCCCGGCGTCGGCGCGCTCGCGAAACAACTCCTTCACCGTCCGAACCGTTCGCGGGTCGAGGCCCACCATCGGCTCGTCGACGATCAGCACCTTCGGCTCGTGCAATAACGCCGCGGCGAGGACAACCCGCTGCTTCATGCCGTGCGAGTAGCTCTCCGCCAGTTGATCCGCGAAGCCGGTCACCTGAAGTCGGGCCATATAGCGACTGCTGCGAAGCTCGATCGTCGCAGGGTCGAGCCCGTACATCCGCCCCACAAAGTGCAGAAACTCCCGCGCCGACAGTTTCTCGTACAGGTACGGCTGATCCGGCACATAGGCGAGCTTGGCCTTCGCCTCCTGCGCGTCCATCGACATCGGAAGTCCGCACACCTCGACCGTGCCCGAGTCGGGCAGCAGCAGACCGGTCAGCATCTTGATCGTCGTCGTCTTGCCCGCGCCGTTGGGCCCGAGAAAGGCGAAGACCTCCCCGGGGTTGACCGTCAGGCTCACGCCGTCGACCGCCCGCAGCCGGCCGTAACACTTGGTCACATTGTCGAGTCTGATCGCCATGCGATGCATCGGCTCCGTTTCAGCGATGATCCTTCACACTCTGTTCGTCCTTTGACGGCGGCTCCTGTGAGCGGCCGGTAGCCGTGGCGGCTCGATACAACTCCTGATCAAACACCTCGTCGGTCAGCACCCACTTCCCGAGCAGGGGGATCAGCACTTCCTGCCGAACCACCCGGCCCGAGTCGTCCGCCCACGCGATGGTGCCTTCCGTCTCTATACGGAAACACTCAACCGGCTCGCCGCGCGACTCGATCGTCTCCCTGCCGGTGACGGTCACGAGCTGGTTCTTGAACTCAATATCGCCGCCCTTGAGGACCGCCAGCGGGTCCAGCAGTCGAAGCCGCCAGCGCTGCCCCACATGGAGCCCCTCCAGATGCGTGAACGGCCGAAGCATCTCCCCCAGCCCTTCGCTGACGCGCCAGTCGAGCGGGATCACCGTCGTCGTGCCGCCGATCGTCGCGGTACATACATAGTCGTGACCGATTCGCTCGCCGATCACCGAGATCGGCACCGCCGCGCCATGCAGATAGAAGGCAAAGCGAAAGAGCCTCCCATCCGGTTCGTAGGTCAGGTCGGTGTCGATTAAGAGTCGCCCCCGCGTCGGCAGGTATGAGGCCAGCGCCGACAGGTCCAGATCGGTCGAGCTATGCACCGTGGTCAGTTGCGGGCCCGGCGTGGTGGTGACGAACGTCGTGCCGATTCGCTTTCCCGCGCTGTTTGCGATGCCGCACTGATACTTGCCGTCGCGCGTGAGTTGATTCGGCGCGTCCTTCGCCGTCCAGTACGGCAGAACGTCACGCCGCACCAGCGCCGTCATGGCCGCCAGCCAAACAAGGGTAATAACAACGCCGAGACTTCGATTCATGGGCGGGTTACCGGTTTACGGCCAGGCTGCCGCTGCCTACAGGAAATCGAGCAGCCCATCGGGTCCGCCCAGGGAGTGTACCGTGATTGATTCTATGTAGTCGCGGAATCGTCGGTCAATCGGCCCGATATTTTCGCCGTCCCCATCCAGCCCGCCCGCCAAAGCCGCCATGCCTTATTTGGACCTTGACATGCCCCCAAGCCCCGCGTTCTGCTTGCGACGTGATTGATGAACCCGCACAGATCGAGCAGCCGGGCCCCTCGCGACGATTTTCAGCGAAACGCCGCGCGCTCATCGCCGCAGGCCTCGTCGTCGGCCTGCCCCTGCTCGTCACCTTCTTCCTTGCGGTGAGGACGCCAGGGTGGTATCGCCCGCCGGTCATCGCCCCCGAGGAGCGCCAGCTCGTGCGAAACAACCTCGTCGCCGCCGAGCAGGCCTTCACCGAAAGCGTCCGCGGCCCGGGCGACCCTTTTACGTATCATCTTCATGCAGGCGATGTGAACCGCTGGATCTCCATGCGCCGGGAGATATATCCTCTCATCGACCAGCTACTCCCGCCGATGCTCGACGACCCCTTCGTCGCCTTTGAAGACGGCCGCATCACCATCGCCGGCCGCTACCGGCTGGCGGGCATGCGCGTCGTCGTCTCGCTGGAAATCCTGGCGCGCTACGCGTCCGGCGACATCATCCTCACCGCCGGGAAGATTCGCTGCGGCTCGCTGCCCCTGCCCACGCGCTTCGTGGAGGAGACGATCTCGCGCCCCATCCGCCGCGGCCCCGACAAAGTCTGGCCGGGCAGCCCCGCCATGTCCGGCGACCTCTTGACCGGTTTTCACTTGGATGGAAGCGCCTGGTGGAAAAACGGTGGCATCGACTACCGCGTAACGGGTTTAAGAGTTGAAAAGGGCATCCTAAGCCTCGACATAAAACCGCTGGGCCGTCATGTCCCCCGAAAAGGCCCCGCCCCAAACCATCCCTCGTTGTGATGAGTCGGAAAGGTTACTTGAATGTGCGCATTAGCGTAATGCCTTCGGTTTCAAACGCTCTTTGGATCTCGTCTTCGTAACCCGAGCGCACATAAACGACCAACGGAACACCCGGCTGCTCAATCAAACGAAACGTCACTCCGCTACCTGGATATTCCTGCCAGCGACTGGTCGATACCTGCACATCGCCTGCAACAGTAAACGATGAGACTCCTGCTTTCAGAACGACGATGGCAGCGGATTGCCCGACGATCCAGCAAAGCAGGGTAGCCACAGTCAAAGGATGGACATGACCGGACGGCCGCGCGCTGCGTTGACCTCCGAATCGCCGGCTGGCCAGGATTGTCAATACGAGCACAATCGCAGCAACAATGAGTGCAAAGAAACACAAGCAATACGCAATCGTGCGACGCTCCGGAGACACAATCACGACAACAGGTGTGCCTACGAATGCTCCGAGGTTTACGGCGGTCCCTACGCTCAGGAGACCGGAGACGATCACCAGAATGGTCGCACGGCGCACGTTCATTGTTTATTTTGAGCTAACAAGCTTCCTAATCGCAAGATTTGAAGCAATGGGAGGCTCCTCCAACGCTGAGCACTTACATAGAGTCGAAGTGTTCCCCGGTCTTTGCGCCGGTACATCGGGTTTATAGCGTTTGCTGTTAAGATAATGACACTCATCAATTACCTATCACGCCTAGCAGTCCTAATGAATATTGTCCCGAAATGGCCCAGTCGGCCGATCACTTCCCAAGTCTTGAAAGCCAGCGCTAATACAATTGTCAAATATCGCATGATACCAATTGCGATTTGCGGCTCTTTTAAGAGTGTCCAGATCATCAATATCATTCGTGGTGCGATCTGCAGGTCGGTGCGGTCTGCCGATGCACAGAATCGTCGAGACGCCGTCTACACCCCAGATCCAAGAACCGATTGCGCGTAAGACTTCCTCGAAAGTCCCTTCGCTTCCGTCGTTTGGCGCAAAGCTGATTTGATAGTACCCGATACGGTCACTACCGACCGTAACTGTTGGGTGCCAAAGGTGCCAGTCAATCCATCGGTCCAACCCAGTCGGATCCATCCATTTAACGGGCTCATTACCCACGTACGCATAAACATTCCACCCACCCGCAATCCCGATCGGATCGCGCTGCACAAACCGCCCGCACGCCGGGTCGTAGTACCGCTCGCCGACGTGCAGCCAGCCAAGCTCCTCCAGCGGGTCGCAGGAAAACGTCTCGCCCACCGGCCCGCACTGCTCCGTCCCCGCAGCCTGATACCCCCACGCCCCGGCATACCCATACCGCCCGCCGCCGACCCCGTTCGCATAAACCCGCTCCCCAAACGCCGTATAAACCGCCCGCCCCGCACTCAGCGGCGACCCGGCACTGGCCCCGCTCGTCGCCTCCGTCGTGCCGATCAGGTTGCCATGCAGATAAGTCTGCCGCGAACCCGCCGCCGCCGTGTAATCATAATCGATCACGCCCGGCTCACGAGCAGTTTTTTCGGTGACTACCGCAGCGTTCGACTGGTCAAGGGCGACAGTGTAGTCGCCGTGAATGCTCTGCCCGGCGTAGTCGGACCACTTACCTTGATCAAGTGACGCCCCCGTCACATGGTACGGCCGCACCATGTACCGCTGCCGCCCGCCGTCGTAGCGATACTCCATCGCCGCCTGAAACTCCAGATGCGTCGTCTCCGGGTGAGTGCCCTCACCGACTGTGTTGGGCACTTCCTCAATTTGCCATCGGCGCGACAGGGCCAGCCAGACTTTCCCCTGCGTGCTGTAAATCAACTGCGTGCCCCGGTACCACTGGTTGTCGTCGTTCTCCGGATCGACATCCCCGGCGATCTCACGCACGACATACTTCACGCGACCCGACTTGTCGTAAGTGTAGACCCGCTTCTCAAGTGTCTCGTTGGTGCCGGCGAGGTAAGTCCTGCTCTCCACCATTCGGTTGCCCTGGCTGCCGTACGTCCCAGGATCAGACACGTCGTAAATGTACGCCGTGTTTACCCCGGACAGTACGTCCTCTTTCAGCAGCCGGTTACCCGCCGCGTCGTACAAGTAACGATACTGATAATCAGTCGGGCTGGGTGCCTGGCCGTAGCGAACTTCTTCGATCAGCCTGTTGCGCTGGTCATACGTGAAATCGATGGTCGTCACAACGCCGTCTGCGTCGATTTCGTTGATCCGGTCGACGAGCCCGTCGTTTGTCCAGACGTACTCAAGCTCGAGGATCGTCTCCGGCGTCACAAAGAAGAAAAAGGGGACATTCTAGAATGCCATTAAGTTAGCACTCGATTCGCCGTAAGTTCTTTTACCGGGCGCACTTAGGCGCGCTGGCGCGAAGCGAGGCCTCCCGGGAAGATGTTGTTTATTCACGACAACGTCTTCACCAGGAGGCCACGGATGGCCAGTATCGCGCGTGTGCTGGGACGGATCAAGACGAATCTGGCGAGCTATCTCGAACCGGTCCATATCGAAAGTCTTTGTCAGGAGTTCGGCCATGTGTGGCGGTGCCGCATCCTCGATCCGGTGACGACCCTGCATCTCTTTATTCTGCAGATTCTTCACGGGAACACGGCGTGCAGTCATCTGGCGCATCTGGCAAGGTTGTTGGAGTTGAGGCCATCCTCTCGCCGTCCGTTCACCGCGTCGGCTTACTGCCAGGCCCGGAGTCGATCACGCTTCGCGAATTGAAATACAAGGTCGGCCCGCGCGGCTTTCGGGTTCGCGCGGTCACGCTGGTCACCACCCTGCTGGATGCCGAAACCTATCCGGCATCGGAACTGGCGGAACTCTATCGGCGGCGCTGGGAGGTCGAGACCAACCTGCGGCACCTGAAGACAACGCTGGGCATGGACATTCTGCACTGCAAGACCGTGGACGGCATCCTGAAGGAGATGTGGATGTTCGCGCTGGTGTACAACCTTGTGCGCCTGGTCATGCTCGAAACGGCCCGCCAACGCGAGGTCGAGCCGGCTCGCGTGAGTTTCATCGACGCCGCCCGCTGGCTGGCCCTCGCCGCAGGCAACGCGGACACCGCCTGTGTCGTCCACCTGGCATCGCTGATCATCAACCCCGCCCGCGCCCATCGCGTCGAACCCCGCGTCATCAAACGACGCCTCAAAGAATTCCTGCTCATGAAAAAACCACGCGACCAACTGAGACAAGACCTGCGACGCGGGAATCTTGTGGCTTAACTACATGGCATTCAGGATATTCTATTTTATCTGGCATGATTCCCTCGCGCCTTTAGCCTTCCCGCATGCCGTGCGCTGCACGGGCCGCTCTCGGCGGACTCTGTATTCACGCCATTCATCTCGGCGATGGTCTCCATCGACGTTGTTGGCGCTGACGAAGACTGCGCCGCGTTTTTCACTTCTGATCGCTCGGCAAATCCGTCTCGGCGGGGCGGTGGGAGGATTGGTTCTTGCGCTCGGAGAGGTAGTCCACGGCGAGGGCCAGGCCTTTGCGGTAGGGGAGGGTCAGCACGATGAAGAGCACGGCCGCGACGAGGACGACTGCGCGGCCGAGCCAGATGTTCGCCGGCTCAAGGAGCAGCATGGCGATGATGATGAACCCGGTGAAGCCGGCGGTGGAGTAATACATGAACCAGTAGGAGTTGCCTTCGAGCGGTTCGTATTTGAGGGCGCACTGGTCGCACGCCTCGGCGAGCTGATACCAGCCGTGAAAGAGCCGGCCCACGCCGCATCGCGGGCATCGGCGGCGAAGGCCACGGGCGAGGACTTGGAGGATCGGAGTTGTGTCGGGCGACGGCATGGGGGGATCATACGCGAGCGGGCGGAGTGGTGCCGCCGGGAGCGCAGAATCAGAGGTGCCGGGAGGCGCTGGGCGACTGAGCCCGTCGAGCCTTGTCAGTCGCGGGCGCCCGATCTTCGTTTCATAATGAAGGCGGCGATGTCGCGGCCGTCTACGGTGCCGTCGGCGTTGACGTCGGCGGCGCACATGGCGTCAGGATCGGCGGAAAGCGGATCGAGCAATACGAGGACGAACGGCTCGAGGTCTTCCGGGCCCAGGTGCGAATCGCCGTCGACATCTCCGGCGCGTCTGGCTGGGCATATGTCGCACGCGTCGCCGATCGCGTCGTTGTCTGCATCCGACTGCGATGCATTGCTGATGGCCGGGCAGTTGTCCTCGACATTCGGAATGCCGTCGGCGTCGAGGTCGTGGTAGTTCATGGCCCATAGTTCGCGGCCGGTGACATCGTCGTTGGCGCGGCAGTAGAGAAGATCGCCGCTGATAGTCAGCTCCGCGGGATCGGACGATGCAGGGCCGGGGGCGATGTCGGGAAGTTGCGCGGTGCCGGGTTCGGTGCCGTCGGTGTACCAGAGCTCCATGCCGGCGGCGTCGGTGAAGGCGGTGAAGATGACCATTTTTCCGTAGGGGAGCTTGACGAAGTTGTCCGGCAGGCTGCTGCTGTTGGGGCCGGGCCGGATGTCCTTGATCATGAACGTGCCGGGAATGGTGCCGTCGCTTCGCCAGGGCTCGTCGCCGTGGACGCCGTCGTTGGCGGTGAAGAAGAGGAGATTGCCGACAGCAGTGAGACTCTTCGGGTAGGAGCCGACGCTGCCGGGGCGGATGTCCTTGACCCTGCGCGTGCCGACGTCGGTGCCGTCGCTCCACCAAAGTTCGACGCCGGCGCCGTCGCCTGCGTCGGCGGTGAAGTAGAGATGCGAACCGACCGGCGTGAGCCAGTCGATGTCCGATCCGTCAGGGCCGGGGCGGATGTCTTTGACAATCAGCGTACTTTCGGGCGTGCCGTCGGATTTCCAGAGTTCGAGGCCGGCCAGGTCGCTTCCGGCGATAAAGAACAATTGATCGTCTACATTTAATAGGCTCGTTGGGCGATGGTCGGGATTGGGCCAGATATCCGCAAGAACTTCCGTGCCGAGTTCGGTGCCGTCGGATCGCCAAAGCGCATCGTGCGAAGGTTGAGATGTCGGAACCGGCTGGGCGGTGAAGTAGGCCGTGTCACCCACGCGCCTCAGTTCGCGGATCGGCGACGCGGCGTCACCGCTGCTGATCTCCTTGAGCTTGAACGTACCGGGAAGGGTGCCGTCCGTGCGCCAGAGGTCATCGTCGCGGTTCTGACCGGATAGCGGAAAGATCGCAGCGCCACTGATGACCGGCAAAGGGGACTCGATCGCGTAAAGGGTCTTGTTCGCAGCGGCGAGTGATGTAGCAATATAAGTTCCAGCGGGGAAGCCGGTCGATGTCCAGACGTCTAGCGTCGTGGTGTTGCCGCGTGCGCCGAAGAAAACCAGATTGTCTGTCAGAGAAGTGAGGCCGACCTGGAATGGGGGATTGAAGGACTGGTCACCAAGCCCAGTGGAAACGGGAATGGTGCCCGAAGTAGTGCCATCGCTTCGCCACAATTCGGTACCGACGACGCCGTCATCGCATAGGAAGAGGAGCGAACTGTCGTAAGGCATCAGGTGGCGGGGGTCGGAATGGGAGAGTTCGTCGCGGACGTTTTTAACGAGTGTCGTTCCGACGGGGGTTCCATCCGACTTCCAAAGTTCGAGGCCGGAAGCGCCCATTTCAGCGACAAAGAAGAGCTGATTGAGCATCGGTGGAAGAATTCTCGGATTGGAGGACCCGGCGATCAGGTCGGCGATAAGAGTTGTTCCTTCCTCCGTCCCGTCGGATATCCAGAGTTCGCGGCCCTCACTGGTCGTCTCGGCCGTGAAGAAAAGTCCGCCGCCGAAACTTGTTAGGTGATTGGGCCCGCGTCTGTTGACGTTGCGATCGGTTCGGATGTCCTTGACGACGACCGTGCCAAGTTCGGTTCCGTCTGTTTTCCAGAGTTCCTCGCCGACCGTCGAATTGGATGCGACGAAGAAAAGTTGTCCGTCGTACCAGGTGAATTCATGAGGGAAAGAGTTGGAAGTTCCAGGGTAAATATCTTTGACCATCTGCGTGCCGGCGGCCGTTCCGTCAGTTCGGCAAAGTTCCCAACCATTATTGATTTCCCCCTGTCTCCGAACCCATCCGACGAAGTAGAGTGCATCACTCGTCGGAAACAGCGAGTATGGAGAGATGATGTATGCGGATAGCGCATAGGGGAGAACAACCATCGTGCCCGGCTCGGTGCCGTCGGTCTTCCAAAGGAGTCGTTGATAGCTCGTTGTACTCGACGTTGCAACAAAGTACACATCCCCACCCCACGATGTGAATTCGTATGGAAATGAGGGATAATCGGACGCGGGGTAAATGTCCTTGAGCATGTTTGTGCCCGCGTTGGTGCCGTCACTGATCCAAGGTTCAAGGCCGTGCATGCCGTCATCTGCGGCGAAGTAGAGAAGGTCGTCGTGGACCAAGAATGCGACGGCTGTGCAATCGCGCGGGCCGGGCCAGATATCTTTCACCAGCGATGTTCCAAGGTCCGTCCCATCGGTACGCCAGAGCTCCAGACCGATTGAGCCGTCGTCGGCCAGAAAGTAGAGCACGGTGTCATCGAGCGCGGCGAAAGTGGGATGGCTGGAGAGTGGGCCTGCGCGGACATCGCGCAGCAAGGTAGTGCCCGCGGGCGTTCCATCGCTGATCCAGGGCTCGCGCCCGTGAAATCCGTCGTCGGCGAAAAAGACCATGAGGCCCGCGAGAACGGTGACGGATGCTCCTTCAGAGCTTTCCGGTCCCGTCCTGATGTCGGCGACAAGGTGTGTGTTAACGGCAGTCCCATCAGTGGCCCACAGTTCGTCGCCATGCGTGCCGTCGTTGGCGAAGAAGTAAACCTGTGAACCCAGGCCCACGAACGAGTGCGGCCATGAGCCGGTCCGACCGGGATGGATGTCCATGACAAGGGCCGTGCCACCAGGAGTGCCGTCGCTTCGCCAAAGCTCGACCCCGTCAGTGCCATCACACGCGAACAGCATCAGCGTGGGCGACATCTCAATAAACTCGCCGACGTAGTCGGTGTCCAGCCCGCCGGGGTTGGGTGACATGCGAATGTCCGTGACAATTGACGGAGACGATCCTGACGCATAGGCGGCGAAGATCAATGGAACGAACGAGGCGAGCAGACGGCGACGGCAGTGGTCAATCGTTAATCTCAATCGGCCCCAGCGTGTTTCATGCTTGTTAGGCTGTAGAGCGCTCATTTCTCGATCCTCCGCATCGTTGTTGAGGACCCGATCGACGGCCCTTCGGATCGATCGGTGGCGATGGGATGCGAGACTCCGAAGTAGTAGCCAAGGGGAAGGGGCATGGTGTCGAACCGGCCCCAGGTGCCGCGCGCGTCGTATTCCCAATACCCAAAGACATGCTCGTAATACGTGTCGTCGCCGAAGTCCGTGTAGTCGGCATGGCCATCGGCGTAGTTGGTCAGGAAGTATCCGCGCCTGCCGTGATTCCCTTCGAGTTCTCCGCGCTGGATGTAGCCCCAGACGTCATTGGTGAAGAGCGTCTGAAACACCCTTGTCTCGGAAAAGGCGAGAGTCTGTGAGGGTGAAGGGACCCTGCTCGCGGGTGTGCCGAATAAGCCTACGGAAAAGGTGTTAAGACCTCCGCCCCCCATCCCGCCTCCGGCGTTGTTGTCAACGTACTGCAGATTATTGAGCCGAAACGCGACGCCGTTCCCCTTGAAGTACGGCGTTTCTGTTTCCAGAGGATTCGAGCCAAATTGTGGCCAGCGCTGCCAGCCGAAGTCATCCCCGAGACATTGAAATGGTTTGAAGTACGCCGTGTCGCCGGGCAGCGTCTCGGCGGCGGTGATCTTTTGCCCGTACAGCAGTTGATTGAAAGGGCGCGTACGAGGGTCGAACTCCTGACCCCATCCGACAAAAGGCATCGTTCCAGGTCCGCCGCCGTAGTCGGCATAGCCGGCGAAATAGAAATTCAGGGCACGAGGGTGAATCGGGCCGAGAACTCCGTCAGGGTCGCGGGCGGCGTAGGTGGCCATGAGTTGTGCGAGGACGCGAAGGTTGGCTTTTTCAGCGTCGATCAGAGCGGCGGATCTGGCGCTGGAGATGCCTGGGATGACGAGCCCGAGCACGAGGGAAAGGACGGAACCAGCGGCGATGGCCTCGACGACAGTCAGGCCGGGCCGCGTGAAGCGAGCGCGTGACATGGGAGTGGCCTCCTTCGGGCGGACGCGCAGGCACGGGCGAACCACGCCAAGCGCTCACGCGTTCAATCTGCTGCAACCGGTGTGCCGCGGAAGGGGCTTATCCTCGAATGAAAAGAAACAGAACAAAAAATGCGGTTTGATGAATCATCGTGGCCCTCTCCGCAGGTAGCCGGGAGGCGGACAAACATCCTCCTCACCGCCTAATCATACGCGGGTGGCTAAGTGTCTATCCAATCGCGGGCAGGAAATTCCCGAAGCCATGGAAAATCACGCTGGGGATATCTCCCTCAGTGGAGATGCGATCTATCGCTTTCAATTGGCTGCGCCGATTCGACTCAATCCGTCGCCGTGCAGGCGTGCCAGTGGCGGAACAGGACGATGGCGAACCACAGGCCGCCGATGGCGTAGGCCGCGCCGCCGTACCAGCCCTGATTGGGGTATTGGCCGTTGAGCGACTCCAGCGCCGAGCCGGTGCCGATGGCGTAGAAGACGAAGAAGACCAATAGGAACGTACCGAAGAAGTAGCGATCGGTATCGCGCAGGGACTTGTTCCCCTCGAGCCAGGCCTCCCACGTGGTGATGCCTTCCATGTGCGGCTCGACGTGATGCTTGAGGTAGGTGCCGGCGCGGATGATCGAGTTCTGCTCCATCACGAAGGCGAGCATCAGCACGAGGATGATGAACGGCATCGATGCGGAGGCGAAGACCGCATTGGACGCCAGGGCAGCGTAGCCGACGGCCGGGATCACCATCGTCCCGAGGACGAGGATGATGAAGATGCGCGCCTTGCTGGCTCGAATCTCATCGCGGAGCGTCAAGTACTGCTGCTTCATGAATTCTTCGATCGGCATGGGAATACCTCCAAGGGTGGGCAATTGTTTCGGCATTGGCTCACGCTCTCTCCCCCGCATCATTATGCGTCGGATGGAGGGTTTTTGTCGAGTATTTGCGATGTAAATCGGCGAAAGCGGCCGATTGGGCGTCTTCGCCGCTGCCGTGGATGCCTCCGACGCCGAACAAACACTCCGAATCGCGCCCGGTTTGCGTTTGCCCGTGGCGGCACCGACACTAGGGCCTATGGCAGATGCAAGATACAGTCGAAAGCCGGGGGATCGACCGCCGCGGCGGGAGAGGCCGGGCGGTGCCGGTCGCGGTCCTGCGCCAGGCAGCCGGCGCGATGACGATGCGGGGGCGGCGGCGCCGGCCGGCGCACAGTCGCCGTGGGTGCAACTGCGCTCGGCATCGTTTCACCCGTTCATCTTCGAGCGAATGGTGCGAACGGCGGACCCGGCGGCGCGGCCCGGCGACGTCGTGAATGTCTACGACAAGATGGGGCGGTTCTTCGGCCGAGGGATGTACAGTCCCAAGTCGCAGATCGTGCTGCGCATGCTGTCGCACGACGACCGGCCGATCGACGACGCCTTCTGGCAATCGGCGATCGCGCAGGCGGTGGCGTTTCGCCGGACGCTTAATCTCGACGCGGTGACCGACGCCTATCGGCTCGTCCACGCCGAGGGCGACGGGCTCAGCGGGCTGATCCTCGAGCGCTATGCCGATTGTCTGGTGATGGAGGTCTTCTCGCTGGGGATCTACCAGCGCGCGGGAATGCTCATGCGCGCGGCGGCCGAGGCGATGGGGCCGCCCACAAGTCTCGACCGGCCGGACAAGGCCTCGCCGACGTGGCGGACGATCATCCGCGCGGACGAGGCGATCGAGCGGATCGAGGGCTTTCGCGTTCGCGCCGACGAGCGCGAGATGTCCGGCAAGGTGACGATCCGCGAGCACGGCATTCGCTATCGCGTCGATGCGTCCGGCGGGCAGAAGACCGGCTTCTTTTGCGATCAGCGCGACAATCGCCTGCGTCTGGCGACCCTGTGCAAGGATGCGACGGTGCTCGACGGCTGCTGCTACACCGGCGGCTTCGGCCTGGCCGCCAAGGTCCTCGGCGGGGCGAAGGAAGTGACCTCGGTCGACATCGACGAAGACGCCCTGGCCATCGCCAAGGAGAACGTCAACCTCAACAACACGCGCCTCAGCCTGGTCCACTCGGACATGTTCAACTATCTGCGGCAGATGCTGGCCATCAATCGGCAGTTCGACGTGGTGATCCTCGACCCGCCGAAGCTGGCCGCCTCGCGCACGCTGGTGGACGATGCCCTGCGGAAGTACCACGACCTCAACAGCCTCGGCATGAAGATGGTCCGGCCCGGCGGCATCCTGCTGACGTGCAGTTGCAGCGGCCTCATCTCGCGCGACATGTTCATGCAGACGGTGCAGCGGGCCCGGCCGATGGGGCGGAACCTGCAACTGTTCGAGTACACCGGCGCGGCAGCGGACCACCCGGTGATGATGAGCTGCCCGGAGTCGGCTTATTTGAAGGCGGCGTGGTTTCGGGTGCTATGAGGGCCATTGAGCGTGTGAGGGTCTATATGCCTACGATCTTCCGTTGGCAGGGGTTTCGATTTCATTTCTACAGCGACGAAGGTCATGAGCCGCCCCACGTCCATGTGCGCCGCGACGACGATACGTGCAAATTCTGGCTGGATCCGGTCTCGTTAGCGTATAATGACGGTATGAAGAAGCATGAGTTGACGCAGCTTTGTTCGATCACCGAGGAACATCGTGAAGAGTTCCTGAGGAAGTGGCATGAGTACTTTGGCTAGCAATACCGGAGGCGCCCGAGCCGTTCGGGCATGGATCGACGGGCGCAAGGTGCGCATCGAACTTGAGGACGGGCGCGAGATCGCATTTCCGGCTGACAGGTTTCGGCGCCTGCGCGATGCGACGGACGAGCAACTGCGCGAGATGCGCATCGAAGCCCGGGGTCGGGCGCTTCGCTGGGAAACCCTCGACGAAGACTTGACGATCGACGGCGTCTTGGCTGCGCGATGGCATCCGTGATGCGATAGCCGTCGCATTTCGCGACATGTTCGTGCAGACGGTGCAGCGGGCTCGGCCGATAGGAAGGAACCTACAACTGTTCGAGTACACCGGCGCGGCGGCGGACCACCCGGTGATGATGAGCTGCCCGGAGTCGGCGTATTTGAAGGCGGCGTGGTTTAGGGTGCTGTAAAGCGAGTGTTCGAAATGGCTGATATCGGCTCTGCTGTATAGACCGATCACGCCAAGGGACGGATGGTTCGGCGCGGCATCGACGAATCCGAGGTTCGACGCATCTTGGCACAACCTGAAGCCGTGCTGCCCGATCGTCCCGGCCGTGTCGTCGCGCAGGATTTGTCAGGCAACCATCTCCTGCGTGTATTCGTGGACATTGATCGACAATCCCGAAGTGGTAACCGCCTACCGAACGAGTAGAATAGAGAAATACAGGAGAAGCCCATGAAGGCCACCTACGACGCCAGGACCGATACGCTGACGCTGGAGCTTCGCTCCGATCCTGTTGCGGAAAGCGACGAGGACAAGCCGGGCGTGATCCTGGACTACGATGCGCAGGGCAACCTGGTGAGCATCGAAATACTGGACGCCTCCCGCCGAGTCACCGAAGCGCGCAGCATGGATTTCAAAGTCGCGGGTTGATGCGAACAGCGACAGCGTGCTCTGAACATTTCGCATTGATGGCACGGATCACGTATCGACGCGGCTTTGCACGATCACGGAAGAACACCGTGATACATTCTTGACGAAGTGGCATCAGTAATTTGGCAAGCAATTCTGAAGGCGCGCAGGCTATTCGGGCATGGATCGACGGCGTTCTGGGCTACACCCTCCGGCGAAAGGCGGGAACGAATTCGTAGAGGACGTTGTCATCAGATCGGGATGACGTCCTGGCGGAATTGAAAGTCCGTTGTGTCGATTGCAGTCGTTACAAAATCGACTAGGAGACAACATGAATCGGTTGTGTAGTACGATCGCAGTGCTAATAGCTGTTTCTTTCTTGCCGGTCTTTGCTCTCAGCACGCACTCAGGCGTCACCGAGGTGGGCAGTCATGCGGGCGACGACTACGACTTGAACGCTATCGTCATCGCGACAGGTGGGGTCGATCGAGGTAAAACAGATTCATATGTTCGACTCATAAGAAAAGGGGGGGCCGTCCAATACAAACACAAGCTCTCTTGTCCAATAGGAGCGGTTCCCGATGAGGATGTCGGGGGGTGTGGCTATCAAAGCCGCGAGATCGACGCGGACGAAGCCACTTCAAGACCTGAGAATCCCCAAGGCGAATTCGAGGGCATCCTTTATCACAAGGTCATTTCCAAAGGCTTTCCGCTGAAGGCGGATGTTAGCTTTGAGCGCAAGAACACTACACGGAAAGAGATTGAGATTAAAATAGAAGGAACGGTCGTCTTCGATCGAGTAGGTGATACGGCCGTAGTCAGGAGCAACTGCGGCAAGTACTTCCTGGTCCTCACAATTCAACGCCATACGCGTGGACGTGACCCGTTATGAGGCATGCTGGGGACACGCCCTTTTTCCGTACCCCCTTCCGCGCTCTGCGTGAAGCGGCGGCAATCCTTCCAAGAACATCTCGCCATTCATGTCTCACGATGGATCATTCGCTCCGGTCACCCGGCATCGGCGCGGACATGGAGCAAGTGTTCATGAATAGAGTTCAATCCACCCATGCTCGGCTGGATGGCGCGCGATGCGGAAGCGAAATCACTCGGCCCCTTGTCCTCTGAAACCCTTACCCCTGAAGGGCGCGGCGCCTCCTTGTGCCAGCCGATTTCACCAAAAACCGCCGAAAACGCGACTTGCCCCAACACGTTTCCGCCACAGGAGTTTCGAGCGAAAAAAATCGCGTGTGTCACCTTATGTCACCTTCGATTTTGCTCCGCCGGCGCTGTTGGTTTCGCCCCGGCGGTGTCGATTAACGGCGTGCGGCCGGCGGGCATACAATCGCGGGCGCATTCGCCGACCCTAAGGGGCGGCGCTACAGTGTTTCGCGATGGCGGCGCAACGGAGGCGAACGCGCGAAGTACGAAGGTAAGCAATCAATCGCCCGGTAGGGCGTGATCGGTGGGTAAATGGGGCTGGTAATCTCTCTCATCCTGATGACCGTCATCGGCGGGCTCACGCCGATCGGGGCGCGGATGGCGGTGGACGAGATTCCGCCGATGTTCGCCGCCTGGCTGCGATTCGGGACCGCGGGAATTCTCCTCTACGCCACCATGCGGGCACGGGGCCAGCGGCTGCCGTTTAATCGGAGTCATCTGCCGGCGCTACTTGGCATTTCGCTGCTGTGCGTGCCGATCAATCAGCTCGGCTTTCTCGGGGGCATCAAGCTGACGAATGCATCGCACGCCGCGCTTTTTTATGCCCTGACGCCGGTGCTGGTGTTCTGGGGGTCGGTGCTGGCGCGGAAGTCGTCGTACTCCGGGATCATGCTCGTCTCGGCGGTGCTGGCCTTCGCCGGGGCCACGTGCGTGCTGTACCCATCGCTGCGCGTTTCGTTTCAATCGTCGTCTGGCTGGAGCGACATGTTCCTCGGCGACCTGCTGCTGATGCTGGCGGTCGCGTCGTGGGCGGCGTTTGTCATTTCCAGCAAGGCATTCCTGCAAAAGTACGGCGCATTGGCTTCGCTGACGGCGGTGTTCCTGCTCGGCGCTGCCGTGCATACCCCGTTCGGGCTGTGGTCGCTGCGATCCTTTGACGCGCCCGGCGTCACGTGGCGGGGAGTCAGCGGGTTCTTCTTCATCACCGTGGTCAGCAGCTATCTGGGCTATCTGTTGACTTACATCGTGATCGCCAAATACGACGCCACGCGGGCGATGATCGTGGTCAATGCACAATTCCTCATCACCGTCCTCGTGGAGCGGGTGTTCTTCGATGTGCCGCTCACGATCTACTTTGCCGGCGGATCGGTTCTGATCCTCTCGGCGATCGGATTGGACGTGATGCGTTCGTGGTCGGCGCCGCTGCCCGCCAAGGCAGGCGTTCCGATCATCGCTCCCGAATCGCCGCGAGATAGCGCGTGATCTGGTCGATGTGCGACAGGTCGTGCCCCGCGTGCCGCTCCTTTCGCAGTGGGCGAACGACAATTCGCGAATGAAACCGGCTCGTTAATCGTAAGGTACGGGTCGGCCGGCCGTCGTTTTCGATGGGAGGGGGTCAGGAGGCCGCGGCCCCGCAATACTTCTGGAAAATCGCGGGCAGCTCCTCAGTGAAGCGGGATCGCGGCAGGGTGATGTCGGCCCCGGCCTCGGTCGTCATCTGGGCCAGTTTGGCGTCCACATGCGAATAAAACGCGACAATCGTCGGTCGCGGGTCGAGGCCGGCGGCGTGGGCAATCGCGTCGACGCCTTCACTTTCCGGCAGGGCCATGTCCACGAAGACCAGCCGCGTATCACCGCCGGAAAGGGCGGCGCGGGCAGCGCTGGGCAGCGAGGCGGCGCGAG
The DNA here is from genome assembly GCA_015075745.1 of Planctomycetia bacterium. Lineage (NCBI taxonomy): Bacteria > Pseudomonadati > Planctomycetota > Planctomycetia > Planctomycetia bacterium. The sequence continues at coordinate 3,269,954 of JABTTW010000001.1, forward strand.
CATCCAGCCCCAGGGACTTGCCGGTACCGGTGATCTTGGTGGAAAAAATTAAATCGCGCGTAATCGCGACGGCAATCGCCATGCGGCCACTTCTCCCTTCGGCAGTAGATCGAGTCGGCGCAGCAAAGTCAAATAATGGAGGCGGCGTCCTTGACCGGGCCGCAGCTGGCTCGGAGAATCGGAATCGAACTCGCACCCATGAAAGTGGAGGGCACGCTATGACCAAACATGCACCAAGGTTTCTGAAGCTCGTCGATGACGCCCGGGAGCACGTCCATGAGGTGACGATCGACGAGGTGAAGCCGCGCATCGATCGCGGCGAGAATTTCTATCTGATCGACGTCCGCGAGGAGAGCGAGTGGGCCGAGGGACATCTGCCGAATTCGATTCATCTCGGCAAGGGCGTCATTGAGCGCGACATCGAGGCACGCGTGTCGGACGCGAACGCAGAGGTTGTGCTGTATTGCGGCGGGGGATATCGATCGGCGCTGGCCGCCGAGGCGCTGAAGAAGATGGGTTATCGCAACGTCATCTCCATGGACGGGGGGATTCGTGCGTGGCGCGAGGCGGGCTATCCGGTGGTGAAAGACTAAGTCGCGCCCGCATCGGTCGATGTCAGGTCGTGAGCCCCGCTTTTCTCAGAAGCATGTTCAGTCCAAGAACGTCGGAGTCGTCAAAGGCGCCGACGTCGTAGCTGTCGAGATCCAGCACGCCCCAGCATGCGCCTAGTGCGTCAATAAGTGGAACAACGACTTCGGACTTGTCGCGCGGGTCGCAGGCGATGTAGTTGGCTCCCAGGTCGGCGACATCCCGGACGACAAGGGGCTGCCTCGACGTGAATGACTTTCCACACGCGCCATGCAGGCCGATGGGCGAGCAGGCTGGCTTGTCGCGCCGGGGGCCGAGAATGAGCTCGTCGCCGCCGCGGTCAACATAAAAGCCGAGCCACGAGATGCCCGCCGGGTGGAGCGCGGGCCACGTCGCATCGACGAAGGCCTGCATGTCGGCATCGCGGTCGCCGGTGGGGGGGCGAATCGACTTTTCAATTTGAGCGTAGGGCCTGGACATCAACGGTAGTGTCGAGGCGGCCCGGCGGCGAATCAAGGGGTGGGGACGGCTTCGGCGATGGTGACGCGATTTCGCCCCGAGCGCTTGGACTCGTAGAGCGCCTTGTCGGCGGCGACCAGCACATCATCGGGCGTGATGTGGCTCGACGTTCGCTCGGCGACGCCCGCGCTGAGGGTGACGGGAATGGTCACTCCCTCGAAAGAGCAGACCATCGCCGCGACACTTGCGCGGATGTGCTCGGCGCAGGTGGCGCCGCCCTCACTGCCGACGTTTGGGCAGATGACAAGGAATTCCTCGCCGCCGGTTCGACAGACGATGTCCGTGGTGCGCACCGTCTCCTTCATGCACTCGGCGACGGACTTGAGAACCAGATCGCCGGCGGCGTGTCCATAGGTGTCGTTGACCTGCTTAAAGTGGTCGATGTCCATGGCGACGATGCTGAAGCTGGACTTGTATCGACTCTGGTTTTCCCATTGTTCCCTGAGTCGGCCGATTGCCTCGCGGCGATTGAGCAGGCCGGTGAGTTCATCCGTCACGGCAATCATGTTGAGCTTGTTGTTCAGGGCCTCGAGCTTCTGGTGTGAAACAGCCATCTCCGCGTTGAGGCGATGAATCTCCCGCTGCCGCTTTACGGCGCGGCGCTCAAGGTCGATGATGCGCTCGCCGGCCCTGAGCCGGGCGGTGAGCTCGGTTCGGTTGATCGGCTTCTTCAGGAAGTCGTCGACGCCCGACTCGAAGGCCTCCACGAGGTTTTCGATGTCCGACTGCGCGGTGACCATGACGACATAGGTGAAGCCGATGCCTTCCTGCTGTCGGAGCGCTTTGGCCAGGGCGAGTCCGTCCATCTCGGGCATGACCCAATCCGTAATGACGATGTCCGGGGCAATCTGGAGCGCCATGTGGAGGGCCTCCTTGCCGTTGGGGGCGCTGTGGATTTCGTACCCCGAATTGGCGAGGTACTTCTCCAGCAGCCGGACGCTGAAGCTGTCGTCATCAACGATGAGCAGTCGTTTAACCATATGGACTCTTGTGGACTATCGCGGTGCGCCGCTGGCCCGATGACACATATCCGCGATCTGGCGGACCTGATCGTTGAGTTTCTGAATGTCCTTGGTGTGTTTGGCGGTGTCTTCCAGCCTGGCGGCATGATCCGTAATGGCTGGGAATCCATATCCGCCCGCGGAGCCCTTGAGTTGATGAGCCAGTCGGGCGAGCGACTCGATATCCCGGGCGGCGAGCATGTCCTGGAGCTGCGATGCCTTGCCGGGCAATGCGTCGACAAATTCCCTGACCAGCTCGTGCATGTCCGGATCGCCGGCCAGTGTGCTGATGATCGGTTCAGATGTTGCGTTCTTTTGGCCCATGTCAATTCCTCCTTCGTGGTGTATCCAGTGGTGAATCGTGTGAATGAGTTTTTCCTGGGTGATCGGCTTTGCTTCGCAGGCCATGCAGCCGGCCTCCATCATCTGGTTGATCTCGTGAGGCTGGATGCCGGCGCTGAGGCCGATGATCGGCTTGCGGAATCCCCTGGCGCGCAATTGGGCGGTCGCTTCGACGCCGGACATGATGGGCAACTGTCGGTCCATGAGAATCATGTCGAACGGTTTGTCCGAGGATTCGGCGGCAAGCGCCATTTCGACGACGGCCTTTCCATCCGGTGCGACGGTGGAATCGATGTCGGCTCGGCGCAGGAATTCGGAGAGCAACCGCTGTGAATCCTCGTTGTCTTCGGCGAGGAGCACTCGAACGGCGCCGAGGCTGGATGATGGATGCTCGCGATCGAGAGTATTCGTCGGCTCAGCATCGGGCAGCGATCGTGCGTCAGCCGCGGCATCCTGACCGACGCCCGCGGTCGCGACCGTGAGCCGAAAGGTGCTGCCCTTGCCCGGTTGGCTGTCCAGCTCGATGTCTCCGCCGAGCAACTGGGCGAACTGCTTGCTGATGACCAGCCCCAGGCCCGTGCCGAGACCGGATGCACGGCCCTGATTATCCGCCTGGCTGAACCTGTTGAAGATATCCCTCTGCTGCGCGAGCGTGAGCCCGATCCCGGTGTCAATGACGTCGAATTGCATGCAGACGTTGTCTTGATTGTTGCGCGACTGCCGCAGCACGATTCTGACGCTGCCTCGTTCCGTGAACTTGATGGCGTTGGTGACGAGGTTGATCAGAATCTGCCTGATCCGCACGGGATCGCTCTCGATGATGTCGGGTATCGGGCCGTCAACGTCGGCGGTGAGGCCGAGTCCCTTTTCGTCGGCCATGACCTGCAGCAGGTCTCGTACTTCCTCGACGATGTCAACGGGCCGGCAGGGGGCCGGCTCGATGCGGAATTGTCCGGCATCGATCTTCGACAGCTCGAGGACTTCGTTGATGACTTCGAGGAGGTGGTTGCCGTTACGAAGGATGGTTTCGAGGGCCTTGACGCGCTGGGGCGGGGCCTTGCTAATGTCGCCATCGGAATGGAGCAGTTCGGCGTACCCAAGAATGGCGCTGAGCGGCGAGCGGAGCTCATGGCTCATGTTGGCCAGGAAGTCGCTCTTTTCCCGACACGCCTTTTCGGCGGCGGCCTTCTCGATGGTCGCGGTCTGGTTGGAGGCGGTGAGCATGCTGGCTTTTTGCAGGAGCCGGTCATTGGCGGCGGCGACTTCTGCGTTGACTCTGTGGAGTCGCATGGCGTTCTGCCGGTAGGAGGCCTCGAGGCGGATGATCCGCTCGGCCGACCGGACACGCGAAATGAGTTCCTGCTCGTTAAAGGGCTTGCGGATGCAGTCGTCCGCGCCGGCGTCGAAGGCCGCCGAGAGCGTGGCCGCGTCGGACTTGGCGGTCATGACCACGACATAGGTGAAGCCGACGGTCTCGGCAGTTCGAATGAAGCGGCACAGCTCGAAACCATTCAGGACGGGCATGACCAGATCGGTGATGACCAGCTCGGGCCCGTGGTTCTCGATGATGCTTCGCGCTTCGCGACCGTCCCGCGCGGTCAGGACCAGAAGTCCTCTCTTCTGGAGAAAAGAGGCGATCAATTCCACGAACGCCCGATTGTCGTCGGCGACAAGAACCTTGATCTGTCCATTATTGATCATACTCATGGCACCCCGCATTCGGCGATCGCGGCCTTCGCACGCGCTGCGACGCCGTTGATCAGTGAAATCAGTCTTGCGCGCATGATCGGCTTGGATTCGTATTCATCGCATCCCGCGCTGAGGCATTTCGCCCGATCCTCGACCATGGCGTGGGCCGTCAGCGCGATGATCGGCAGTTTGCAGCCGCTCTTGCGCAGTTGACGCGTGGCGGCGTATCCGTCGAGGACGGGCATCTGCATGTCCATGAGAATCAAGTCGAAGGCTATGTCCGTATTCGAGGCGACCTGCACGGCGTCGATGACCTTCTGACCGTCGTCCACCGCCGTCACCTGGGCGCCGGCTTTTGTAAGGAAGTGCGAGATCAGCCTGCGACTGTCCGGGCTGTCTTCGGCGAGGAGAATGCGATACGGTCCGTCGATCCTTAACTCCGGTTCCGAAGACATATCCAGATCGTGGTGACCGTGATTTCGAGACTGGACAGCGCCCATCACGTCGACATCGATGGGTCGCGCGTGAACGGTCACTCGAAAATGCGAGCCTTCTCCCAGTTTGGATCCGACAAGGACGAGGTCGCCCTTCATCAGCCGGGCGAGCCGCCGGGATATGTCGAGTCCCAGGCCCGTTCCGCCGAAGCGCCGGGTGACGGAGGAGTCTTCCTGGAAGAACGGGGAGAACAACTGATTCTGCTTCTTCGGACTGATGCCGAGGCCGGTGTCGATGACGTCGAATTGAATCAGGTCATCATGGGATTCGGGTTTCGAGACGCGAACGGTCACGCCGCCTTGGGGGGTGAACTTGATGGCATTGCCGACGAGATTGAGAAGAATCTGCCTGAGGCGCGTCGGGTCGGTCTCGACGGCGGCGGGCAACTGGCGCTCGACTTCGAGATTGACATAGAGTCCGCCGAGATTCGCCCGGCTCCTCATGAGTTCGCAGACCCCGGCGACGAGGTCGCGCGGGTCCGTCGGAATCTCTTCGATGGTCAGCTTGCCGCTTTCGACTTTGGAGAGGTCGAGGATGTCGTTGAGAATGGCGATGAGGTGTTCGCCGTTCTTGCGGATCGTGGCGATGGCGTTCTGCCATTCGCGCGGGGCGTCTGCCTTTGCGGCGAGTCCGCCGAGGATTTCGGCGTAACCGAGAATGGCGGTCATCGGCGTTCGGATTTCATGGCTCATGTTGGCGAGGAACTCGCTCTTGGCCTGAGTCGCGGCTTCGGCCTTGATCATGGCGTCCTGAAGGGCGGCGTTGCCCGCCTCAAGCTTGCGGCCCTGGGTGACGAGTTTGTCCCGCTGCGCTTCAAGGTTTTCATTTGCCAGGGCCAGGGCCATGGCATGGGCCGCCACCTGCGACTCGGCCTGTTTGCGGTCGGAGATGTCACGAACGAAGCCGGTGAACTTGCGAACGCCGTCGACCACCATCTCGCTGACGGCGAGGTCCATGGGGAATGTCGAAGCGTCCCGGCGACGGCCGACGACCTCGCGACCGATGCCGATGATCTTTCGGACGCCGGTTTGCAGGTAATGCCGGAGATAGGCGTCGTGCTCATCGCAATAGGGCGACGGCATGAGCATCTTGACGTTGTGTCCGATCATCTCCTCCTCGGAGTAACCAAACAGCCTCGTCGCGACGTTGTTGGCGATCTCGATGATGCCGGTCGCGTCGATGACGATGATCCCATCCACGGTCGTGTCGAAGACGGACCGAAGCAGCTCGTCACGCGCCCGATTGGATGTGTCTACGGGTGACTCGTCCGTCCGTGAGGGCCTCGCGGTCGAACCACTGCGCTGGGGATCAATTGTGGAGAACTTTGAGTGCACGATGGTCGCCCCGAATGCCCTGCAGGTCTTCCCCAAGTCGCCGAGGAATACCGAGAATCACCGAATCGCGGCCGGATCATGGATCAAACCGCGAAGCCCAGAACCGAAGCTCTCCCCGTAGCGCGGCTGCGCACGAGCAGACAGCTTCCCGGTGTCGTTCATCGTCCGGGTTCGTTCACGATGTGAGCAGTTTTGTAGATAAGGCATCCGCCGGTTGGAGGCCCGATACGGACGTGGCCGTCGGTCGAATTGACACGATATCGGCCGCAAACTACAAGAATCGGCGTGAGATTCGTCCTGATTATCGGCGTGTTGTTCGTTGGTCTGGTCGTCGTCGCGGCCTTCGTTTCAAGGCGGCGGCGGATTGAGACAGGCTCGCGCGCCATCGCGGCATGGACCGGCAGCACGGCCGAATCGCGGGCCGCCGCCGTGCGGGCGCTACTCGATGATGCGGCGCCGAACGCCGGCGCATCATTCCTGCTGGCCGCCGATCATCTGCGGCACGGTCGGGTGAAGGAGGCCGCGCGAGAATTCGGCATTGCCTACCACGGCGATTTCCGACTGGAAGCCGCCGCCTTGCTGACGTTTGCCTGCCTCAAGGCGCAGGAGGGTTCTGAGTCGGACATCGTCGAGCAGATCGTCCGGACCTGGCAGGAAATGAAACAACCGGAGCTGGGTAAGAGTCGCATCGAGCAGGCGTTGTTGCAATGCCTGGTCGAGACGACGCGCGATCCACCGCCGCTGTCGCCGATCGGCAGGCTGATATGGAGCGTGGTCCCCGCGAACGGTTGCAGCCAGATTGAGCAACACCTGATCGGCAACGCGCCGGCCTGGGCGGCGTGCCTTCGGGCGGACTCCGCGGAGCCGTCGAGCGTTTGAGCAGGTCCGCGGTCTCACTGTTGAAGATGCAGATTACTCGCCCGTTGCGACGGTCATGCCCGCGCTCTGCCAGGCCTTGATCCCGCCCTCAAAAACGCTGACATTCCGATGCCCCCAGCGGATCGCCTTGTCCGCCGCCATGCGACTGACCGGACAGCCGCCGCCGGCACAATAAAAAACCAACGGCTTGTCCTTGTCGGCAGGCAGCATCGACTCGGTCATCTTCTCATAGTCGACATTCACCGCCCCGGGAATGTGGCCCTTGACGAAGTGCTCGTGATCAAGGGAATGGATGACCTCGACATCGCTGTGGGCCATCAGATTCTTCAGCGCCTGCGGCGACTCCACCTGCGTGATGCGCGGGGCATCGGCCGACTCTTTCGTTGTCGTCTCGGTTGCGCATCCGGCGAACAGAAGGGAGGCGGCCACCGTCATCGTCAAGACCACAGCATGCTTCATCGCGTGGTTCTCCAGCGAGCTTGGCGTCACTATACCGGGATCTCAATCAAGTCTTTCGGCGTGGTCGTGAGGTTGTCGCACCCAGTCGGCGTCACCGCGACGAGGTCTTCGATGCGAATGCCGCCCCAGCCTGCGTAGTACAATCCCGGCTCGACGCTGAAGACCATGCCCGGTGCGACGGGATTGCGGAAGGTCGGCTTGAGCCGCGGGTCTTCGTGAATCGCAAGTCCGACGCCGTGGCCGGTTCCGTGCATGAATGCGTCGGCGCAGTTCTTCGATTTGAAGTAGTCTCGGCAGACGGCATCGAGGTCGTGGCAGATGGCGCCCGGCTTCACCGCGGCGATACAGGTTTTCTGCGCCGTCAGCACGAGATCGTACACCTCTCGATACCGATCGTCCGCCTTGCCGAAGAACAACATGCGAGTCATGTCGCCGCAGTATCCCTCATAGATGCCGCCGAAATCGAGCAGCACCATCTGATTCTTTTCGAGCTTGCGCGTCGGCGAAGGCGTGTAGTGCGGATTGCAGGCCGTCTCGCCGAACCCGACGATCGGCGCGAATGAGTTACCGTCGCTGTTGGATCGCAGGAAAGTTTCGATCTCCACGCCGACCTGCTTCTCGGTCATGCCCGGCTTGATGAAGGCCTTCATATGATCGAAGCACTGTCCGGTGATGGCCTGGGCCTTGCGGATCAGTTCGACTTCGTCGGCCGTCTTGATGACACGCAGCGTGGTCAGGATGTCGTCGGCGGGTTTCCAGTCGATGTCGGGCGAGAACTCCATCAGTGCCACGGCGTCGCCATAAAGGACTGCGCCGCGCTCGAAGCCGACCGTCTTGCGGCCGCTGCCGATGATTTCGCGAATCTTGTCGGCGAAGGTGCGCGCGGTCGTCGGCGAGGTGATGAGCTGCGGCGTGATGCCGGAGAGCTTGCGCACGCCGGAGATGTATCGCCCGTCGCAGAGCAGATGACACTCGCCATTGTAGATGACGGCGTAGCCTTCCGGGTCGCCGAAGTGCTGCACCTCGCCGGGCATCGTCGTCTTGAAGCCCGCGAGGTACTGGACGTTTTTCGGATTGGCGACGAACAGGGCGTCGAGGCCTTCGGCCTGCATCGCCTGCTGCACCTGGGACAATCGATTCGTACTCATGGCGTCGCCTCCTGGGATTCGGTGTTCCGCGTCTGGGCGTACATTATGAGTGCGCGGGCGGGAATCTGGCAAACCGGGGCAATTTGCGATTCGCCGCCTGCGTTGCGCGGCCGTAACTTCCTATCAAATCGACATTTCAGCTTACGGCTCGACATGCTTTCGACGCCGCGAGAGGGGTTCGACATCCGCCGCGGGCGGCTTGATTTTCACCGTGAGTTCCGGTACGCTTTTCCTCACCGAGCAAGGGCTTTGTGCCGAACATTCGGCGGGTCCGTAGAAATGCATTGGTGGGTCAGCCGTGCACTTCTATCCGGGAAATCTTTACATATGAACGGAGGAACGGAAATGACTCGCTTTGCAAGGCTGACTATTTGTGCGCTCGCGCTCGGATTGGCGGTCGCCCCGGCAAGCGCCACCATCATCTCATACGAAGCCTTTCTCGACGGCCCCAGTGAAGCGCCGCCGAACGCTTCCCCCGGCACCGGCTACGCCACTTTGGTCTACGACGATGTCGCTCACACCATGCAGATGCATGTGGATTTCGCCGGCCTCATCGGAACCACCACCGCCGCCCACACCCACGGTCCGACCGCGGTCCCCGGCGTCAGCACGGCAGGCGTCATGACGACCACCCCGTTCTTCGCGGGCTTCCCGATCGGCGTTTCCAGCGGGATGTACGACATCCTCATGGATATGACCCTTTCGTCGAGCTACAACCCGTCTTTCATCACGGCGAATGGCGGAACCACCGCCAGCGCGGAGATCGCTTTGGCCAACGCTATCGCCCAGGGTCGCGCTTATTTGAACATTCATTCCACCACTTTTGGAGGCGGTGAGATTCGCGGCTTCTGGCAACTGGTGCCCGAGCCGTCCGCGCTCTCGCTCCTGGCCGTTGCAGGTCTCCTCATTCGACGACGGCGCTAGTGGGACCATCGTCGAATTCTTTCTCGCGAAGTCCGTCATCCTTGGCGCGGCAGGTCCGCCCTTAACAGGTGAGCCTGCCGCGCCGATGACGGCTTCGAATCAACCGACTTCACTCGCAGATAATCCCCAAAGCTCTTCGTCTTTACACGGTTAGCCCGCATATTTCATCAGTGATCTTCGAATGGTGATGGACGGAGTTTTTCGGCTTTGTGCGTGAGCGGAGGGACGAAGGTGGAGGTTGGAGCGCGCAGGGCCCCCTTACCCCCAAGCGGTGATCAGGTTGTTTTTCGGGTCATGATGGGGCGGGCGGGATCAGGCGGAGTCGTGGAACCAGGGATCGCCACAGGTCCTGCAGGGGGCAGCTGCTCGACAGTCGCAGTACGACGCGGCGCACGGAGACGACCACCCGCGCGGCGACCTTGAGGAGTTTCAGGCGAATGGTGTTCACCTGGGCCTCGGCCAGTTCGGTGCCGGCCAGGGCCGTGCGGCGCAGCGTTTCCACCAGGACGTAGGCCGCCGAGGACAACAGCAGCCGGAACTGATTGGCCAGGAAGGCGTGGCAACTGGTGCGATCGGCGAAGAGCCCGAGCTGCTGCTCCTTGATGCGGTTCTCCATGTCGCCGCGGGCCGTGTACAGACCGTCGTAGATATCGTTCGGCGTGCGGTCGGTCAGGTTGGTCACCACGAATCGAACGTTGGGCCCCTGAACCAGCCGCTCGGCCTTGACGATCACGCGGCGCGGGCGATCCCAGGTCTGCGCCGCGTACTCGATCTCGTGGAAGTTCCGCACCTTCTGCTGCGTGGTGGCGAACTGGGCCTCGGCCGCCTGCATGAAGGACTCGGCCGCTTTCTCCAGGACGGTGTTGCGGGCCAGGCCCAGCACGTACTTGACGCCGTGCCGGTCGCACCATTTCATCATTCGCCGGCGGCAGAAGCCGGAATCCCCGCGGACGATGATCCGCACCCCGGGCCACGCCTGTCGCAAGCGCTGCACCAGCAGCTTCAGGATGGGCCAGGCGTGATGGGCCCCGTCGATGTTGCTGGGCCGCAGGTAGGAGACCAGCAGCCGCGAGCCGCAGAACACATACAGCGGTAGGAAGCAGTGGTGGTCGTAATAGCCGTGGAAGAAGCGGCCTTCCTGGTTGCCGTGGATCGGATCGTCGGTCGCGTCGAAGTCGAGGATCAATTCCTCCGGCGGCGATTCATAGGACGCGATGAACTGCTCCACCAGCACACGCGACATTCGTGCCAGGTCGCCGCGCGTGACGCGGTTCTCCAGCCGGCACAAGGTCGGACTGCTGGCCAGCGGCTCATCCGCGCTCGGCGGCCGCCCGGTCAGGACCGCCAGCACGGGATCGCTCCGCAGGGCTTGATGGTCGTTGAGATCTTCGTAGCCCATCGCAATGGCAAAGATGCGCTGGGCCAGCATGACCCGCTGGTCATGTTGAATTCGGGCCGGATCACGCGGGTCGTTGATGACCCCGGCCAGTTGATCGACCAGGCCCAGACGCCGCTCGACCTCCCGAAGCAGCAGACCCCCGGCGTCTGAGGTGAGCGTTCCGCCTGTGAAATCGGCCACGATTTTCTTGCGGCCGAGACTGGAAAAGAACATCGGTTTGCTGTTACAGTCTGTCACGAAAAAGCCTCCCTGCCTATGGACCGGAATGTTCTTACGAAACCCCAGTCTACAAGGCTTCGAGGCTTTTTCTATTCCTATTCAACGCCGACCTGATGAAATATTCGGGTTAGGGGGCATCCATGCCGCTCGCCAAGGTATGTCAGATCGTTTGCGCCGTCGCGACAGCTGTCATCCTCAGTAGGGCGCAGTTCGCGCTGGCCCACGGCGTCGTCATCGGCCAAAGCGCCGCCGGTGATCTGAAAGTCCACATCGAAGTCAACCAGCCGATCGAACTGCCGCCCTCGGTCTTTCCCGGCATCATCGGCGCGGCCAATGCCAGTCCCGGCATCGCCTCCGCGGAGATCGACGAGTCCGACGAAGACCTCTTCCTGCTCGACCCCGGCTGCGATATCCAGTTCATCTTCATCGACGCCGATCCCGGCCTGCAGATCGTCACCTCGCACGTCTGGGTGCCCGGTGAAACGTTCGAGTTCGGCCCGCCGTTTTTCGATGGTCATCTCGTCTTCAACATCCCCGCCGGCACGGTCGGCCTCATCTACAGCCTTCGCTTTCGCCTGCACGACCACAACGGCGTCCACGCGGACAGCCCGATTTACGAGTTGAGCTTCACCCCGGTCGAGACGGTCTGCGCCTGCCGCGGCGATACCGACGCCGACAAGGCGTTGACCGGCGCCGACATGCAGTCGTTCATCGACTGCCTCATGTCCACCCCGTCCGAGGGGCCGGTCGATCAGGCGTGCGCCTGTTCAGACATGGACGGCGACGCCGCGCTGGACGATCACGACATCGAGATGCTCGTCGATCGCCTGATCGCTTCGGAAACCTGCGAAGAATAGCGCGCCGGCGATTTGGCCTCCCAAACAGATTCCAGTAAGAACGATTGAACCGTCGGAGCAAGTCGCGGAGGACTGTAGATGCGCGGTATTCGCTGCCGGCATCGATTGTGGCCGGAACAGCTCTATATATTAAAACGCAGGCAGTGGCCGCCGACCCATGGCCTATGCGTCAGTTATGACATCAACCGCCGCCGGGAGGTGCTGGTGCAGGCTGTTGGGGCACGACTCGACCGTCGCACCACTTGATACAAAGATTGTATGCCTCAACAGCCGCGTTGATACGATTCGAATAGCGATTACTTGCGCCCGTCAAACATGTAGCCAAGTCGTTCGGATTGCCCGGGTCTCCATCCTGTGGACCGTGCAATTCCATGCAGCGTTCGGTCTCAGTGGAGAAGTCCGTTTCGCAACTGTTCAACTTGGCAATGTAAACCCCAAGGCATCCCGTTTTGCACGGATTAATCGGAAAGAGCAGTGTCTCCACGCCATTCTGGTTTTCTACAGAGAACTCGGCGATCTCGCGCTGAGACACTGTTTGAATCCCCGAGAAGTTCGGAAGGGTTAGCCCCGGTGTCGTCACGGCTTGCGCGGCGTCCATCACCGTACCAGCTCCCGCGATAGCGTATCCGGTTGTCGTGACACCTCGATTCCAAATCAAGGTCGCCGTCGTGCCAATCACGGCTTTATTTGCGGGAAGTGCCTGACCGTTGTCATGCCAGATAAACAACTGAACGGACTTGTTAGGATGAGCGTTGCAATACGCTCTTACAACAGAAGCGTACGGCGGCTCGTCCTGCTGATGACGAGCAATGATGATGACTCGCTTCCATGGCCCCTGATTCAACCGTGTCGTGAGTGCCTCGACTGTAGTCGTGAGAACATGTTGTTGACTTTGCCCTGAAACGACGCCTTGCCAGGCGTATGCATGCACGATCGTTCCCGGTGACTTATCGCAATAGATGAGCGTTGTTGGCAGTTGTGCGGTGCCCGGTGGATCTGCGAAGACAATCGATGCACAGGCCAAGACAAACAAGCTGGACAAATAGCGTGCCATGATTCCTCCTGCCATGCGGCAGCAAATGTACACTTCGCTAAGTATTGTACACGCCCCCCCCCATAATTGTGTCAAGAGGGTTTCGACGCAGGGAATCAAGCCTAATGATTCAACAATTTGGCGCGCACATGGAGCAAGTGTGATCCATTGAGGGGATTCCCTGCCATGGCAATCGCACGACCCATCTGTCCGCCTCCTCATCACCGGCGACTTCGCTCGCACATTTCAATGTCTCACCCATTTCCTGTTTCACTTTTTCACCGGCGCTTTTTCTGGACTTACAAACGAACTTTCCCGAAATTTTCCGTGCCTGTTCGGGCATACACTGGTCTTGTTTCACTTTGCCGTTTTTCACCAAAATCCGCCCAATTCGCGAAGCGCCCCAACACGCGACCGTCACGAGAGTTGCAAGCGTCCCCCAGAACTTTTTTCGCCTATTGTCACCTTCAAAAACCCGCCGCCGCACTCAATCAGAACCCACGCCGCAAGGCGTGGCCAGAACGACGCTCGACGCGAAGCAACGCCCGGAAATCGCAACATCGCCCATGTTCGAGGATTGTCTCAGCCACCGCTTGCGCGATGGGTTCCGATGCATGCCCGCCCGCGCAACCCCGCCGCCGCGCACCATTTCGACGTTTCGACTTTTCGATTTTTCGACGTTTCCACCTGCCACCGCAACCCATGCCCGCCACAAGCGTTGGCACGATTTCCGAAAGGCTTGTGTCACCTTATGTCACCTTCGATTGGGGCCGGCCGGCGAGCGTCTTTCGCGGCTGCCGGTCGAAGGAGAATCGCCCGGTGTGGAAGTTCCGGGGCCTCGTCGCGGGCGCGAGAGGTCGCCGAACATTTTTTCGATCCTCCCTGCGACTTCCTCGCGGCTCTGTTCAAAACCCGTCCGGGCTGGGTATAACGCCGGGCGGGCGAATATTTGCGGCGCTTCGGCCAAATCAGGGCCGGGGCGACTGCGCGCCGGAACCTCTGCACCCACGAGGAAGAGGCCATGAAGCGATATAAGTGGTTCGTCAAAGGCGACCTCGACGGATTTTTCGGCCTGGCCGTCGATAACCTGGTCCAGGTGCTCGTGATCGTCGCCCTCTGCAAGGGGCTTTGCGGGTTCACCGACGACCTGCTTTTCCGCCGCGTGATGCCCGGCATCGCCGTCAGCCTGCTGATCGGCAACATCTACTACGCCCTGCACGCCCGGCGCGTCGCCAAGCGCGACAAGAATGCATCCTGCACGGCCCTGCCCTACGGGATCAATACGCCGAGCGTCTTCGCCTACATCCTTTTCATCCTCGCCCCGGTCTATCAGCGGTATCTCGGCGAACTCGGCCCGGAGCAGGCCGGCGAGGTGGCGTGGAAGATCGGCCTCGTCGCCTGCATCGGCAGCGGGGCGATCGAGTTCTTTTGTGCATTCGTCGGCGGCTGGGTGCGGCGGGTGACGCCGCGCGCGGCGCTTCTCTCTGCCCTGGCGGCCATCGGGATCATCTTCATCGCCAGTCCGTTCGCCTTTCAGATCTTCGAGCGTCCGCTGGTGGCGATCGTGCCGCTGTTCATCGTGCTGATCGGCTACTTTGCCCGTGTGCGCTTCCCGATGGGCATGCCGAGCGGGCTCGCGGCGCTGGGAGTCGGGACGCTTCTTGCGTGGACGGTGCCGCTGATTCCCGGTCTGGGCCCGACGATGATGAGCGGCGACGCGGTGAGGACGGCGCTGTCCGGCGTGGGCAAGACGTTCAATGAACTTCGGACGTCGTCGATCTCCGAGGCGCTCTTCCTGCCGCACTACTTCGGGCGCGAGATATGGGATTTTATCCGCCAGGACACCACGCTGTTGTGGTCGTTCCTCGGCGTCATCGTGCCGATGGGGCTGATCAACGCGATTGGTTCGCTGCAGAACATCGAGTCGGCCGAGGCGGCGGGCGACAAGTTCTCGACCGGTCCATGCATGGCGGTCAACGGCATCGGCTCGATCGCCGCGGGCCTCTTCGGGAGCTGCTTCCCGACGACGATCTACATCGGCCACCCCGGCTGGAAGGCGCTGGGGGCGCGCTGCGGTTACTCCATCCTCAACGGCGTCTTCTTCACGGTCGTGTTCCTATTGGGCCTGGGGATGCTGATCGTCAGCGCCATCCCCATGGAGGCGGGCATGGCCATCGTGCTCTACATCGGTGTCATGATCGCGGCACAGAGCTACGAGGCGACGCCGACAAAGCACTATCCGGCGGTGGCCCTCGGTTTCTTCCCGGCCGTGGCGATGATGGCGGTGCTGCTGATGCCGCAGATTCTCGCCGGCGTCGGCGCAGAGGGCGGGATACTCCCGATGATCAACGCTCACGGCGCGGCGCTGGAAGACGCGGCGCGGCGAACCGATTCGTGGTGGCCCATCGGGGTCTATGCATTGGCGGGAGCAAACAGCGGCTTTGTCATCACCGGTATGCTCATCTCGGCGATCACGGCGTTTCTGATCGACCGGCAATTTAAGACGGCGGCGATCTGGTGCATCATCGCCGGGGTCGTGACGCTGCTGGGCTTCCATCATGCCTATCGCGTGCAGCCCGGGCCCTACGAATACACGCCGCGCGAACTGCTCGTCTGGCAGCGGACCGAAGATCGCTTCAAGGAGACGAACGCGTATCTCGACGTGCCGGAGGGGACGTTCATGTTCCGCGGCTATCGCATCGCCGGCGGTTATCTCACCGCGGCCGGAATGATGTTCGTCATTCACGGCATGCGGCGCCGGCGCTCGGGATTTGATGATATTGGATTCGACGCGCACGGCGCAGGCCCGCCGCCGGTCGATCCGCCGAAATCGCAAATTCCGAAAGTGGAAATTCCCCGCCGAGAATCGGCAGAGGCTAACAAGCCGATTCCGTTATCCCCCGAGCTCGAGCAGCCGGGCGATCATTCGTCGCCGTCGTCGGGTTGATCGTCCTGCACCTTCCAGCCGCCGGCGAAGCCGAGCTTGGAGGGCGACTGGCAGAACTCAAGGATGCGCTTGCCGGTCTTGGTCTTCACTTGTCCGGCGAGTTGCTCGACGGCCTTTCGCCACGGCTGGCCCGAGCGATAGAGGGTGCGATAGCTCTGGCGGACTTCGAGAATCTCGTCGCCGGAAAACTGGCCGGAGCGGCGAAGACCGATGGCGTTGTGCCCGGCGCACTGCGACTCGTAAAGGGCCTTCAAATACGGCGGCACGTCTTTGCCGAGTCGCGTGCCGCCGCCGACCATGACGAACTCGCCGATGCGGGCGAACTGATGGACCAGTGAGTAGCCGCTGATGATGGCGTTGTCGCCGACAATCACGTGCCCGGACAGAGCGGCGCAGTTGTAGAGCTTCACGCCGTTGCCCAGTTCGCAGTTGTGTCCGATGTGGGCGTAACCGAGGATGAAGCAGTTCTCTCCGATGATGGTCCAGCTCTCCGGCTGCGTGCCGCGATGGATCGAGGCGAACTCGCGGATGATGGTGCCCTTGCCGACGCGGCAGTAGGAGCGCTCCCCGCCGAAATGGAAATCCTGCGGCAGATGACCGACCACGGCGCCGGGATGAATCTGCACGTTGTCGCCGATCTCCGTCCAGCCGGAGATGTAGGCGTTGGGATAGACTTTCACATTCTCGCCGAGCTTGACCGGTCCCTCGATGACGGCATGGGGGCCGATGTCGCAGGACGGCGGAACGACGGCTTGTTGATCGATGATCGCGGTCGAGTGAATCGCCATGGGCTTGCAAATCTCCGGGTGAATTCAGGGAGCGAATTGTAAGGCGAGAATCCCGCGGCGAACACGGGCCGCCGCGAATCGGACATCAGGGCTTTTCACTCAGGATATTTCCCCTGTTTTACGTTGTGAAATAGACACATTCATTCGGCATTGCTTCTCGGGGCCGGTTCGCCATAATCTACGGCCCGGTAAGGTGATGTCATTCTGTGAGGTGTTGTGAGTGGGCGTGTCCCTGGTTTATGCCGCGTATGCCGTTTCGGCCCTCGGGGCGCTTGCTGTCTATTGGGCTCTGCCCAAGGATGGACGGCCGTCCCGACGGGGCGTGGTCGGGACCCTGCTCGCCGTGGCGTTCGGCGCCTTCCTGCTGCTGCTCGCGCGGGTCCTCGGCGATAGTGCCCAACGGGTTTATCTCTACGTGCTTTCGGTGCTGGCGCTGGGGGGCGCGATTCGTGTCGTGACGCACCCGCGGCCGGTCTTCTCGGCGATCTTTTTCATACTGGTGGTGCTCAGCACGGCGGCAATGCTGGTGCTGGTCGGGGCGGAGTTTCTGGGCGCGGCCCTGGTGATCGTCTATGCCGGGGCGATTCTGGTCACATACGTCTTTGTCATCATGCTGGCGCAACAGACGTCGCCGCAGACCGGCGGGATGTTTGCGCAGGCCATGCACTACGACCGCGATGCCCGAGAACCGATGGCGGCGGTCCTGGCGGGATTCGTGCTGGTCGGGACGATCGCCGGCGTGATAGTCGGTTACGACTGGAAGCCGTATGGCGAGGTCGCGGAGGCGACGGCAGCGGCGAGCTCCAATACGCTGGAGCTCGGCCGAGTCCTGATGACGGATTTTGCGGTGAGCGTGGAGCTTGCCGGTTTGTTGTTGACGATGGCGATGGTCGGGGCGATCGCCCTGGCGCGGAAGCGAATCCCTCATGCCGACGACGGCGCACCGATGACGGCGCCGGGAGAGATCGGGCGGAGCGTTCCACCGTTTTAGTGAGACAAGTGGCACAGGGATTATCGAGATTAAGGTAGAAGCACTCGGAATATGGCAACCTCAACGGCATTGATGGTGGTCGGCGCGGCCCTGTTCGGGATCGGCGTCGTCGGGTTTCTGACCCGGCGAAACCTGATCATCATGTTTCTCAGTACCGAGGTGATGTTTCAGGGCGTTTTGGTGAATCTGGTGGCGATGGGATTGGCGCGGGGCAACCTGATGGGACAGGCCTTCGGGTTGTTTGTGCTGGTGATTGCCGCGGTTGAGGCCGGTCTGGGACTCGCCATAGTGGTGATGCTGTATCGTCGGCGCGGGACGCTGGATGCTCAGGAGTGGCGCGCGATGCGCGGTTAGCGCGGCGCCGTCTTTAATCGTGCGGCCGAAGAAGTGCGGCTGCGAGTGGAATTCGTGGATCAACAAACTCTCGCCATCTGGATACCTCTGCTGCCGCTGGCCGGGGCGGTGCTCGTCGGGCTGATCGGCCTGCGCGGGCTTCGCTCTCAGTCGCATTGGCTGGTGATTCTGCCGGTGGCCGCGGCGCTGGGGCTGTCCGCCAAGCTCACTCAACAAGTCTTCCTTACGATCGAGGAGGGCTGCGCATCAGGTAAGCAGCAGGTCTTCAGTTCATTCAAGGTATATGACTGGCTGATGGTCAATGCGACGTCGTGGCTGAACGTCACGTTTCGCGTGGACCCGCTGACCTGCATCATGCTGCTCACGGTGCTGACGATCTCGCTTCTTGTGATCATCTATTCCAAGGAGTACATGCGCGATCATCACGGTCACGCCGAGCGGGGCTACGAGCGATTCTTCGCCTGCATGGCGATTTTCGTTTTTTCGATGTCGGTGCTGGTGCTGGCGGGCAACTTCCTGGTGCTGTATCTCGGGTGGGAACTGGTCGGGCTTTCCAGTTATCTGCTCATCGGGTTTTACTATCAGAAACCTTTGGCTGCCGCCGCCGCGAAGAAGGCGTTCATCGTCAATCGGATCGGCGACTTCGGATTCGGGCTCGGAATCTTTCTGATCTATTACACCTTCGATACGCTGGAATATTCGCACGTTTTCACAAAGGTGCAGATGGGGCTGGCCGACGGCTCACTTGAGGTGTCGCGGGTCACGACGATAGCCCTTTTGCTCTTCTGCGGGGCGATCGGAAAAAGCGCTCAGCTTCCGCTGCACGTCTGGCTGCCGGATGCGATGGAGGGCCCGACGCCGGTGTCGGCGCTGATCCATGCGGCGACGATGGTGACGGCGGGGGTGTACATGGTGGCGCGGTGCCACGTCATCTTCTCGGCGGCGCCTTATGCACAGTGGATCGTGGCGACACTTGGGGCGGCGACGGCGTTTTTCGCGGCGACGATCGCGCTGACGCAATTCGACATGAAGCGCATCCTCGCATATTCGACGCTCAGCCAGCTTGGCTACATGTTTCTCGGGCTGGGGGTCGGGGCTTACGAGTCGTCGATCTTCCACCTGTATACGCATGCCTTCTTCAAGGCGCTGCTGTTCCTCGGAGCCGGAAGCGTGATGCACGCGATGGCGGGGACGATTGACATTCGGCGATTCGGCGGATTGCGGAAGGGCATGCCGATCACGCATATCACGTTCTTGATCGGCGGGCTGTCGTTGGCGGGGTTCCCGCTTCTCGCGGGATTCTGGAGCAAGGATGAGATCATTCATGCGGCGCTGGAGAGCGACATGCCGTATTTGGCGTATGTCGGTCTGGCGACCGGATGGCTCACTGCGTTCTATACGTTTCGCATGATTTACATGGCGTTCTACGGACAGGTGCGATTGCCGAAGGGCGTGGAGCACGCGCATGAGTCCGGGTTATGGATTACGGCTCCGCTGATGCTGTTATCGATTGGGGCGGTGTTCGCGGGATATGTCGGCGTGACAATGCATTCAGGCGGGGCGTTTGGCTTCTTCGAGCCGCACGGTCGCTTCCATCAGTTTCTTTCGATTCTTTATGCTCGTTCCGCGGAAGCGGCGGCGCATGGTACTTCGCACGGCGGGCATTGGCTGATGTATGTGTCGGCGGGGCTGTCGTTCTGGGGAATTGCCACGGCGTATTACTTCTATCGGCGTCGGCCGACGATTCCGATGGCCATTGCGCTGGTGTCGGGGCCGGTCTATCGGCTGCTCTATAACAAGTATTACGTGGACGAGTTGTACGACGCGGCCATTGTGCGGCCGTTGCGGCGGCTCGGCGATCTCTGCTACGACCTCGATAGTTATTTCATCAACACCATTTTGTGGTTGATCACGCTTGTGCCGCGTAGCATCGGCTTTGGCCTCCGGCAGTGGCAGCATGGCGCCATGCAGGGATATGCCCTGGGGATGATCGTGGGTGTGGTTGTGGCGCTCTGGTGGATGCTCGTCGCGGCTTAGCCGGGGCGAAGGACGAACAGGACTGTTTTTTGATCATGCTCTATCTCGTGGACACATGGTTCGGCCGGCACATCCTCTCGGTGATGATCTTCCTTCCGGTCATTGCCGCGGCGGTTGTTTATTCGCGGACAAAGTGGGACGGGGCGGCGGTGCGACGCTTCGCGTTTGGCGCATCGCTGCTGACGCTCGGTCTGGCGATGCTGGCCATGCTTTTCTTTGTCGACGCCAGGATGAGCGATCGCTCCGACCTTGGCGGATATTTTCTCACGGAACGGGCTGATTGGGTGGTCGGCGGAGACGAGGCGGAGTCGATTCCGCTGAAGATTCAGTATTTCCTGGGAGTGGACGGCATCAGCATGCCCCTGCTTCTTCTGGTCGCCGTCCTGACGCCTTTGGCCATCTGGGGGAGCTTCACCGGGATTCAGACGCGGCACCGCGAGTATTACGCGCTGCTGCTGCTGCTGCACGGAGCGATGCTGGGTGTCTTTTGTGCGCGCGACCTTCTCCTCTTTTATATCTTCTTCGAGTTCACGCTGATTCCGCTTTACTTTCTGATCGGCATCTGGGGCAGCACGCAGCGGCAGAAGGCCGCCGACATGTTTTTCATTTACACGCTGTCGGGCTCGATGCTCACGTTTGCCGGCGTGCTCTATCTCGGCTGGAAGGCGTCGACGATGGTGGTCGGCGGTGTGCAGGAGTTTTCGTTCGACCTTGAACGCCTCTATGCGCTGGCCGCACAGGGCGCGCTTTCGATGGATGCCCAATGGTGGCTGTTTGTCGCCTTTTTTGCGGGCTTTGCGATTAAAGTGCCGCTGTTTCCGATGCATACGTGGTTGCCATTGGCCCACACCGAAGCGCCGACCGCGGGTTCGGTGATACTCGCGGCGGTCCTGCTGAAGCTGGGCACTTACGGGTTCATGCGACTGAGCCTGCCGATGCTTCCGCAGGCGAGCATTGAGCTCGCGCCGGTCATCGGCGTTCTGGCGGTGGTGGGGATTATTTACGGGGCGCTGGCGGCATGGGTGCAGCGCGACATGAAGAAGCTGGTCGCGTATTCGTCCGTTTCTCACCTGGGCTTTTGCCTTTTGGGCATGTTCAGTCTGCAGATGGCGGGGCTCTCCGGCTCGCTGATGTACATGGTGAACCACGGTCTTTCGACGGGGGCGTTGTTCTTTATCGTCGGCATGGTTTACGAGCGTTATCACACACGCGAATTCGACAAGATCGGCGGACTGGCGAGGAAGATGCCGATCATGGCGTTCTTTCTGCTGTTCTTCACCTTGGCAAGCATTGGGCTGCCGGGGCTTAACGGCTTTGTCAGCGAGTTTCTCGTTCTGCTCGGAACGTTCACCTCCGAAAAGTTCATCATCCCCGGCTTCAAGGGGCCGCTGGGCATCGCTTTTGCCGTTCCGGCGGCGACGGGCATCCTGCTCGGGGCCATCTACATGCTGTACATGGTCGGTCGCTTGCTGTTCGGCCCGGAAAAGGAGCCGGAGCACGGTTTTGATTCCTCGACCGGACTGACGCAGGACTTGACCCCTCGCGAGATCGGCATCCTTGTTCCGTTGGCGGCGGCGTGCCTTTTTCTCGGTGTGTATCCGAAGCCGGCGCTGGAGTTGATGCGACCATCGCTTGACCGTGCGGTGCTCGCGCGGGTTGTTCCGGTGGCCGAGGCAGTTGCGACGGGCGCTGAGACAACCGACGGCGCGGTCGCTTCGCTGGCGGACTCGAACGAGGTCATCGTGGAGGCCGTGCGATGATTCCAGACGGCCTTTCGATGCTGCACAGTCTCCAGCCGGAGATCATTCTGATCGTCGGTGGGATTGTCATATTGCTGACGGGATTGGCGCCGCCGCGGGCGACTTCGTCGGTGGCGTTTGTATTGTCGATGCTGACGGCGGGGCTGGCGCTGTGGTGGTCATGGACCACGCCGGTCGGTGCGGGCCTTGTTGCCGGGCTGCGCGATGATTCGCTGGTCTATTATGCGAGAGCTTTGTCGCTCGGTGTGGGGCTGCTCATCCTGCTATCCTTTCGACACGTGCCCGAGCCGAACGAGCGGGCCGAGTTTTTCAGTCTAATGCTTTTTTCATTGGCGGGGATCTCGCTGGTCGCCGTCGCGAACGACCTGGTGCTGTTGTTTCTGGCGCTGGAGCTGGTGAGTGTTCCGACTTACATCCTGATCGGTCTCTCGCGGCGCGACATCCGGGCGCAGGAGGCCACGGGCAAGTACTTTTTCCTCGGCACATTTGCCGCGGCCATCACGCTTTACGGATTTAGTTTCCTTTACGGGGCGACCGGAACGACGACGATGTTTGCCACCGAGTCCGATGTCCCGTCGATCGCCGCCTTCGTCCAATTGCCTTCGAATGCGACTGATCCGTTCTTTGTACTCGGCCTCCTGTTGGCGATCGCGGGCCTGGCATTCAAGCTGGCGGCGGTTCCGCTTCATTTTTATGTCGCGGATGTCTATCAGGGGGCGGCGCACGTCGTCACCGGCATGCTGGGATTCGTGCCCAAGTTCGCCGGCATCCTGGCCCTCGCGCGGGTGCTGTCGCTCACGGGTTGGCACTATGGCGAGGGGTTGTTCTGGTTGATCTGGGTCATGGCGGCCGCGACGATGCTCGTCGGGAACACGCTTGCCCTCATGCAGCACAACGTGAAGCGGATGCTGGCGTATTCGAGCGTGGCCCATTCGGGCTACATGCTGGTCGGCCTATTGGCCGGGCCGGGCTCGCCGACGAATCCGTCGGCCGGGCCGCTGTCGAGCGGATTGACGGCCGTTCTCTTTTATATGGCGATTTATGCGGTGATGAACCTCGGCGCGTTTGCGGTGCTCTCGATGTTCCGCAAGCCGGGCGAGGGAGAAGAGGACGCAGCCGAGACGCTGGACGATCTGGCCGGCGTGGCGACTCGACATCCGTGGGGATCGCTGGCGCTGGCGGTCTGCGTGCTCAGCTTGATGGGCCTGCCTCCGACCGGCGGATTCTTCGGGAAGCTTTACGTTTTCAGTGCCGCCTTGTCGAGCAATGCCGACACGCCGCGCGAGGGCGCGATGCTGGTACTCGTCATAGTGGGCGTCTTGAACTCGGCGATCGCGGCGGCCTATTACCTGAGGATCATCGCGGCGCTTTATTTGCGGCCGATCTCGGACGCGGGAAGGCGAATCGTCGCCTCTCCGTGCATGGGTCTGCGGACCTGTGTGGTTATTTGCACGATTATTGTATTGCTGCTTTTTGTTCAATCCGGCCCGATACTCTCGCGGTCACAGGCTGCGACGAGAGACTTGCGGACGGTGCCCGGGTGGTCGGGAAGTACAGCGGACGCGAGCGCGGAAGGCCGGCCGGTGCACGACGGCACAGTTCGATGACAAACTCATGCCGTGACGAGGGGCGCGTAGCCCGATGTGCGGCGAAGGCAAATGGAGGATCGGTCATGTTGAAACGAATCATTCCGGTATTGATGGGGGCTGCGCTGCTTGTGGGTTGCGCCGCGCCTCTCGCAGGGACCTGGCAGGCCAGCGGCCCGGCAGGCCCGGAGCACCCGATCGCGGCCGTGGCGTTTTGTCAGGACGGGACCTTTGCGGCGAGCGCCGATTACGGCGGCGGCAAGACGCACGCGATGGCGGGTTGCTACATGATGCAGGGTGAGAAGCTCATGCTGTGTACGAAGGAGTCGAAGCGGGAATATGTGGCGAAGGTCAGCGGCGACTGCCTGGAGATCAGCCACGAAGGCAAGACGCAGAAGCTGTGCCGGATGAAGCCGTGCTGCAAGGCCGGTTGGGGTAACTGCGCGAGCGCGTGCTGCGCGAAGTGAGTCACGGCATCATCCCGCGACGGGCGATGCGACGATAATTTTTTGAACGCCGGGTGAGACGACTCATCCGGCGTTCTTTTTTGGGTGAAGCGATGGATTATGCGGTTGTCAGGGCGAGGGAATGACTCGGTTGAGCATTGCCGGACCGTTCTGGAGGCCGATGGGGAACACGGAACTGGCGAGGCGCGAGGTCTTGAAGATCTGATTTGCGAGCAGGGTGCTTGCCGATCCGGTGGTGTCCATGAGGTCGGTGATGTCGGCGACATGATTGAGGCCGAGCAGGTGTCCGGCCTCGTGAGCCGCGACGTTGCCGATGGCGACGCCGATTCCTTCGACGGAGGGCTGCATGGCGAAGGGCTTGTCGAAGTTTTCGGTGAAGACGATGCCGTCGTCGCATAGATCCTGGTTGCCGGAATCGACATCCTGAGCGACGCCGAACTTGGTCGGACTGAAGCCGCCGAAGAGGATCGTGCTGAACGGATGAGCGGGCGGGTTGGCGTCGTCGGAGGTGACGACTTGAATTCCCGTCGTGGCAAAGGCGGCCTTGACGATTTCGATGATTTTCGCCTTGATCACAGCCGTCTGGCCGTCATAAGCAATGTCGATCTCGGCGGCGTCGAAGGCGTTCACATTGATGGTGCCTTCGCCGGGAATCGTCACGCTGCCGCCCGCGAAGTTCAGCAGAAGCACCTGGGCCGGCGGAGTGGGCATGGCCTGGCCGCGGATCACTTCGACGGTGGCGTCGTAGGCGCCTTCCTGGCTGCCGAGGGGGAATCTTGTGATGGCAAAAAAGAATCTGACTGTTGCCGTCACGACGACGTCGTTGATTGCCGAGTCGATCATGCCGGCCTCGAAGTCGACGTCGTCATTGAGGGCGAAGAGCTCCTGATTGGCGTCGAAGAGGGCGGCGACCGGATCGAGCGAGCTGCCGGCGGAAGGCTTTACGGTGACGATAACTCGATCGCCCGGCGCCATGGGGCCGAGGTCGAGGACGTCTACCTTGTTTCCGGTGATGTTGCCGCTGATCGACGCCTTTCCGTTGGCATCGAGTGTGACGATGGTAGCGGTCTGAAAGGAGCTGCCCGGCTGAAGACCTGGGGGCAGGCCGACGCCTGGAACACAGCCGGCGATCGCGCAGGCGAGGAATAGTGATGATCGGAATGATCTGGGAAGCACGCTCATAACTCCGTACCCCTCCTGCGGAGGCAGAGGCGGTCCCGACCATGTCGGCTGTGGGCCTCAATCGGCGAGGATTGCAGCTTAAATCAAGTATTGGGTTTGAAAGAGCCCCGGTCAAGTGGGGGGAAATGTAACTCCCGTCCAGTGCCCTACATCCAATTCGAAAAAGGCCCTTTGTGCGACCTTGTTTCCGGTCCTTGGAGCCTTGGCGGGGCAGTCCGGGGACATTGGCCGTTTGGGTTGACGATTACGACCGATGCTCAATAATGCTCGCAAGTTCGGGATAAACGGAACATCAAAACCCTTCGGCAAGAATCGCCGGCTCCGGGAGCAACGAATCGGCGCTGTCCGATGATTCATGAATAGTGCGTCCGGAGAAGGTCGCCGGATCGGAATCATTGAATACTGAGAGTATTGCGGCCGGCAGGTTGACGAGCCGGTCTTGTTTCATAAACCCCATTGAAAGGAACGAACGAGATGAAGATGAAGAAGCTTGCGTTCGGCGGGATCAAGGCGACGGCGGTTGCGGCGCTCATCGGCGGCGGCAGCATGATCGCGACGAGCGGCGGCTGCGCCGAGCAGAACAAGTGCTGCAGCGACACCGGCACCTGCTGCAAGGGCGAGAAGAGCTGCTCCGGCGATAAGAAGTGCGGCGGCGACAAGAAGTGCGGTGGCGACAAGAAGTGCGGCGGCGAGTCGAAGTAGTCTTCGGCTCTTTGACACATCTATTCGCCAGATAGAAACTGATACGGGCCGTCGCGTGACTCAAGCGTGGCGGCCCGGCTTTTTTGATTCTGACAGTGCCCCGTAATCTCTTTCAAGAGCCCCGCACATGAGCGTTCAAGAACTTAAAGCGCTTCCGCGACTCGGCGCAGGCATCGGTCTGCGGCGGCAGCATTTCACCGAGATCATCGAGCGACGCCCGCGGGTGAAGTGGTTTGAGGTCATCCCGGAGAACTTCATCGGCCGCGGCGGTTTCGTGGCGGAGTCGCTTCGGCGGATCGCAGAGACGCATCGGCTCGTCGGGCACGGTGTGGGGCTCTCAATCGGCAGCACCGATCCGTTGGACATGGAGCACCTCGGGCGGCTTCGGGAATTCTGCGACCAATGCAAGAGCCCGTGGTACAGCGATCATCTTTGCTTCACGATGGTCGATCATGTGAATCTCAACGACCTTATCCCGCTGCCGTTTACGGAGGAGGCGGTGCGCAACGTCGCTTCGCGGGTTCGGATTGTTCAGGATGTGCTGGAGCGCCCGTTTCTGTTGGAGAACGTGACTTATTACATGGCGCCTTCGCGATCACAGATGAGCGAGTCGGAGTTTATCACGTCAATTCTGGAGGCAGCGGATTGCGGGCTGCTGCTTGACGTCTCGAACGTCGTACTCAATTCCAGGAACCAGGGATACGACCCGGTCGCGTTTCTGGATGCGATACCGATGGAGCGGGTTGTGCAGTTGCATCTGGCGGGGTTTGAGGAGAACGGCGAGGTCCTGCTGGATACGCACGCCAAGCCGGTCAGCGATGAGACGTGGGCGCTGTATCGCGAGGTCATTCGGCGCACCGGTCCGATGTCGGCGCTGGTGGAATGGGACGCCGAGATTCCGTCACTTGCGAGGTTGATTCAGGAGGCGGACATGGCTCAGCAACTGATGGACGACGTGGTCCATTCGACAACGAGAAACTGAAATCATGGCCTTGTCGGACTTCCTTTCTGCGATTCGCGAACTGATTCTGGATGACTGTCTTGCGGATTTATCAGCGGAAGAACGCCGATCATCGCTGGAGGTGAGGTTTACCCGGCTATCCGCAGAGCAGCTTGACGATCTTGCGTCCATTCCGCCGGGGCGACTCTCGACCTATACCGATCTTATCTTCGCGGGCGAGCGATCGACGCTGGAGTGGGTCTTTCCCGTTTCATTTGAGGGGATTCATCGAATTCGCGCTGCCGGTGGAGATGGCCGTCCGCCCAGGTTGGCGGACTTTGAAATGGTCCGCGACCTGCATCGCTTTCGACCGTGGAAGAGCAGTTCACAGCGCCGACTGGCCGCCGATTTCGCGGACTTCATTCGCGCCGAGCGGGCGGACTGGCTGGGAGTTTGGGGAGGGCTCGAGGAACTTGTCGAGTTTGAGCGGTCTGAGCTGGACGTGTTCTACGCAGAGGATGTGGCTCACGAGCGATTCACACCGCAGGTCGCAGTGTCACTCGTTGCGCTGTCGGTCGAGGAACTGATGATGCGCCGCATTGTTTTGCCGGCGTATGTCGTCGTCCGTAGTTTTCATTACGACATTGCGAATATGGTGCATCGGTATCGCAAGGACGGAACGATTTCCGATCCGCTGCCGGCGCCGGCGGCGACTTTGTGCAGGGCGGCATGTGGGCGGGAACCGGAATCGTTGATGACTCGCTGGGTGGATCTCGCGGCGGTTGAGTTTGAAAGCCTTCTGCGACTTCCGCGCGACCGGGGGATTGAGATCAATGACTTCGCCGCAGCGTACCTTGAATTGAGAGCGGGTGATAAAGCGCTCGACGAGCAGTCCGCATTTGCGGAGTTCTTTGAGGCGCTTTTGCGACTACTTGAGTCCGGGGTGCTGCTTCTTTCTCCGCCGGCCGACAAGCGGGGTACAGCGTCTCAATAACGCACGTTTCGGCCGAGTTCGCGGCCGAGGGATTGCGGATCCATCGAAGTCAGCCAAACCCTTCTAAACCCGGCCGCTGCGCCGTCCGATTTGGGGTTACGAGCGCCTGCGCTCGGCGGTACCGATATTGAGCATCGCATTGAGGAGTTCGTCATGAATACGCCGTGCTGTCTAAGCTGTGGCAACGCCGATCTGGTCTCGGGCACGATGCAGTCAACGGGTACGATCAACTTCCGACCCTACGACGTGAAGTTCATGACGTTCCGAACGGCCGATATCGCGGTCAGCGCGAGGATGTGCGGAAAGTGCGGGTGCATCACGCTGAACGGGAATCTGGAGAAGCTCAAGCTCATTCAGGGCACTGATAGCCCGGAAGCTGTTACGGCCTCACGGTCAGCCCCCTAGCGGCCCTCGCAAACGTAGCGGACGATTGCGACTCTGACGAAAAGGGTCGATCGAAACAGGTGCTTTCCGGAGGGGTTCGGAAGCCACCGGAAGACCCCACGGGTCTTCCAAATCTCCTATCTCCTGATCGGTCCAAGGTTTTCAAGCCAGCGGGCCGCATATCATGATTTCCATCTCTGTCCCGTCAGGTCCCGGATTTGACGATCCGAGCCTGAAAGGGAGGCAGCATTGCAATCCCCGCATGAATTGGGTTAGATTCCGGGTTCGTTCCCCGCGATCAGGGGGTATTTTCGCCGGAATGGAACCGGCGCCGGCCTTGTTGAAAGGAGTCGCATTCATGTCTTCGCGTCTGCTCTTCGTCGCAATTAGCTCGTTCGTGACGTTGTCTTTGATCGGCTGCTCGAAGCCGGAACCACTTCCGCTTGTTGATATTCAGAAAGACTACGACAGGCCGCTGCCGCCGGGCGCATTCGCGCTTCGCAAGATCGACCCTTCTCAGTATCCGAAGTTCGGCGAGGGGTGGTACAAGGCGAAGGGGACAGCGATGCGCGACGCCGTCGAGGGGAGTATTCGCTACCTGAACAAGCCGTCGAGCAAGAAGTACTATCCGCTGGGCCCGATTACGCATGAGCAGGTGATGGAGAGCTTGAAGCTCTTCCTGACCGTGCTCGATCAGGCGAACACGCCCGAGGTCCTGGATGAACTGATTCGCGACAACTTCGACGTGTACATGTCGATCGGCTGCGATGACGAGGGCACGGTTCTGTTTACCGGCTATTATTCACCGATCTTTGAGGGGAGCCTCACGCGTACTGATCAATTCAATGTTCCGCTTTATCGACTGCCGTCGGACCTGAAGAAGGACGGGGAGGGCAACCCGATCGGCGGTCCGTGGCATTCGCGCGAGGAGATTGAGACGAGCCACATGCTCGACGGACAGGAAATCGCCTGGCTTTCGGATCGGTTCGAGGCTTATGTGTTTACGGTGCAGGGCTCGGGGTTTATTCGATTGCCCGACGGCACGCTGCATGAGATCGGGTACGCGGGTCACAACGGCCAGCAGTACACGCCGATCGGCAAGCAGCTCATCGCCGATGGGAAGATCGAACGATTCCGGCTTTCGCTCGATACGATGATCAACCACTTCAAGAGCCACCCGGAGGATCTGGATTACTATCTTTTCCAGAACAAGCGGTACGTCTTCTTCCAGGAGTCGAGCGGCGGCCCATACGGTTGCCTGGCCGAGCGGGTGACGCCGTTCCACAGCATCGCCACTGACAAGGAGATTTTCCCGCGCGGAGCCCTGACGTTTCTCGATACACGGGTGCCGCTGGTGCCGGGTGAGTCGATGCGGCCGCTGCGGGGTTTTGCCTGTGACCAGGATCGCGGCGCGGCGATTCGTGCCCCGGGCCGGACGGACATTTACATGGGCGTCGGCGATGAGGCGGGCAAGAACGCGGGCTTTACCTATAGCGAGGGCAAGCTTTATTACCTGATCGCCAAGCCCGGGGCTGGGCAGAGTCAGCCGGTGTACAACCAGACGGCGACTGACAATTACGACCCGAATGGCCAGGTCGAGCCGGCGTCTTACGAGTCGGGGTCCGGTCAATAGGCGTCCGTCTCGCGCATCGCAATTCGCGATGACATTTAAGTGCTTCATGAAAGGCCCCGGGCACTCGCTCGGGGCTTCTTCATTCAGGGGGTGTTTTCGATTTCAGAAGCGCTTTGTTGGATGGCGAGAAAGAGCGATTGCTCGGCTTTTGAATATGTGCGATTGCGGCGGCCCACAACCGTTCGCGCGACGGCCAGGGCCTTTTGCGGGTCATTTGTCTGAAGCCCCTTGTCGGTCAGCCAGGAGAAGCTGGGGACGAAGCTGGGGACGAATCCGCTGAGCGCCACGTTGCACGCGTAGCCGATAACGCAACCGGTGGGGAGCGTGGTGCGGATGGCGGTCTTGGTATGATCGCCGATGAATGCGCCGACAAACATCTCGCCGGTGTCGATGGGC